>JBEOKA010000543.1:0-27646 GCA_040275325.1 Myxococcaceae bacterium | reverse complement strand
GCCTCGTTCTCGGCGCAGGCGCAGGCCGGCAAGACGCAGGTCTCGATGGCGACGTTGAAGTGCTGGATCGAAGGGCTCACCGACACCGGCATCGTGGCGCCCATGGGTCCGCTCCCGGTCGCGCGCCGGCTCAGCGCCGAGCAGATGCTCAAGACGCTCGAAGCGCAGCTGGGCGTCTCGGGCGCGGCGACGTCGATGAGTGACTTCGGCCTCTCGTTGCCCGACGAGATTCCCAACACCGACGTCTACCGGAAGCGAGACGAGAACTTCGAGGCGATGGGCGGGCCGCATTGGCTCGACAACCGCCGCCGCAACGACAGCGTGAACCCAGTCTTCATCCAGACGTTCGTGAACGTGTCGCAGGTGTACTGCCGCGCTGCGGTGCAGGCGCCGGCTGCGAGCAACAAGGTGCTCAAGTTCGCGACCGTCACCGACACGAGCGCGGCGGCGGCGCCGAAGGTGCGCGACAACATCCGGTACCTCGGCAGGCTGTTGCTCTCGCAGCAGCTGACCGACGCCGACGTCGACGCGTACTTCGAGCTCTTCAAGACCTACGAGCCGAACCGCGCCGTCGCGTGGACCGCGGTGTGCGCCGCGATGGTGAGAGACCCGCTGTGGATGACGTATTGAGGACGTGACGATGCGCGAGAAGACGCGACGCGACCTGTTGAAGCTGGGCCTCGGTGCCGGCCAGCTGGCGCTGCTCAACCGCCTCGGCCTGCTCGACGCCAGCCGGGCCCACGCCCAGACGACGAGCGGCCCCACCAAGCTGCTGACGCTCTACGTCTCGGGCGGGTGGATTCCCCAGTTCCTCTTCTGCCCGCTCAAGCTGAGTGAGACCGACGCGCTGATGCCGACGCCCCGGCTCGTCATCGGCGGCGCCGAGCCGTACAGCCACACCGCGGCGCACGTGCAGAAGAACCTCGACGGCACGCCGGCCGACGACGCCAACTGGCAGAACCGCCCGCTGCGCATGGCGCGCCTGTGGGACGAGGCCGAGCTCACCGCGGGCCGAAAAGACCGACGCGTCGCGCTCGGTGACGGCTCGGGGCTGCGCACCTCGGCGCTCGGCTGGTCGTGGGCGCACTATCGGCTCTGGCGGTACGCGTCGGTGCTGCACGGCGTCGACATGGGCACGGCCGCGCACGACAGCGGCGCCATCTCGATGATGTGCGGCATCGCCGGCCCGAGCTTTCAGTCACCCGCGCTGCACGCCTTCGTCGCCAACGCGATGCTTGGCCGCTTCCCCGACCGCGCGCTGCCGCACGTGACGCTGGGTGGACCGACGGGAGAGCGCGTGAACCTGCCTCCCGCGACGGCGGCGCTCGCGATGGCCAACGTCGCCAGCGCAGGGAAGCTCTTCAGCGAGCGCAACATGGTCTCGTGGGGCGGGCTGGGCGGGCGTACGGCCGGGCCGACGAAGACGTGGGACGGCGCCGATGGCCCCGAGGTCGTGCAGACCAGGCTCGAGCGCTTCATCACCGAACGTGCGCAGCGCCTGGCGAAGAAGACGGGCGCGAGCACCGACGCGCTCTACCAGTCGATTCACGACAGCTACCGGAACTACAGCACGCTGCTCTCGAAAGACGTGGTGGCCCGCCTCGAGCGCACGCCCGGCTACGAGTACATCAACCAGATGGGCCCGAACTTTCCCTTCTGGAGCGAGAACGGCTTCATGGGCTTCAACCTCGGCTCCTCGGTGGCCAGCAGCGGCGCTGAGGTGGTCGAGACGACGACGCTCGCGCTCAAGCTGCTCAAGAGCGACCTCACCACCTCGGTCAGCCTCAAGTTCCCCGCGGGCATCTACTTCGACACGCACAACGACGCCGAGTCGCACTACCCGTACCTGCGCGCGACGATGGAGCAGGTCGGCCGCTTCCTCGCAGAGCTCTCGCTCACGCCCTCGAGCACGCCCGGCAAGACGGTGCTCGATGACACGCTCGTGCTGGTGATGAGCGAGTTCGGCCGCACCTGGAACCGCACCGGCGGCACCGACCACTGGCCCACCACCAGCGTCATCTTCGCGGGCGGCAACTCGTTCCTCTCGCCGAACCGCATGGTGGGCGGCTTCGAGACGAGCGCGAACGTGGGCGCCGGCTTCCCCGGCTACATGGGCCAGAACGTGCCGATGAACGGCGAAGACGGACGGTTGATGTCGATGTCGCGCCCGCCGCAGAGCCGTGACGTGGTGTTCACCGCGCTCAAGATGTTCGGCATCGACGCGTTCCTGCCTGGCGGTCCCGGTGACGTCGTCGGCCTGCACGCGTGACGAAGTGGGTGCTGGCCGCGTTGCTGGTGGGAGCGTGCGCCGAGAAGCCTGCGCGCTGTGTCGTCTCTGGCGCCTCGACGCTCGCGGCGAACCTCGACGACGACGACGGTGATGGTCGCATCGATGGGCTCCAGTCGCCGCCGTCGCGTGATGATGACGACGTGCTGTCGGTGAGCGCGTGCCCCGGGCCCGTGTCGCTGCGCGGTGTGCCGGAAGGTGAAGTGCGGCTGTGGCAACGAGGTGATGCAGGCTGGTCGCCTTTGCGCAACGGCCGGCTCGAGGAGTCGACCCTGGGCGTCGAGGTGGTGCGTGGGCGCAGCCCGTCGTGGCGAACGCCTGGTGAAGTGCTGCTCGGCGATGCAGGCGTCATCGTCATCACTTCGGCGCCAGTGTTGCTGCGGCACGTCGACCAGCCGGTGAGAGAGGTCTGGGTCACCGAGGTGACGGACGAGGCGTTTGGAACGACCACCTCGTTCACCTCGAGCGTCGAGCGCGCAGTGGCGCCGCTGCCCGTTCGGCGGCTCCCCGGAGACCTCGCACGAGCCGACCGCTGGGTGCAGGACGCGTTTCAGGGCGCGAGCATGGGTGGGCGCTCGCTGGTGGTGCGGCTGCCGCGCGCAGGGAGTCTTCGTGGGCTCTCGAACCTGTCGCACGGTCGCGGGTTGCCGTCGAACGTCGGGCTTCTCTCGACAGGTGTGCTCGAAGACTCGCGCTTCGACTACGGCGGCGACCTCGACGTGCTGCCGCCGCACGGCGCGTTCCCCGAGGGAAGGGTGCTGGCAGGAAGAGATGTCTCGCCTGCGTTGCTCGCGTGGCTCGAGGCGCAGGGAGCGCAGACGCCTGCGGTGCTGGTGCCCACCGCGTGGCTCGGCTCGGGGCACGTCGACGATGTCGTGCTGCCGCTGCCGTCGCGTGGAGCGGCGCTTCGGGTGGCGATGCCGTCGACGTCGCTCGGGGTCGCGGTCGCTCCCGTGCACGCAGAGTTCAATCGCGCCTGCCAACGACACCTCGACGAAGCAGAGGCAGTGCTGCGCGCGGCCGTCGCTCCCACGCCGCTCGAGGTGCTGCGTCTGCCCGTCGTCTTCGTTCCGCACAGCAGCGACGCCGGTGTCTTCGCCGAGCCGCTCGTGCCCAACCCCGTCAACGCGGTCGTCCTCGGCAACCGGCTGCTCCTCGGCGCTCCTGATGCGGGCGCTCCAGGCCAGGCGCTGCAGCGCGCGGTGAGCGCGACGCTCGAAGACGCTGGGTTCGCTCCCGTGTGGCTCGACGTCTCGGCCTACGCGCCACGAGGCGGCAGCGTGCACTGCGCGGTCGAGCTCATCGGCCCCTGAAGTGGTGCGTGTATGCCGGCCCACGCCCTGGTGCGTCTTTCCCGGGTGAGTGGACAGCGCGTCTTCCATGATGCCGCCCGTGCCTGAGGTCGCTCTCGACTTCGAAGCTCTCGTGTCTGCGCAGCGGCGCGGGCTCGAGGCGCTGGCTCGCCGGCTCGTGTGGGACGCAGAAGAGGCGAAGGACGTGTTCCAGGCGGCGATGACTCAGGCGTGGTCGCAGCGCGCGACGTTGAAAGACCCCGCGTCGGCGCCGGGTTGGTTGCGACGCATCGTCGTGCACCGGGCCATGACTCACCTGCGTCGGCGTCGGTTGTGGAGCACGTTCTCGAAGCTGCTCCTCGTCGAGCTCGAGGTCGTCGAGTCCGCCGATGACGATGCTGAACGCAACGAGCACCGCGCGAAGCTGGCCGCCGCGCTCGAGGCGTTGTCTCCGAAGCAGAGCACCGCGTTCTCGCTGCGGTACCTCGAGGGGCTCTCCATCGACGAGGTGGCCGAGGCCATGAGCATCGACCGCGGCACCGTTCGGGTGCACGTGCAGCGCGCGGTGAAGGCGCTGCGAGCGCAGGGCGTTCTGCCTGACAGGGAGCTGCCGTGATGACCTGCGATGACGTTCAGCACGCCGTGAGCGCAGACGAGCCGACCTCGGAGACCGCGGCGCACCTGCAGACCTGCGCCACGTGCGACGGGTTCTCTCGCGACCACCTCGCCGCGAAGGCCGCACGGCACCTCGAGCCCCGGCTCCGCACGCGCCTGCGTCGTCGCGTGGTGTTGTTTCGCGGGCTCACGGTCTTGTTCGCCGTCGTCGGGGTCTCGGCGTTCGCCGTGCTGCGGCCTTCGCCCGTGCGCGACCAGCCCGTCATGGCCCAGCCCACGCCTGCGCCGCGCGTCGAGACCGAGCTCGTCGTCGCGGCTCCCGCAGACCACGACCGCGAATGGAACGCGCTCGTCTCGTTGTCGCAGCAGCTGGAGCACGACCTTCACCGTGACGTCACCACCAGTGACGCCACCTACGCCGCCTTCGGAGCGTTGCCACAGTGGCTCGCGCCGTCGTCCACCACCCTCACCCTGGAGAACTGACATGAACCGTTTCCTGCCTGCTGCTTCGTTGCTCGCTGCGTCCCTCGCGTTTGCGCAACCCGGCCCCGGAGGACCGGGAGGTCCCGGAGGTCCTGGAGGTCCCGGAGGTCCTGGAGGTCCACCGCCCGGCATGCACGGTGGCCACGGCCCTGGCATGGGTGGCCCCGGCGGCCCCGGCTTCGGAGGTCCCGGCATGCACGGCCCCATGGGTATTCCTCCGCCCGTCGCCGCGAAGTTGGGCCTTTCCCCCGAGGTGACGAAGCAGGTGCGTGAGGCGTCACTCGACGCGAACGAGGCGCTCATCACGCTCGAGGCTGACCACAAACGCGCGCAGCTCGAACTCGAGCGCGTGCTGGTCGAGCCGAAGCCCGACGAGGCGAAGGTGATGCAGAAGCTCGAGCTCATCTCGAAGGCCGAGCTCGCCGTGCGGAAGAACCGCGTCGGGTTGATGCTCAAGGTGCGCAAGCTGGTCGGCCCCGAGGCGTGGGAGAAGCTGCAGGCCGAGATGCCTGGACCCGGTGGTGGCCGCATGGGTCCGCCGCCTCCGCAGGCGCCCTGAGACGGCGTATGAAGGGGCGTGCCCTCGCTTCGGTGGCTGCTGCTCGCAGCGCTGCTCCTCGCTGACGTCGCTGCGGCGCAGGCCACCTTCACCGACGGCTTCGAGGGCACGCGCTTTCAGACCGATGTGCCCGCCGGTGTGTGGGACTTCATCGGGCTGCAGTACCCGAACCAGCAGATGGTGACCGAGGTCGCGGCGGTGAAGCGTGGCGCGCTCGGCCTGCGTGCCATCGACAGTCATGGTGACGCGGGCGTCGATTCGCAGGTGGTGCTGGGCCGGAACATCACTGGCAGCGGCAATCAATACACGCGCGTGTGGTGGCGCGTGAGCGCGTCGAACGGCGTGACCGGAGCGCTCAGCTTTCTGATGACCCAGGGCTCGACCACCATCGGCACGCTCGCAGAGACGAAGTGGAACCCGGCGACGAACGAGGTGCGCCTGGTGTGCTTCGACCGCAACGGCATGTTCTTCAGCCCTCCGTCGGTGACGACCGTGCCGCAGGACAATCGGTTTCATCTCGTCGAGCTCGCGCTCGTGAACGTGGGCACCGTCGCGGCGACCTGTAGCTACGCCATCGATGGCTTCGAGCGCGCGAGGCAGCAGTACGACCACACCGACACCCGGTTCTCGAACATTCTCGTCGGGCCGGTCTACGGCGAGTCGGAGTGGACGGGCGTCATGGACTACGACGACTTCGCCGCGTCTTCGTCACCCATCGCGAGCCGGGCCGACCTCACTCCCACCGTGCTCACGCATCAGGCCTGCGAGCCCGTCGTCATACGCACGCTCTCTTCGTTCTCTGCGGCGCCGGCTCCAGTCGGGACGCTGACGAGGGTCGTCGTCAACGTCGATGGCGGAGCGGCCTTCAGTGACAGCCGGTGCCTCGTGCGCTTGCCCGGTTCGCTTCAGTTCGCGCCCGGCGCCTCGACGCGAAGTCTCTTCCTGCGCGCCGATTCGCTCAGTGTGTCCGTCAGGCTCGAGTCCGACGACCTCGTCGAGACGACGCAGGTGGTGACGGTGGTGCCTGCCGATGCCGGCACCGACGCGGGCGTGGACGCAGGCCCGCCCACGCTCACGGACGCAGGTGTCGCTGACGCAGGGCCGGTCGACGCAGGAATCGCCGACGCCGGAGTTGCTGACGCGGGCACGCCCACCGACGCAGGAAGCGCCGATGCGGGTACCTTCGACGCCGGTCGTCTCGATGGAGGAACGCTCGATGCTGGCGCGCCAGGTGATGCCGGAAGCGCTCCCGGCCCGACTGACTATGCGGTCGGCTGTGGCTGCAGCACCGATGCTGGGGCGCTCGCTGGAGTCGCGGTGCTCCTGCTGCTCCTCACGAAGCGTCGAGGGTGAACGTCGGCACCAGCGCCGCGCCACCGGCGTTCCACGCTTCCGCCGCCGTCACGGCCTGCCGCACCGACATTCCGAACGCCTCGAGGTTCAGCCCGGCTTCGTCGTGAAAGGCTGGCAGCAGCTCGGCGGCCGAGGTCATCAGCTTCACGGTGCCGCGTGGCTCACCGCGCGTCGCCTTCACGCAGCCGGCCGCGACCATGATGAGCGCCTGCAACAACGAGCGGTCGAGCCCCGCCTCGCGCCGCCACGCGGTCTCCCACGCCTCGTGTGCCTCGAAGAAGCGCCGTGCGTTGAAGTGCTCGCGACCGACCCGAAGCGCCTCTGCCGTCCCTGGACTCATCTCGAAGAAACCTAGCCGAGCGCTAGTCTGCTCGCCCTCATGGCCGATGACCTGAAGGTCCTTCGCGAAGCGACGACGCGGCACCAGAAGACGAAGCACCCACGCTGGGCCCGGCTCGCTGAGTGGGCGACGGCGCGGCTCCAGGCGAGCGAGAATCGCCCGCTCGTTGGGGCCGGTGGCAAGGGCGCCGACACCGAGGCGTGGCTCGAGCTCGAAGCGCAACACGACCCGCTCGACCTGCCACGGCTGTTCGCCGCCATCGTGCCTGCGGTGAAGTCGGGCCCCGCCGCCGAGCGCGTGAAGCTGCTCTCAGCGTGGAAAGATCCGCGCGTCGTCACGGGAGTGCTCTCGCTGCTCGAGAAGCCGGGGCGAAGCGCGACGACGACGCTGCCGTTCTTCAAGGCCTGCATCGAGGCGCTGAAGAGCTCGGGTGACGTGCGAGCGCGTGACGGGCTCACGAGCTTGTCGAGTCGGTACAAGGCCATCGTCAACTCGGCCATGGGCGAGGTCGTCGCTGGCCACTGCGCGAAGGCCTCCGAGGCGATGACGTCGCTGAAGGAGCCGGTGCTCTCTGACGCCGATGCGAAGCGGCTCGATGAGCTCGAGCAGGGCTACGACGTCGAGTTGCGCGCGACCGCCTCGAAGGCGAGTGACACGAAGCGCGCGAAGCAGAGCGACGACGGGCTGCTCGCCGCCATCTACGCCAACCCCGACGACGACGGGCCGAGGCTCGTCTTCGCCGACACGCTCACCGAGCGGGGTGACGAGCGCGGTGAGTTCATCTCGCTGCAGGTGCGGCGCGCGGCAGGGCAGGGCTCACTCGAGATGCTGGCGCGCGAGCAGGCGCTGTACCGCGACCACCTTCGCGTCGCCGCGTGGAACCTGCCGCTCTCGTCAGGCGGAGAGTGCTTCGTGCACCGCGGCTTCCCCTCCGTCGTCCGGCTCTCGTCTCGCAGCACGAAGACGGTCATCGGCTCTCCGGCGTGGGCCACCGTCGAAGGCATGCTGTTGCCCAATGGCGTCTCTGCCAAACAGCTGAACGCGCTCGTCGACGCCCCGGTGATGTCGCGCATACGTCGCGTCGCGACCCTCGACCGCGAGACCCGCGAGAAGCTCGGCTCCGCGCCACGACCCTGGCGAGACGTGTCGATGTCGTTCCATCGTGAAGAGACGTTCTCGTCGGCTGCGCTGGCCGTTCAGTTTCCTGACCTGACGGCGCTGTCGGTCACGGTCTCGGGTGGGGTCCTCGTCGGCGACGCCTTCACGCACTTCGTGAAGCTCGAGTCGCTCTCCCTCTCCTATTACCAACCGTCGCTGAACATCGACTGGCTCATGAGTCTGCCGCCGCTGAAGCGGCTGTCAGTGCAGGGCAACGCGTATCAGTCATGGCCCGCGGGGCTGCTGGCTCGCCACCCGAAGCTCCAGTTCCTCGCGCTCTCGGCGCCGCCTCCGCCTGATCGACTCGAGGGGCTCAACATCGACACGCTCGACCTGGGCAACCCGCAGGCAGCAGCGCTCGAAGCGGCGTCGCGCGTGCTCGGCCGGGTGCGCGTGTTGAACCTCAGCACCCGCCAGTACGCCCCCGTCGTTCAGCAGTGCCTGCCGGTGTGGACGACGTCGACGCTCGAGCGCGTGAACCTCGACAGACACGTGCGGCTCGAACGAACGGCGACAGGGTGGAGGGTGTGCTGCGCGTTCTCTGCGCTCCAGCTCGACAAAGGTGACGACCCGAAGCAGGGCTTGCAGGCGCTCGCGATGGTGCCAGGCCTCGAGCGGCTCGAGGTGGCGCCGCTCCACGTCACGCCGCTGCACCGGCCGAACGCGCTGCCGAATGAGGACGAGACGAAGGCGCTCTCAGCCGCGTGGGGCTCGCGACTCGAGCTGCTCCCGTCGAACCCGTGGCTGCTCGAACAGGCGCGTGAGCCGCAGCGCCTCTGAGAACGATGCAACCGGGGCAGCCGACTCGCATCCTCTCCTGCGCCACACGTCTGGCCGTGAGACGATGCGTACATGCGACGTGTCCTGCTGCTGGTCCTGTTCTTCGCGTGCAGCCCCGCGCCTCCCGCGCCGCCGCCGGGTGGCATCGACCTGCACCTGCACTGCTTCCCCACCACCACGTGTGACGGCGTTCCCTGCTGCGACTTGAGCCGGTGGAACGCAGCGATGGGCGACCGCAGCGACGTCGGCGGCGTGCTGCTCTCGCTGCAGCACTTTTCGGTGCTCCAGAAGCTGGGCGGGTTGCCCGAGGCGCAGGCCTTCATTCCCCGGCAGAACGAGACGGTGAGGCTGCACGCGACGAAGACGCCGACGGTGGCGTGGTTCTCGTCACTGCCCTGCTGGAGCGAGGAGCGTTGGGGCCCGACCTGGCTCACCCGCTGTCAGGCCGACGTCGACGCGCAGCTGGGCCTGGGCGCGAGGGGTTTCAAGGACCACACCGGCAAGACGTACGCGCACAACGCCGCGCAGGGCGACGCGCTGCACTGGCTCGGCGCGTGGAACCGGCTCAACGGCACCTGCTCCTCAGTCACCGCAGACGCGAACCCGAACGGCCAGTGCCTCTCGACGATGGGCGCCCGTTTCCCCGGCTTCGAGCCCGACTACCAGGCGCTCGTGAAGTACGTCGTCGAGACGAAGAAGGCGGTGTGGCTCACGCACATGCGCGATTGGAGCGGTGCTCCCGAGACGTGCTTCGACCCGACGATTCAGAGCGTGCGCAGCTGCGCCGACGTGACGAAGGGCCAGCTGCTCGCGTTCGCCGCGTGGGCGAAGGCGTCGCTGTCGAGAGAGGCCGCGCGCCGCATCGTCATCGCGCACCTCGGGTTCTTCACCAACGACACCGAGGCGCTCACCGCGCTGCTCGACGCGGGGCTCACCCTCGACACGGCCGCCGCCATCAAGGACCTCTCGACGGCGGGCTGCAGGGCGCGGGCGTTGATGGCGAAGTACCCAGACCAGCTCGTCTGGGGCTCCGACGCTGACATTGGCGCGGCGTGTCTGCCGGCCACCCTCGCGTCGTGGAACCACCTCTTCACCGGCAAGCTCGGCGAGGAGCAGACGTTTCGAGACACCTGCTCGGGCACCGTGGCGCTGCGCGGCCTCGACCTGAAGTCGCCGACCGTCTCGGCCTGCAAAGGGCAGGGTGATGTTCCTGCCGACCTCTACGACCGCGTGGTGCGCACCAACGCGCTGCGGTTGTTGGGCCTGTAGTCGGCGTCGTGGTCGTCGAGGCGGTGACGGCGTATGAGCGTGTGCGAGTCCCGCGAACGCTGGCTCGTGCGTCTTCAGGAGTCCCCATGCACAAACTGCTCGGCTGTCTCGTCGTCGTTCCGCTCCTCGCGTGCCCCGGCCCCATGCGCACCATCACGCCCGACGAGGTCGTCGCGCGCGGTGACTGCCCGGCCGTGACTGGAGCGGGCACTCAACACACGGCGAACATCACCGCCGACGAGACGTGGACGGCGGCCGCCAGCCCGCACGTCGTCGACACGCTGCGCATCGAGGCGAACGTCACCATCGAGGCCTGCGCCATCGTGGTGATGAAGAAGGGCGCCGTCGTCTCGGTGGGCAACAGCGGCTCCACCAACAAGCCGGGCAAGCTCACGGCAGCCGGCACCTTCGACGGCACGAAGTTGCAGCCCGTCGTGTTCCGCTCCGAGAACGCGGGCGAGCGCTGGGTGAGCCTCTTCGTTCAAGAGACCGGCGCCCTCGACCTCTCGTACACCGCGCTCTCGAGCGGCGGCAGCAGCGTCGCGAACTCGACCAACGCCGTCATCGAGGCGCGCGGCACGCAGGCGAAGCCGCTGCAGCAGAAGGTGCGCACGAAGTACGTCGTCATTCGCGACTCGGGCAGCAACGGCATCACGCTGCGTGGCTACTCGGCCTTCACCAGTGACTCCGAGCAGCTCTTCATCAGCGGCAGCGGCGCCGAGACCGAGCCCGACCCGCGCTTCCTCACCGGCTTCCCGCTCGACATTCAGCCCGGCGGCGTTGGCACCATTCCCAAAGGCAGCGTGCTGACGGGCAACAAGCGCGACGCCATCTACATCCGCTCCGTCACGCGCCTCGACATCGACGAGACGTTCCCCAACCGCGGGCTGCCCTACGTCTTCAACGGCGAGTTCCTCATGTACGACCTCGGCAAGTCGACGTTGACGCTCACCATCGAGCCTGGCGTGACGATGAAGTTCGAGAAGCAGGGCGCTGGCAGCATGGGGCTCGTGCTGGGCGACAAGGGCTCTGGCGCGCCCGTTCGACTCGTCGCGAAGGGCACGGCCGACGCGCCGATTCTGCTGACCTCGGCTGCCTCGACGCCCGCCGCCGGTGACTGGAAGGGCATCTACATGTCGAACGCTCCCGCCGCCGGCAACGTGATGGAGAACGTCACCATCGAGTACGCGGCCGGCTTCAGCGGCACCACCGGCTTCGGCTGCGGCCCCGGCACCAACATCGGTGGCCTGCTCATCATCGATTGGCGGCCGGGTGAGGCCTTCGTGAAGAACAGCACCTTTCGCCATCTCATCGGCGCCGGCATCGTCTCGGGGTGGACGTCGGATGAGCCCGGCCCCGACCTCTCGCCGAGCAACTCGTTCTCCGACATCGCCCCGATTCCCATGCAGGGCAGCTGCAACGTCACGAAGTGGGCGACGACCGCGCCTGCGGGCTGCGGCATGCGGCCCGTCTGCGTGAACTGACCAGCGCTGCACTCGAACATGGGCGTGTTCGACCTTCGTTGTTCGTTGAGCGGTCTGCCGACGACGTGGGCCACCGGTGACGACCGGTGGTGCTCGATGCTGTTGCTCGAAGAGGTGGGCGGCCGGTGGTTTCCGCTGACGCCTCCAGTGTTGGGGCTGTACGACCGCTACGGCCGCATCGAGCAGGACGACACGCCGCTGGCAGCCGAGGTCGGCGCGAGGCTCACGGCGCTCTGGGACTCGGGCGCGCTCACGGCCGACTTCGACGACCTCGCCCATCAACGGAACAGCCAGCTCGGAGGCCCTGCCGCCGAGTTCCTCGGGCTCGGCTCGGGCATGGTCTTCAACAACGCCGCGCTGCACCTGGGCGGAAACCGCGTGCTGCCTGCGCTGTGGCTCGACGTGGTGTCGCGGGAACTCGCGTCGTCGGCCGCGGCGCCGAGCGAAGCCGAGCGCGCCTTTCTCGAGAAGCCCGACGCCGCGTCGGCTGCCGTCTTCGCCGATTGGTTGCTCGAGCACGGGCGCGCGGCGCTCGCGGAGCACGTTCGGGTGCAGGGCCAGCGCGGCCTCTTCGGAGCCTTTGGCGCGATGACGGCTCCCCGCTCTTTTCACCCCGTCGTCCACTGGGCCGTCGAGCAGCCGTTGGGCTTGAGGCCCCTCGCCGCCGATGACGGTGGCCAGTTCAGCGCCGACGAGGAGCGCACGTTCGCGCGCGCCGCGTGGGACCGGCGAGACCCTTCGCTGCGTCGTGTGGTGTTGAGCCACCGGCCCCAGTGGGCCGCGCCCTGGCAGGACGAAGAGAAGCGCCCCGTGCCGAAGGGCCCCGTTCGCCGGTACGTGGCGACCGAGCGCTACACCGTCGGCGAGTGGGTCGTGCACGCCCGCTTCGGGCAGGGGCAGATCGAGACCGTCGAGGCGCGGAAGATGTTCGTTCGTTTCGGGCGTGACGTGCGGCCGCTCGCCTGCGGCCCGGCCTGAATCGCGGGGGCTGGATCCTGCTGAGGTGCTCGCCGGGGCTATGCTACGGCGCAGCGCTCCCGTGGCACTCGAAGCAGGCACCAGAGTCGGCCGCTACACCATCAGCCGCCTGCTCGCGCAGGGCGGCATGGCCGAGGTCTATCGGGCCGAGCAGGAGCTCACCAAGGGCATCAGCCGCCCCGTCGCCGTGAAGGTGATTCGCCCCGAGTACTCCGAGTCGCAGGACTTTCGAGAGATGTTCCTCGACGAGGCCCGCACCGCCTGCACGCTGAGCCACCCGAACATCGCGCAGATCTACGACGTCGGTGAGAGCGACGACGGCCTGCTCTACATGGCCATGGAGCTGGTGCCCGGCGAGACGCTCGCCACCATCAACCGCACCCTGCGTGAGAACAACGAGCGCTTCGCCGACGAGGCCCTCTTCGCCATCGGCATCTGGACGGCGAGCGCCCTCGAGGCCGTGCACGCGCTCAAGACCGAAGGCGGCACGGTGGGCCTCGTGCACCGCGACGTGTCTCCACACAACCTGCTGCTCTCGGCGACCGGCGGGCTCAAGCTCATCGACTTCGGCATCGCCAAGGCCGCCACCAACCGCAACCTCACGATGCCCGGCGTCACCAAGGGCAAGGCCGGCTACTTCTCGCCCGAGCAGGCCATGGGCAAACGGCTCGACGGGCGCAGCGACCTCTTCTCGCTCGGCGTCACGCTCTACAAGCTGGCCTCGGGCTCGACGCCCTTCGACGACCACAAGACGCATGGAGAGCGGCACGCGGCGCTGGTGCGCGGCCAGTGGCAAGACCTCGACGTCGTCTTCCCCGGCTTGTCCGAGCCCTTCTACGACGTGGTGCGCCGCGCGCTCATGCTCAAGCCCGAGGAGCGCTTTCAGACGGCACGCGAGCTGCGTGAGGCGCTCGAGAAGGCCGCCTTCGACGCCGGCTTCCGCGTCGGCCAGTCGGCGCTGCTCGGCTACGTCGACCCCGACGGCGAAATCACCGCGACGGGTGGCACGCGCTCGTCGGCGTTCCCCGCCATCACCGCGCCGCCGTCAGACGTGTACCTGAAGTCGAACCTCACGCAGCTGCCGTTCTCGGGAGCGTCGACGACCGGCCTCTCGCCCGCCTCCAGCGCGCCCAACAAGCACAACACCGAGCGCGTGCCGGCCGCCAAGCCCCAGCCCAGCTCGAAGCGGCTCTTCCTCGGCGTCGCCTTCGCCGCGGCCGTCATCATCGGCATCTTCGGCACGCTGCTGCTCGTCGGAAGACCGGCCGAGCCCGACATCACCATCGAGCCGACCACCGTCGAGGTGACGCCAACCAGGGTCGAGCCGCCGAAGACGCAGCCGAGGCCCGTCGTCGTCGTGAAGCCGCCGCCGCCACCCGTCGTCGAAGACCCGCCCGACCTCGACCTCACCGTGCCGACGAAGGTCGAGCCGAAGAAGCAGCCCGTCGTGGCCGTCGTGAAGCCGAAGGTCGAGAAGCCGGTCGAGCCCGTGAAGCCGGCCGAGGTGGTGAAGCCCGCTGTGCCCGACGACGTCATCGCCGACGGCGTGGGCACCATTCGCATCTCGCTCATCGGCGACGACTCGGGCGCGAAGGTGGTGGTGCGTGGCGGCAAGAACCTCGAAGACGCTCCGCCGCTCAGCAGCCGCGTGCCGTCGGGCGTGTACACGGTGGTGGTGCGCCTGGGGAACGGCAGCCTCTCACCGCAGTGGCGTGGCTCAGTGAAGCCCGACGAGGCGCGCAAGCTGACCTACGACGTCGCCACCCAGCGGTGGAACGACCGCTAGTATTTGCAGCAGGTGATGGCGATGCGCACGGTACCGCCGCAGTTGGTGGCGGAGAGGCCCTGCAGCACCTCGTCGGTCGGGCACATCATGGACTGCCGGTCGAGGAACTCGAGGGTTCCCGTGGCCTGGCAGGTGTTGGCGATGGTGTGGCACTGCTTCTCCTGAACGTTGAGGCGGCCGATGACGGTGAGGTCGTCGAACACCTTCACCTGACGCCGCGCACCGCCCGCCGAGGTGTTGCCCACCACCATCAGCGCCCTGAACGCGTCGTTGTCGTTGAGAATGGTCGCTCCGCCTGCGCCGATGTCTCCGGTGTTGCCAGTCCAGACTGCGTAGGGCGGCGTGAAGAACGAGACGCTGCCTCGGGTTGCGCTCACCGACGACGCCGCGACGTTTCCGTTCCCCGTGCTCGCGGGCCCGAGCGCACCGACCTTCGCCTCGACGAGGCGGGCCAGCTGTTGCGTGTTCGCGTTCACCTCGCTCGCGAGCGCCGGGTCGTCGGCACAGAAGAAGTTGAGGCCCAGGCCCGAGAAGGAGCCGGGCGTCGCGCAGGTGCCCGACAGCGCCTGCCGCGCGGTGAGCCCGACGGCGAAGACGATGCCAACCGTGGCGAGCCTGCGCAGCGTGCTGCCGCGCCGACGGGAGCCCGCGTCGAGCCCATCGAGGTACGCGCGCTCGAGCCGTTTCACTTCGGCGACCGACAGGCCGTGTTCGGCAGCGAGGGCTTCGGCCGTGACGTCCTGACGGAGCAGGGCAATGAGTGACGACGAGGGAATGGAAGACAAGGGCGGGCCTTTCAGAAACAGCAGGAACCTTCGATGGAGGTTTGACGGCTGAACGCGTCGATGGCGCAGTTGCTCTCGCCGAGCTGGTAGCCCGGGTGGTCGTCGTTGAGCTTCACGTGGCAGCCGCCGAAGCCGCTGTTGTTGTTGTCAGTCGTCGTCTGGTTCACCCACGTCCACGTGTCGCGCGTGCCGCCCGCGAACGGGTACACCGTGATGCGCCGCAGCCTCGCCGCCGCGCTCACCTCGGCCAGGTTGCACATGCGCAGGCCGCGCGAGACGCAGAACTCGTTCGCTTCGATCCAGCTCACCGCGTTTCGAGCCATGCCGGCCGGCGCCGCCTGCGTGATGCAGTACACGCCCATGTCGACCATCGTCACCGCGCCGCCGCCAATCGGGTACGTCGACGGGCAGCCCTGCGTGATGGTGCCGGTGACGGTCTGTGAGCCGTAGACCGCGAACGCCGAGCTCACCGCGACGCCGTTCGTGTAGTCGCCGCCGTAGTTGATGGTGAGCGTGTCGGGCAGGTCGTGCACCAGCGCGCGCCGAGTGCCGCCGTCGGGCGCCGAGCCACGCCTCGCCGCGTTGTCCAACACCAGCTCGGTGCCATCGAAGGAGCCGCGCCTGCCCGTCGCCGCGACCGTCACGCCCGAGGTGGTGATGCCGTTGCCCGCCACCGTGAGCGGGCCCGTGCGGTTCTGCAGCGTGGTGGCCAGCGCGCCGAAGTTGCCGTTGACGTCGGCCGCGTAGGCCGGCGCGTCAGGACAAAAGGTGACGAGCGGCGAAGGCAGCGTCTGCGCGCACGAGGCCTGCGCGAACGAACGCCACGCCGTGGCGAGGCCCACCACGGCGAGCACGACCGCAGCGAGCGAGAGCAGCTTTCGGTTGCGGCGCTCGAGCTCGGCCTCGACGGCGCGTCGAACGAGCGCCTCCACAGCGGAGTGGTTCAGTCCGGGCGTGTCGGGCATGCGCGGAATGTTACAGCCGCATCACCCTCTACGGAAAGAACGTCTGCGCCTTCTCGAAGGCCTTCTTGCCGATGTCGGCGCCCACACGGCGGCCCACGAAGTCGTCGGGCTCGATGTGAATGCCGCCCCACAGGCGCGACTGGCCGGCCTGATCAGCCGCGTCGTACCAGCTGGCCCACTGCAGCTTGAGCGTGACGCTGGGGCCCTGCTCGAAGGTGAGCGAGACGTCCTTCGCGATGGTGGCCTCGCCGAGCCCGCCGGGGACGATTTCAGTGCCGGTCGCGAGCGTGAGCACCTCGGCAGCGGCGCGGCTGAACGTGGAGTGCCCCGAGATGAAGCCGGGGAACGCGGGCGTGACGAAGTTGCGCTTCTGGTACGGCACCCACTCGGCGGCGCGCACCCAGCCGACGCCCGAGAGCTGGTGCTTGAAGTCGCCGGGCTCTCCGCGCCAGGCCTTGATGGCGAGCTCTCCGACGAAGCCGGCGAGGTGCGCGTGCCGCTCTCCCGGCCGCGACGACTCGGCGGTGATGAGCTCGATGAGACCGGGCTCCAGCGGCAAGCCGTCGACATGGTACGTCGGCAGCGACGGGTTCGATGACTGCCCCTTCGCCGCGGCGGAGCGAATGATGGTGATGGGCCGGCTGCAGGTGAAGGCGCGCTTGGCCTCCCAGGCGGCGATGGCGGCGTCGTGCACGGCGCCGTTGAGCGCGAGGTAGAGGCGCACGTCCCACTCCAGCTTGTCGAGCGCCGGCCCGGTGCCCTTCCACTGGCGCGTGAACATCGGGTGGTCCGACGCCTGGTTGGCGAGCACGTTCCAGTGGCCGGGCGGCGTCTCGGACTTGGGGCCGTCGGCCCAGAACTCGGCGAGCACGCGCGCGAAGTCACCGAGCGGCACGACGTGAGCTGCATAGGGCTGACCGGTGACGGGGTTCACGGGGTGGCCAGTGCCCGCGTTGCTGCCCAGCGGGTTGTTGCCGTACTTGCCGGGCGAGATGTCTTTCATCTCGGCGAGGTCCACCGTCAGCTTCGACGACTTGCGAATGATGTCGACGGCCCACTCCATCGTGGCCGGCGTGATGCGCGGGGGAGCGCCGACGTCTCCGTAGAGCGAGGTCGGCGTCGCGCGAACCATCGCGAACGGCTTCACGTCACGCCACTGCGCGCCGATGTAGCCCTGAATGCCGGCCGCCAGCGGAATGCCGTTCTGCGTGGCCGCGATGGCGAGGTCGAGCGGCTGCCACTGGTCGATGTCGGAGGCCGGGCTGCGCGTCGCCGACTCCACCGCGATCGGCATGTTGACGGCGCGGAACATGGTGGTGTCGGCGTAGTTGTTCGCCTCGTTCGAGCCGTCGTTGACGTGCGCCTCGATGATGGCCTTCGCGATGCGGTTGCCCACGGCGCGCGGCGAGTCTCCGGTGGTGACGTCGTCGTTCGGGTCGTAGCCCTGCCTGGTGAGCAACGCGCGGAAGCAGGCCTGCGACACCTTGCCGCCGATGGCGTTCTTGTAGCGGTGGTCGAGCACGCGGAAGGCGGCGTAGCTGACGGCCTCGTTGCGCGCGGCGGCGACGTCGGTGGCGGTGACGCGGCCGGGAACGAAGACGGCGTTCGCGGTCGTGCTGTACGCAGCCCACGCGTCCCACATGGCGGCGCTGACGTGGAAGAGGTTGCGCGCGTGCACGGTGGGGCGGGGCAGGTCGCGGCGAATGGCCGACATGAGCTGCTCGTTCCAGCGGCGCGCGACCGACGCGGTGGGCGCGGGGTCGACGTCTTTCTCGGGGCAGACGACGGCGGGCGGCGTCGGCTTCTCGGGCTGCACGTACGTCGGCCGGCCGGGCGTGCCGAGGTGCACGAGCGCGCCCTTCTTCAAATCGCTGATGACGCTGCCGCCGACCGCCCACACGCCACCTTCCGGGTCGACGTACACGGCGTGCAGCGACTCGACGTCTTTCGCCTGGCCCGTCGTCACCTTCGCCCACGCGCCATTCTTCCGCTCGAAGACGGCGCCACCTTCGCCGGTCGCGAACGTGACCGTGCCGTTGCTGGCCACGCCCTGGAGCAGCGCGCCGGTGCCTTCGACGGTGGGCGCGGTGAACGCGTCGCCGCTCTTCTCGAGCAGCGCGGCCATGCGGCCACCACCGACCGCGAAGACGTCTTTCGAGTTGCCCGCGACGGTGAAGAGCGTCTCGCTGCTGCCAGTCTCGAGGCGGCGGAGCGCTCCGTCAGTGCCACGCACCAGCGCGAGGCCGTCGGAGCCGACGAAGTAGACGTCTCCCGTGCTGTTGCCCCACACCTTGAAGAGGCCCGGCACCTCGCCGTTGCGGCGCGGCAAATCGGCGGGCAGCGGAACGGAGCTCCACGTGGTGCCATCGAAGTGCCAGATGAAGCCGCTGCGGCCCGAGGTGTTGCTGCCGACGGCGTAGACGTCGTTCGGCGCGCTGCCCCACAAGCCAAACACCGTCTGCCGCGCGAGCCCCGGCGTCGAGTGCCGCGTCAGCACGCCGTCTTTGTATTCGAGCACCACGCTCGAGGCGCCCGACATCATCACGTGGCCCGTCGCGAACGCGTGCACCCACCAGAGGTGCCCGGTGAGGCCCGGCGTCGGAACGCGGGTGAAGGTGGTGCCGTCGAAGTGCAGCACGAGCGGGCCCTGGCCCTGGTCGGCTCCGACAGCCCAGACATCTCTGTCAGAGGTGCCGTCGACGCCCATGAGGGCTTCGTCGAGGCCGGTGGCCAACGTCTGCCACTCGAGGGGTTTGGCAGGAGGCGGCGGGCAGGCGGTGAGCAGCACTGCCACTGCAGTGGCAATCAGTCGGTTCATTGCGGGGGTCCTCAGCACAGCGAATGCCAGAACTGCGGGAGTGGCAGCCTATAGCCTGTTCAGCCTTTGCAAATCGAATCGCAGAAGGCGCCGCCATTGGGTCCGCAGCGGAACGTCGCTCGTGCGGTGCCCGACGCGAGCGTCTTGCCGGTGCTGTCTTTGGCCTTCACGGTGAAGAGCAGCTCTTTGCCGATGACGTCGATGCCCACGGGCGTTGGGCAGATGAAGACGTTGACGGGGTTGGGGCTCGACCAGCTGTTCACCTTGAAGAGGCCCAGGTCCCACTCCCGTGAGCCGAGGCTGACGAGCTTGTCGTCGGCGGCGCGCACGACGCGGTGCTCGAACGTCACCGTGCCCACGCCACCTTCGGGCAGCTTGTAGAGCACGTTGATGTGGAAGCCGCCCTGCGAGCCGGGCGTCGCGTTGACCTCACCGGTGAGCGGCACGAAGCCGCCCGACGAGTCGGTGGTACCGAGCTCGAGGGCGGCGACCAGCTCACCTCCGTCGGGCAGCGTGCCGCCGTCGGGGTTCGGGTTCGGAGGGCCACAGGCAGCCACCAGGAGCATGGCCGCCAGCGGGAGGACGGGTCGCAGACGCATGCGCGTCAGTGTGCGCGACGACGGCGCAGGAACGCCACCATCGCGAGCAGGCCGAGGCCGAGCGGGTCGACGGCCGAGCAGCCACCGCAGCCCTCGAGCTTGCGAATCGGCAGCGAGTTGTCGAGGTCGACGACGGGAGCGCCCTCTTCGGCGAGCGTCTCGATGCGCAGCGAGGCCGGGCCCGTCGCCAGCGCGCGCTCGGGAGCCGCGCCCTGACCTTCGGGGTACTTGATGGTCCAGCCCTGCTCGGTGACGAGGCGGCCGGGCGAGGTGAAGGTGCTGCCAGCGACGCCGCAGTTCACCTCGTACGTCGCGTTGTGGTCGCGCGGCACCTCGGGCAGCGAGGTGTTGTACGAGAACACCGGGTCGCGGGTCATGTCTTGCGGCGAGAGCGTCGTGTAGAGCCGCGTGAGGGTCGGGTACTGCTTGAAGAGGGCTCCGGCCTCGCGCGCGGGCTTGACGATCTTCTCGAAGATTTCACCCGACAGCGCCTGTGGGTTGAACGAGAGCTGGTAGCCCTGGAACAGCGCCGGGTTGTTCGTGCGGTACTCGCCCAGGTAGTAGCCGAGGCGCGAGAGGAACTCGTCTTCGGTGGTGATGCCCTTGAGCGACGCGGGGAAGGGAATGGCGCCGAGCACGAGCGCCTTCAGCGTCGGCGGCAGCACCTGCTGAGGCTGGCGGCCGAACATGGGCTGGTTCGCGGGCACGGGCGCGTAGCCGTTCTCGAACAGGTACTGCACGAAGAGCGCAGGGTCGGTCTTCGCGGCGAGCGCCTCCTGGGTGCCGAAACGCGCCGCAGGGTCGAGCACGTCTTTCATCACGTCGCTGGTGCCGGCGTACTCGGTCACGAAGGCGTGCTTCTCGGGGGCCTCGCTGATGGCCTTGATGACGACGTCATTGTAGTTCTGCGCGCGGTTGAACCAGTCGAGCTGCGCGTCGTTGATGACGACGTGCCGGTAGTTGCGGGGAATGGCGCGGCCCTGGCCCAGCATCCACACCTGAATGCCCATGTTCGGCTGCGCCGCGACGCTGGTGAGGATGATGGGAATCATCGGCAGGTCGCTCGGGTAGTTCAGCACCACCGGCTGAATGTCTCCGGCCGACTTGCCCGACTGCAGCTTGAGCGCGAGGAAGAAGCTGCCCGGCCGAATGTAGGGGCCGACGACGTCTTCGGTGCCCGTGGGAATGAAGTAGCGGTTGTCGGCGAGCCACTTCAGCATCGCGTCTTTGTTGTCGGCCTTGAGCACCGCGTAGTCGTAGGGCCCGATGGACGATTGAATGACGAGCGGCGAGCTGGCACCACCAGCGCTGTCGGCCTCATTGGCGGCGCGACCTGCGGCGGAAGGAGCCGCGAAGCCGAAGAACGGGCCGCCGTTGCAGTTGCCGGTCGCCTTCACCTGCACGAAGTAGCGCGGCTGGGTGGTGGCGGTGAGCTGCGTGAAGAGCTCTTCGGTGCCGAGCTTGAGCGTCGGCACGCTGGGCACGGGCAGCAGCCAGCCGAAGTCCTTCGCGTCGCCCGCGTACTGAATCTGAATGTGCGCGGTCACCTGCCCGTTGCTGGTCGCGAACAGAATTCGCTCGCCGGCCTGCACGATGGGAACGCTGGGGTCGGGCGGCGCGAAGCACCCGCACGCGTCAGCCGGAGCTGCCCACATCGCGACGGCGACAGCGGCGGTGAGCAGAACGCTCGAAATGGTCTTGATCATGTGTCTCCCAGACGGCAGCAGTGAAAAGGCCCGGGCCCGCTCGCAGGGCTCGTGCCAGCGCGAGCCCTCAGCGATTCCGGCCAGTTCACCAGCTCCGGCCCAGGGCAGGCGCCGGTTCCTCAGGGAGACGCGATGGAAATCTGAGATCAGCTCAGGGCGCGGTGATGAGGCAGCGCGTGATGGGCATGAGCTGATCAGCTGACACGTAGAGGAAGTACTGGCGGCCCGAGACGAGCGCGGCAGGAGCACCCGACTCCGGGAACTTCTGGCTCAGCCCCTCGGGCACCACGCCGTACTTCACCGCGCCCGAAGGCATCGACGTTCCCGTCGGGGGCACGTCGAGGCGCCAGAGCGTCTTCGCGGGCAGGTCGAGGTTCGGCCACACGGTCGGCGACTTCGCGTCGGCCTCCATCACGTAGACGTAGCGGGCCTTGCCCTTGCCCCAGGTGATGGTGCCGTCGGCGGCGATGCCCTCGGCTCCGGCGCAGGCCTTCGGCTGGAAGTTGAGCTGCTCCGAGAGTGGCCCAAGGCCGTCGTCGACGCCGACGAAGTTGGCCGCCGTGAGGCCGCGGTGCTCGAGCTCCTTCTGCCAGAAGCGCTTCATGCGCGCGGGGTCGGTGGTGAGGAAGATGGAGTCGTGCGGGCGGCTCCAGTCGGACTTGGTGAAGCCGTTGTTCTGCTCGGGCGGGAAGGCGCCGAGCGGAATGGTGCTGACGTCACCCGAGCCGTGCGCGAGGCCGCGGTCGGTGAACTGGTTGGCGAGGCTGCCTTCACGGTCGATGTCGAAGATGGAGGCGCCGGCAGGAGCAGCCGAGGCGTGGCAACAGACGCACGAGCTGGCGTTGATCTGCGAGCGCACCCAGGCCTCTTCGGCGAGGTACGCCGGGTCGTTGCGGCGGGGGTCGACGTCGTTGACGTGAGGGCCGGGGTCCTTCGGGTAGTACGGGCGGCCGCTGCGGGAGTTGTTGCACTCGGCGTCTTTGCGGAACGAGCGGCCCTCTTCGGTCGAGCCGTGAATCGTCTCCCACACGCAGACCTGGCCGTTTGGGCCCTTGCCCGGCGCCTCGCCCGCGGCGGGCATGAAGCACTTGCGGGTCGGCAGCTTCCACGCGCTGTCGCTGGTCACCACGAGCTCGTCGTTCGCGCCGCCGCAAAGGCCAGACGGCGTCCACACGCCGCCACCGAACAGCTCACAGCCCGTGCGAGCGCTGGCGCACTTCGAGGTGTTGTTGCTCGCGATGTACGTGCGGTTCTGCTCGGGCTTGGCGGCGAGAATGCAGAAGCCCAGCGACTCGGCCGGAGCACAGCTGCCACCACCCAGGTAGCCGCCCTTCAGGTCGCTGCAGTCCTTCTCGGCAGCCGACGCGGTCCACGCGCCGAGGTAGTCCTTGCACTCGGCCAGCTTGCTCTGTGGGCCTGTGTACTCGCAGCGCCCGATGATGTTGGCGGAGAGGTCGGTGGGCTTGGCCCCGCAGCCGGCGAGGACGAGGAGGGGAATGGCGACGGTCCGAAGGCTCATGGCTGAATCCTTATACAAAGGTTGTACGAACTCTACAAGTAGTCGGGTCGCTGATCAGATGCACGTGATCGTGATCAACAGGGTCCGTCGCGGATGCCCACCGTCGCGGTCACGAATGCTGGGGCTTCAGCGGCTGATGTCGGCGCCGGGTATTCCTCAGGGCTGGCGCCTGCAGCATTCGCCCTTCGAGCTCACGCGTACTCGACCTTCAGCGTCTCGATGGCGCTGCGAATGAGCGCGGTGACGGCCTCGGTGCGTTCGTGGCGCAGCACGAGGTAGCCGTCGCCTTCGTAGCTGTCGTTCTTCTTCGCGCCGATGGTCGGCAGGCGCGCCTCGATGAGGTGGGGTGCGAGGAGCTGGTGCGCCTGCTCCACACCGCGCGTGCCGGTGACGCGCCCACGACCTGGGCCACGAAGCCATGCCGTCGCAGCAGCGAAGCGACGATTCCACGGCGCATCGAACGCGCCATCGACGACCGCCCGCGCCCACGCCCTGGAGATGTCGACGTCATTCACCAGCCCCGTCATCTGGCAGAGCTGCGGGCCGGGCGGGCGCTGGGCAATCTCTCCGATGGCGATGGAGCCGTCGGGGCGGGCGAACCACTCCATGTGCGTCATGCCGTCATCGAGGCCGAGCGCGCGAATCGCGGCGATGCCCGCCACCTTCGCGCGTTCGTACGTCGGCCGGTTCACCTCGCGCGGCAGGCGGCAGACCCACTGCATCCACGGGTGCTCGAGCACCTCGAGACAGCCGGGCAGATAGTCCGAGAACGAGAACGCGCGCGGTGTGCCCTTCACGGTGAGGGTCTCGAAGCTGTGCTCGGTGCCCTGCAGCAGCTCTTCGACGAGCACGGGCCTCTCGGCGCGTGGAGCCATGCGGCCGAGCACCTGCACGAGCTCGTCGCCAGTGGCTGCGCGGTACGTCGACTTCGCGCCGACACCGGCGGGCGGCTTCACCACGAGGGGGAAACCCACGCTCTCGCCGAACTGCAGCGCCTGCTTCACGCTCGTCACCAGCGCGTGCTTCGCGACGGGAAGGCCTGCCGCGCGCAGCGCCTCTTTCATCAGGGCCTTCTCGCGAAAGAGCGTGGCCGTCTTGACCGGCGTGCCCGCGATGCCGAAGCGCTCCCGCACCTGCGCGAGCTGCACCATCAGCACTTCGTTGATGCCGACGAGGCGGTGCACGCGGCCGTGTTTGCGCGAGAGCAGCTTCACCGCCTCGGTGAGGTCGTCGACGCTGGTGCCGTCGTCGACGAGCGCCACGTCGTCACAGCAGGCGCGCACCTCGTCGGTGATGCGGCCGAAGACGCCCAGCAGCCGAATGTCGTCGAGGCGTGAGAGCGCCTTCACGAAGCGCATCACGTCGTACGTCGGGAACGGCGCGGCGAAGACGACGTTGCGGGGCACGTGTCGAGCGTGCCTCAACCCGTCAGGCAGCGACAGCTTCTCTCAGCGCCCGGTCGTCGACGCACCGCGGAGCTCGCTCGGCCGCTTCCCCGTCCACCGCTTGAACGCGCGCAGAAACGACGGCAGGTCGGCATACCCGAGCGTGAAGGCCACCTCGGCGAGCGGCGCGTTGGTCTCGTTCACGTAGTGCAGCGCCACCTGATGGCGAACCGTCTCGAGCACCTCGGCGAACGACGTGCCCGCCTGCTCGAGCCTGCGCTGCAGCGTGCGTGGGCTGAGCTTGAGTCGCGCGGCCGTCGCCGAGATGCGGGGTGGGCCGGCGTGAAGCTCGGCACGCAGCGCGTGGGCCGTACGGCTCACCAGGTCATCGCCCTGCGGCAGGGCGGCCAGCTCCTGCTCGGCGTACTTGTCCATCAGCGCCAGCAGCGCCGCGTCGGCGGTGGGCACCTCGCGCGCGAGCAACTCGGCCGACAGTTCGATGCCGTTGCCGTCACTGTCGAAGCGCAGCTGCCTCGTGCCGAGCGCCAGCTCGAGCGCCGTCGTGTCGTCGGGGCGCGAGTTCGAGAACCACGCGCGTGAAGGAGCCCACCGCTCCCGCAGCACGGCGCGCCCCATCTGCACGATGGCGACGACGTTGAACTCGTTGCCGTGCCGGCCGAGCCCGTCACGCCACGGCGGAAACCGCTGGGTGAGCCGCCACGACGAGCGCGCCACCTCGAGCTCGTAGCGGGCGCCTGGGTTCACCAGCGCGCTCAGCCGAACCAGGCGCTTCACCGCCGCGCCGAGCGTGGGCGCGCTGAACGTTCCGTACTCGACGAGCCCGTACCTTCCGCGCGGCAGGTTGAGGGCCAGCTGCACTCCGAAGTCCTCTGCGGCGCACACCACCGCTGCTTCGGCGAAGAGCGCGCGCAGCGTGGCCAGCTCGAGCTCGACCTGCACCGCCGTCGCGGCCGACGCGGGCAGCCCGAAGCGCCGCGCGAACGCCACCTCGTCGGCGCCCGCCGCCTTCACCGCCTGCAGCACCGGCCCGACGGCCTGAGAGCGAATCGTCATGCCGCCCGAACCTCGCTCAGAAACGCCGTGTTTCCGAGCGCCGTCGGTGGCGGGCCCGGCCAGTCGTTGTGGCGTGTGGGGAAAGTCACCCATGCGCGCGCTCGGCTATTCACCCGCTCACCTCTCGCTCCGGGTACCCTGATGACGATGCGCATCCCCACCAACCGCGCCGCCGCTGCTCCTGTGCCACCGACGTCTGCCGCTCCGACCGCTGCCGCCACGCCCGAGGCCGCGCCCTCGTCTGCAGGGTGGAAGCCGGTGACGCGCGCGGCTCCGGCCGTCGTGAACACGCCGTCGCCTCGCGAGGTCGCCACCACGTACTTCGACGCGTTCGCGCGGGGTGACGCGAAGACGATGGGCGCGCAGTACGCCTCGAACGCGCGCTTCACCGACCCCATCTATTCCCTGCAGGGCCAGGGCGACATCGCGCACATGTGGAGCGCATTGCTCAAGACCGGAAAGAACCTGTCGCTGAAGTCGCAGGTGCTCGAGAGCGACGGCAACCAGGTGAAGGTCGCGTGGCAGGCCGACTACACGCTCTTCGGCCGCAAGGTGCACAACGAGTCGGTCAGCACCATGGAGGTGCGCGACGGCCGCATCGTCAGCCAGCGTGATGACTGGTCATGGTCGAAGTGGGCGAGGCAGGCGTTCCCGCTCGGCGGCCTCGTCGACAACGCGCTGGTGAAGCGCGGTCTGCTCGCGGTGCTCAACAGCATCTGAGCGTGCTGCGCGCTCGGGCCTCGTCGGCGAACGTCTGATCAGGTGTACGCCCACGCCCACGCGATGAGCACGCCCTGCAGCGGCAACCTCACCCAATGCGCCCACCGCGGCAGCCTGGTCTTGCCCAGAGGCAGGTCGTTCACCGCCATGTTCACGTTCGCGGGGAACACCGCGATGAAGAGCACGACCAGGCCCCACGCGGCGACGCGCTGCGAGAAGGGCAGCAGCAGCCCCACGCCGCCGAGGATCTCGAAGACGCCGCTGAGGGAGACGAGCCCACGTGGTGACGGCAGCTGCTTCGGCACGATGCGCTCGAAGCCCTTCGGCGACACGAAGTGCATCACGCCGGCGAACGTCATGAAGAGCGCCAGCACCCACTTGAGGACCTCGAGCATGGCCGCGGGTCTAACCTCCTCAACGCCGCGAAACATGATGATGGTCAAGGTCTCCTGCGGGTCACCGGCAATCCACCGGGCCGCAAACCACCCAACCACGCGGTGAGGCTGATCCGCGCTTCGCCTCGGCCCACGGCGCGAGGCCCACGCCTTGCTGTCTCTCGTCGACAGCATGACCGCGCCGGCTGATGTCAGCAGTCTGACGACCCACGACGGAGCGCTCGGAGAGCGCGCCGGTGACGTCGCGATGTCGGTACGCATGGTCTCGGGAATGATGGCGGGAGTCTCCGAGTCGCTGAGCCGCGCCTCGAGAGAGCTCGAGGGCTACGAGGGCAGCGTCTCGCAGGCCCGGCAGGTCTCGGGCGAGCTGCAGGAGCGCATGAAGAAGCTGCTCGCCGTCGCCGACAAGGTCTCGCTCGTCCTCACGCACATCGAGAAGGTCGCGCTGCAGACGCGGCTGCTGGCCTTCAACGCCACCATGGAGGCCGCGCGCGCTGGTGAGCAGGGTCGCGGCTTCGCCGTCGTCGCCAGCTCGGTGAAGGACCTCGCCAAACAAACGCACGACGCCACGCTCGAGATCCGCGAAGCGATGACGGCCATCTCGGGTGCCGCGTCAGAGACGAGCAGCCGCAGCCAGTCGCTCGACGCGGCGCTGCAGACCATCACGACCTCGACGCACGCTTTCATCTCGAACCTGAAAGAGCAGACCGAGGTCTCGACCGCCGCCTGCCGCTACGTCGACGAAGCCGCCGAGAGCGTCGACGGCATCGCCAAAGAACTCACCGCCTCACCGCAGTCCACCTGAAGGAAAGAAGGGGAACGCCAATGCCGCTGATGGAATGGGACGACAAGCTCTCGGTTGGAGTGATGCAAATCGACAACGAGCACAAACAGCTCATCAAGATGGTCAACGAGCTGCACGACGCGATTCGCGCGAACCATGGCAAAGAAGTGCTGGGCAAGGTGCTCGACGGCCTCATCGCGTACACGGGCGCGCACTTCGGCCACGAAGAGAACGAGATGAAGCGCACGGCCTACCCGCAGGCGTCTTCACACATCGCCGAGCACCAGGCGCTGGTGAAGAAGGTGCTCGAGATTCACGCCGCGTACAAAGCGGGCAAACACGCCGTGCTGGGCATGGAGACGCTCGCGTTCCTGCGCGACTGGCTCGTCAAACACATCAAGGGCACCGACATGGCGCTGGGCGCGTACCTCAAGACGCACGGCGCGAAGAAGGTGGCCTGAGATGCCGTGACGTCCAGCAAGCGCTTTTTCATGCTGCAGCCTCCTCGGTGA
>JBEOKA010000542.1:0-19592 GCA_040275325.1 Myxococcaceae bacterium | reverse complement strand
ACTTCTCGTAGGCCTTGGCCGCCGTCGCGAAGTCCTGCGTCTTGCGCGACGCGAAGCCGAGGTTGAACCACGCGAGCTTGAAGCCCGGGTCGGCCTCGGTGGCGGCCTTGAACTGGGTGATCGCCTCGTCGCGCTTGTTCAGCTTGAAGAGCGCGCTGCCCATGCCGTTGAGCGCGGCCGCGTAGCCGGGCGTGGCCTTGAGCGCGTCTTGATACGCGTTGACGGCCGCGTCGTAGTTGCCACCCTCGAGCGCCTTCTCACCACGCTCGAACGCCGCCTTCGCCGTGGGCGAGGGCACAGCAGGACCGGCGAGCGCGAGGCCCGACATCAGCACTGCGAAAAAGATCATCGACTTCCGGAAGAGCTTCACCATGTTTCCAACGCCTCCAGGGGCCACCGACGGGCGATGAGCTAGCAAAGTTCAACGCCAGGTGCGACGAGAGCTTCCCGATTGTTTGAGGGCGTGGCGCCGCCCCGGTTGGATGCCGCGCGGCCCGCGAAGCGATCAAAAGCAAACGGGCCCTCCCATTCGACCGGGAGAGCCCGCTGAATCAGCGAAGACGCCCTGCGCTCAGCTGAGCTTGAGGCCCTTGAGCTTGTCGGCGAGCGTTCCAAAGCCGGCCTTGCCGCCGCCCTGGGGCTTCTGCGTCGCCTTCCACGCCTCGAGATCGGCGCGCTCTTCGCTGCGCTGGGCCGCGGTGATCGACAGCTTCACCTTCTGGCCTTCCATCTCGATGATCTCGGCCTTGAGCTCCTTGCCCATGGGGAAGGTGCGCTTGAGATCGGTGCCGCGCTCGGTGCCCGTCTCGCTCGCGGGGATGAGGCCGTTGCCACCCTCGAACTCGATGAAGACGCCGAACGACTCGATGCGAACGACCTTGCCCATGACGACGAGGCCGCGGCGCAGCTTGACGGTGGGCTTCTTCGGAGCCGCGTCGCTCTCGACGTGCTGGGTCGGCGCCGCAGCGGCCGACGACGAGACGCCCTCACCCACGGGAACGCCGTCTTTCACGAGGCGCAGGCCCATGCGCTTCTCTTCAGCGTCGACCTTCTCGATCTTCACTTCGATCTCGTCGCCCACGCGCACGGCGTCGCGGGGGTGCGAGATGCGGCGCTCGGACAGCGCCGAGATGTGGATGAGGCCGTCGACGCCCGGCACGAGCTCGACGAAGGCGCCGAACTGCGTGAGGCGGGCGACCTTGCCCTTCACGACCATGCCCTCCTTCAGCGTCTCGAGGGCCTTCTTGAAGGGGTCGTCGAGCAGCTTGCGGAGCGACAGCGTCAGGCGCTCCTTGCGCTTGGACTTGTCGGGCGAGTTCGGCTCCGCGGCCTCCATGCGAATGATCTCGACCTCGAGCTCGTCCCCAACCTTCACGACCTCGCTCGGGTGACCGATGCGCGTGTGCGAGAGCTCGCTCACGGGGATGAGACCCTCGAGCCCGCCGAGATCGACGAACGCGCCGAAGTTCTGCACCGAGACGACGCGGCCCTTCACGACCTTGCCGACCTCGAGCGTCTTGCGCAGCTCTGCGCCCTTCGCCTTGAGCTCTTCCTCGAGCAGGGCGCGGCGCGAGAGCACCACGTTGCGCTCCTTCACCTCGGTGACGCGGAAGGTGAAGCGCTGGCCGACGAACTCGTCGAGCTTGGCCGGGCGGACATCGGCCTGCGACGACGGGCAGAACGCGCGAACGTCTCCGACGGCGACCTCGAGGCCGCCCTTGTTGACGGCGATGACGAGGCCATCGACCGGTATGCCGCTGAGCTTGGCTTCGGCGAGCATCGAGAGCGACGCGGCGTCCTTCGAGAGGCGGCGCGAGAGCAGAATGCCCTTGGCGCCAGTCTCGACGACGTGCGCTTCGATCTCGTCGCCGACGCCCGAGCGCAGAATGCCCTGGTCGTCCTTGAGTTCGTCGAGCTCGATCATCGCCTCGAGCTTGCCGATGGTGACGAAGGCGGTCTCGGCGCCGAGCTGGAAGATCTTGCCGCGCACCTTCTCACCGACGCGGGGCATCTTGCGGGTGGGCAGGCCGCCGTCCTTCACCTGCTTCTCGAACATCTCACCGAAGGACTCGTGCTCGTGCACCTCGTCGGCGACCGACGGGCCCGTGGGGACGACGACCTTCGGGGCGGCGGGAGCAGCGGCAGCCTCACCATTGCTGGCAGGAGCAGGAGCGTCGGCCTTGCGCGTCTCGACCGCGCCACCAGCGCGCTTCACGACGACCATGGGGCCACCCTTGCGCTCGCCGCGCTTCTCGTCGCGCGAACCTTCGGCCTTGTCACGGCCGCCAGCGGGGATGCCCAACATCACGTCACCGAACGTCGCTGCCGGCTTCTTCTGATCGCTCACACTGCCCTCTTGGAATTGAAAGACCGGGGGGCCTTACCCAACCCCCATGCCCGGGGCAAGGGAGGGAGCACTCAGCGGTCGTAAAGCTTCCCCAGCCGAACGCGAACCCGCTTGCCCGACTCGACCTCTTCCCGGAACTCTGGCTCGGCCGGCTCACCTGGAGCGGTGGCCTGAAACACCTCGACCTTCACGGGTGACGCATCTGGCGTGACGGTCTCGAACTCGAAGTGCATGCCGGGGCTCACCTCATACGGGTGCTTCACCTCGAGCAGCAGCGCCACCGACAGGCCCGCCCGAGACACGCGCTCGTCCTTGTGCAGGTTGAGCTTCGTCTCCTTGATGGTGAGCGGCACGGGGTAGCTGCTCAGGAAGAGCTTGAGCGGTCTGGTGATGAACGAGGCCAGCTTCTTCTCGAGCGCCTGGCGTTCGTCCTTCCCCAGCACTCCGTCATGATTCGCGTCGGCGCCCGCGCGAATCAGCTCGCACCGTGCGCCCCCATCGATGTCGAGCACCAGCAAGCCGGTCAGCGACGTCTTCTCGACCGTGAAGGCCGAGCGCGCGTGAAAGCCCTCGGGGTGCGCCCAGGCCAGGCCGCCGATCAGCAGGGCGCTGGCGAGGGCGCGGCGAGTCACTCGGGGTCGGAGTGGAAGGCGTGGAACAGCGTGCGCAGGTCGGGGAGCGTGCGCGGCTGGAAGGGCTCCGAGTTGCTGAGCGGAATGACCTTCTTCGTCGCGGTGAGCGGCTGCTTGCGCGTGCGCGCGACCCAGATGGGGTTGGTGAACGCGTACGGTTTCACGAACTGCGCCTGCTGGGGCTCGTACTTGCCGTAGGTGGAGCCGAAGCCGAACGAGCCGCCGATGACGCCGACCGCGTCGCTGATCTGCAGCGACGGAATCTCGTACGGAGAGAACACCGGCCACATGGACTTCTCGCCGGAGACCTCGACGACGAAGAACGAGTCATCGGGAACGCCGGTGAAGAGCTGGGTGTGCTCGAGGCGCAGCGTCTCGGTCGAGGGCGGCACCTCGATGGTGGCGGCGATCTCGGGGCGCTTGCCCTGATCCTTCCCGCCGCGGCGCACGACGACCTTCGTCACGTCAACCCACGCAGCGGCCTCGACCTTGATCCGCATGCGGAAGACGCCGTTCGCGTTCACGACGGTCGAGCCAGGGCCCTGCTCGTCGATGGTCGCGTACACGAGCGGGCCGTTCGTCACGAAGCCACGCCCGGCGCGCAGCGCATCCATCGCCTTGTCGACGTCGAGGGCGACCATCGAGCCGTTCGCCGAGTCACCGACCTCGAGGTACGTGCGCGGCAGGCCGGCCTCTGCGCCTGCGGAGTGCGAGTCGGAGTTACCGGTCGCGACCACCTTCTTCCCCTGCCCCAGCAGCGTGAACCAGTCGTCCTGCGCTCCGGGGAAGGCTGGCTGGAGCATGATTTGTTCCACCCCGCCGTCGCCGATGTACTTGATGGGCTTCTCGATCACCTCGCCCACGGCGGGCAGACAGTTCACGGTGATGTTCCCGTCTGCGGGGCACGCGGGCAGGTTCGGCTCGGGCCCGTCGACGATGCGGCGCTTCACGCCGAACATGTTGTCGATGCGCTTGCCGTTGAAGACCTCCATCACGTCGAAGTCCTTGCTGAAGTTCTCGGCAGCGTATGGAGAGAGCCCGCCGTCGGGCTGCGGCGTGCGATCGAGTCGGATGAGCGACGAGGGCGCAGGCAGCGGCTCACCCGTGTAGGTGCCGACGTCGAACGCGTTGAAGTACCCGAGGATCGTGTCTCGCGGGTGGTTCACCTGAATGATCGTCTTCTGGTGGTCCTTTCCGAGGGCTCGCAGCTGGGCGAACAGGTCTCCGGGCCTCCGGTAGAACCAGCGGAAGCTGCCGTGCTGAATCGGGCCGGGCTGAATCGCGACGGGGAAGGCGTTGAAGTGGCCCATCTCGAGTGAGGTGAGCTCGAGCCCGACGATGCTCTTGAGCCACTCGTCGAGGCCGAGCGACTCGATGGTGGGCTGGTAGTCGGCCACCATGTTGTGATCCGTCGACGCCATCAGATCGACGCCCTCGACGGCGAAGCTGACGACGCGAGGCTCGAGCTCCATGTCGCTGTCGACGCTCCGCACCGAGTGCACGTGGAAGTCGGCGCTGATGTAGCCCGGCGTCGGCAACACGTGCGTGAGCGTGAGGCCCACCATCGCCGTCTTTCCGGCGACCACCTCGATCTCCTTCTTCTCGAGCGAGTACTCCATGCCGCGCGAGGCCCAGACCGTGTACCTGCCCGGCCGAAGCTCGGTGCCGATGGTGCCGTCTCCGGCGAAGAGCACCTTCTCGAGATAGCGGCGGGTGTCGGGGTTCGAGGGATCGTCGGTGACGAAGTCACTGCGGCGGTACCGCTCGCCGACCTTCAAGTCGTAGAGGAACCGTCGGGGCAGCGCGCCAGAGTCGTTCTCGTAGACCGCCTCGACCGAGATCTTCGCGGGCAGCGGGCGGCCCTTCTCGTCACGCACCACGACGCGCAGATCACCCGGCTGCTCCATCGTGAGATCGACCCGCGCCTGACCGTTCTCGGTGATCTCGACGAAGTCGCTCTTCGCGACGTTGCGCACCTTGTCGACGGCGTAGGCGCGGTACTTCCCCGGAGGCAGCGGCGCCGTGTACGCGCCGTTCTTCAGCGTCGTGGCCTGGCTGATGTACTCGCCGGCCTCGTTCTGGAGCACCACCGACACGTCATCCATCGGCATGTTGGTGCGGCCCTCGCGCACGAAGCCCGAGATCGTTCCGACTGGCGTCTTGTCGCGCAGGATCGTCTCGGACCCGTTGGGGTTCGCGCGCACGTCGCGAATCTCGTAGGCGACCTTCTGCACGCTGGCGACGTCACCCGATCCGACCGCGAGGTAACCGATGTACTGGAACGTGCCCTTCGGGTTCAGCATGCCGGGTGAGCGCGCCCAGAAGCTGCCGAGGAACGACGAGCTGGCGATCGGAATGAGCAGCGAGTCGCTCTTCGCGGTCGGGTAGAGCTCGGGCTTGGCGCTCATGTAGCTGTTCGACGTGCGCGCGGGCACGAGGGCGTACGAGACGCCGTCACCCGCGGTGCTCCACATCGAGCTCACTTCACCGGGCAACGCGTCGAGCGCGGCGTTGCGCTTGTAGACGGTGTCTTCGAGGTGGAAGCGCATGTCGAAGCCGGCCTCGCCGGGGACGAAGAGCCGCTGGCCTTCGCCGAGCAGCGTCACGAAGCCGAAAGGAATCGAGAGCGGGAACGAGACCGGCGTCGCGTTCGGGTTGGTCACCGTGGTGACGATCTTCACGTACTGCTTGCCGGGCTCGAGCTGGTACTCGACCGTGTAGCTGAGGGGCTCCTTCGGGTAGGCGACGTCGGTGATCGCGTTCACGACGCTGATGAACGAGCCCGACTGGCCCGAGACGACGATCTTCGCGGTGCCGTCTTCGTTGGTGACGGCCTCGACCTTCGCGGGCTCGATGGCGGTGAGGAAGAACGCGGGGAACATCTCGGTGAAGTAGTCGTTGCCGACCGGCCCCTTCACCGCGCTCGTCTCGGTGCCGCGAACGAGATCGATGTCGATGAGCGAGCCACCGAAGGCGCCGAAGCCGCGCGAGGTGCCGACGTCTTGCACGATGGCGTGCACGAGGCCGTTGGTGATCTTGTAGTCGCCGACATCGGCGAGCGCGCGTTTGCCGCCGATGAGATCGGCGCGGCTCTCGATCTTGAAGGCGCGGGCGGGCTGGGCGGTGCGCGTGCAGCCCGCCGACAACGCGAGCGCGACGAGTGCGAGTCGCTTCATGGCGTCACCAGATCGCGTGGAGCATCAGATCCACGCTGTCGTTCGGGTAGGAGACGAGGCGCTCTTCGTCACGGTGCGTGTACTGGGCGAGCACGCGGAACGGCAGCTTGAACGGGCGCCAGCCGATCATGGCGGCGAGCTCGGTGACGGTGTCGTCGGCCTGCGCCGTCGACGGCTCGTAGAACGCGAAGCGCGCCGCGCCCTCGAGGCCCGTCTCTTCGTGGAAGTAGCGCAGCTGGCCCATCGCGCCCATCGAGCTGTCGGGCTGCAGGCCCGAGAAGCTGTACGTCGAGCTGCGGCCGAGGAAGCCGCCCATCAGCTGAAAGCCCCACTTGTGCGCTTCGAGATCGACGCCGTAGTCGAAGGTGTTCGTCGAGAGCCGGTTCGGGCGAACGCCGCTGGTGAGCACGTTGAAGCCGGCGTTCAGACCGAGCGTCACCGTCTCGGCGTAGTCGACCTCGACGCGGCCGACGGGGTTCACCATGTTGTTGTCGTTGAAGAGCTGGTTCTGGCCGTTGCCGTTGAAGACACCCACTGCGTACTTGAAGCCAATGGTGTCGTTGCCGAGGCGCTTCGACGAGGCCTGCACGCCGAGCTGACGATCGGGCGCGAGGTGCGTGCGCGGACCGTACGCTTCGGGCGGGCTGAAGCCGCTGGCGAGCACCGAGCGGCTCACGAAGGGAATCGAGCCGTCAGACATGAGCATCTCGGCCCAGTACGGCGGGCGGAACTGGCCGGCCTTCACGAGCAGGCCCTTGCAGATCTCGTATTCGACGAACGCGTCACGCAGGCCGACGATGCGGCGGCCGGTGAGCGGATCGTTCGGGTCGACGAGCGGCGCGGCGAACTCGACCGACGCGTACACCGTGAGCTTGTTGATGGGCCGGAAGTCGAAGTTCAGGCGGAAGTCGGCCAGGCGAAAGCCTCCGTTGCCACCGACGAGCTGCTCCTCGCGGAAGGGGAAGGCATAGAAGACGCCGACGCGCGCGAAGCCCCCCACCTTGAGCCGCTGCCACCACGGCGTGTCGCTCTCGACTTTGAGGCCCGCGACGCCGTTCGACTTCTTCTCTTCGGGAGCGGCGGGAGGATTGGTGAGCGTCGCGGCGGGCTCAGCCACCACACCGGCGTCGACGGCGGCTGGAGCTGCAGGAGCGGCTGGCTCGGCGGCGGGTTGCGCGAGCGCGAAGGCGGCGACGGCGAAGAGCGGATTCACGAGGTCCTCCCGGGTGATGCAGGTGATTCAGCGAGAAAGGGTCGAAGGAAAGAGGGCGTCGAGCACCCGGCCCTGCGCAGCAGCCGGAGCTGGCACGCCCAGCAGGCGCGCGAAGGTGGGGGCGAGATCGATGACCTCGGCAGCGTCGGCGGTGCCGTGCGGAACGCCCGCGCCGAGGAACACCAACGGCACCGTACGATCGTAGAGGTAGTGCGACGCGTGGCCGGTGAGATCGCCGCGGCTGTAGGTCCAATACGGCTTGGCGACGACGATGAAGTCGGGGCTTCGGCCGGGCACGTAACCGCGGCGCCAGAGCTCTTCCATCGAGCCCGGCGCAGCCTTCGCGATGCGCTCGGCCGACAGCAGATCGAGCACGCCTGGCTGTTTGATCGCCACCGCGCGCAACGCGTCGCTGATGCCGTTGAGCTTCTCGCGGCCGGCTGCGGTCGCCGTGAGGCCGGGGGTCTTGCTGCTCTCGAACCAGTCACCGGGCCCGAGCTTCGCGTCGGCCTCCTGCTCGAGCTGAGCGCGCACGGCCTTCAAGTCGATTCGGCCCGCGTCGATCTTCCGCTCGACGAGCTTGTCGGGCACGGGCGCGACCCCGTGATCGGACGACATGACCGCAACCCACGCGCCCTTCCCCACCTGCTGATCGAGCCCGTCGAACAGCCGCCCCAGCTCGTGGTCGACCGCGAGGAACTCGGCGACACCTTCAGGCGACTCGGCGCCGAAGTTGTGGCCGATGCGATCGTGGCCCGAGAAGCTGATGGTGATCAGATCGGGAGCGTCGTCAGCGCCGAGCTTGAGTTCCTTCACGGCGCCAAGAGCGAGATCGACCTCCCACGCGTCGATCTTCGGCTGCAGCGCAGGTTGCTCGGCGTCGGGCTCGCTGTCGCCCTGGCGCCCACGTGGAGCAGGGTTCGCTCCCGTGATGCCTCCGCCGGGAAGGCCCCAGGTGAACAGCTTCTTGAGCAAGCCCGCCGCGATCGCGTCGTTCACGGGCGCGACGAAGGCCGGCAGCTTCTGCGCGTAGAAGGTGCTGGTGACGAACATCGGGCGCTCAGCGTCGAACCACACCACTGCGTCAGCGGCCCGGCCCACCGAGAGAATCGCGGAGCGATCTTTTCCGCTGATGGCCACCACCTTGCCGCGCGCGTCTCGCACCTTGACCGAGTCGGCCAGCGTTGGAGCGCGCAGCGACGTGGGCGCCGTGCCGTCCTGCTTCGCGGGCGGGCGACCCACGACCGTGTAGCTCTTGTCTTCGGTCGACAGCGTGTTCTTGCCGGTGGCCCAGTCGTTCCACTCGTTCGAGACGACGCCGTGCACCGAGGCCCAGGCGCCCGTCGTCAGCGTGGCGTGGCCGGACGAAGTGATGGTCGGTGCGACGTTGAAGCGCGCCTCACGAAAGCGCAGCCCCTGATCGACCATTCGACGGAAGCCACCCTTCGCGAGCGGCAGGCGCTGATCGAAGGAATCGAGCGACAGCTGATCGACGACGACGAGCACTCCGAGGCGCGCGCGCTCCTGCGCCTGCGAGGCGAACGAGACGATCAACGACAGGAAGATCACGAGGCGCGACACGCGGCCGCTTCTACATGGGCCGACCGACGGAGGAGTCACATTTCCGTCTCGCCGGAACGCAGCGAGTGATTGGCGATGACGACGCCATCGTCTACGCACCACAGGTTCAAGGGGGCGGTTCCGTGATTCGAGCTCTGGTGACCAGCGTCGCGTTGGCGATGACGGCGTGTGCTCCGGCGATTCCACCCTGCGGGCCAACGACCTGTGAGGGTGGCTGCTGCGACCCGCGTGGGCTGTGTGTCGCTGGCAGAACGAAGCGCATCTGCGGGCTCGGAGGGAACGCCTGCGTCGCGTGCGAAGGCGCCGACCTCTGCGTCGAAGGCGCGTGCGTTGCTCCGGCCATCGACGGTGGGCTCGACGCGGGGAGCGACGCGGGCCTCGAGCCCGACGCTGGCCGACGACGCACCGTGCTCGTGCGCCGCACCGACGAGGCGTGGACGAATGACGGCGGCATCAGCTCGATCGATCTCGACCTCAACGCCATGACGCAGAAGCAGCTGCTCTACGAAGACGAGAACGGTGAGTACGTCATCGTCGAGCCCGCGCCACAGTCAGGCCCCGTGCTGCGCTTCGACGACGTACCCGAGGGCCCGTACGTGCTCGTGCGTGGCACCGACTACGTGGTCTCTGACGTCGACTCGCTCGAGCTCGGAGCGCGCACCATCGGCCGCCGCAACCCGCTCATCGGCAATGGCACGCTCTCGGTCACCCTCACCGGCGCGACCTTTCAGCAGAGCGACGTCGTTCTGGCGCACAGCTTCGGCGCGGGCACCCTGATCGAGCAGTTCAGGAACTCGGCGACCGACGGCGGCGTGCTCACCTCGACGGCGACCCTGTCGAACCAGCCGCTCGCCTTCGTGCTCCGCAACGACTCCGACGAGCTGACGGTCTTCGTGCGTCGAACGATCAACACCGGAGGGAGCAGCTGGAGCGCAGCGGTGCTCGCCGGCACGGTGGCGGCGCCCGACCTCGGCCAGAACCAGTCGGCGAGCGTGACGGTGCCGCTGACGCAACTCACGCAGCAGCGGTGGCCGCTCGAGCTGCGCAGCTCGGGCTTCGAGCAGTTCGTACGCGACGTTCACCCGGCGGCGACCACCACCGTCACCCAGGCCATTCTCTATTCGGTGCCGTCGACGCCGCCGCACACCACGGGTGGCGACTTCGAAGGCCGCTCGGCGCCACTCGCATCGCTGACGAACGCTGCAGGCCGGCCCGACGTGAGGCAGGAGATCACCGTCGGCACCCCTTCGGGCTCAGCGCCGCTCTTCGCCGATGGAAGGCTCTTCGCCTCGGTGCCGCTGACGTTGTCGGGCCGCACGTTGAGCAAGGGGTTCGAGGCGCTGGCGACGACGACGACCGACGGTGGCGTGCTCGACGCCACGCTCAGCCCGCCCCGCTTCCTGCGCATCAACCAGGAGCCCGCCGACGTGAACCGCACGGGCGTCTCTCAGAACCCGGTGCTCGAGTGGTCTGCGCCAGCGCTCGGCGCGCCGACGACGTACGTCGTGGTGATCACCAGGCTGATGCCGCAGGGCACGACCTTGACCGAAGGCTTCTCGCTGCGCCTGCGCACGCCCTTCACCCGCCTCAAGGTGCCGGGCGTGTTCCTCGAGACGGGCGCTCCATACGTCGCGCAGGTGGTGGCGGTGGCCAACCCCGGCTTCGACAACAAGCGCTTCCCGTTCCACTTCTCGACGCTGAGCAGCAGGGCGAGCGCCATCACCAGCATCTTCATTCCCTGAGCACACGCCATGAACCTTCTCTTCGCGATCGCGGTGGGCGTCTCGGCAGCGGCTCCGGCAGACGTCGATGTCTTCTTCTCGTCCGACGTGGTGCGGCCGGCGCCGTCACGTGATGACGTCTTCGCAGCGCATGTCGAGCCGCGGCTCGGCGTGCCCACCGTGCTGTGGGCGATGCAGCTCGGTCCCGACGCTCCCTCGTGGACGCGTGCCGACCTCACCTCGGAAGAAGCAGCGCGTCGTCACCTGCTCGGCGTGGCGAACGTGTACCGGTTGAGCGCCGTGGCGGTCGCGCGGCTCGATCACCGGCACACGCTCGATCTCGGCCATGGCGCGGTGGTGGTGACGTTCGGGCGCTCGTTCGACGGCATCGCGCTGTTCCGTGACGAGCTGCACGTGGTGATGACGCAGGCACGCGAGCTCGTCGCCATCACCGGCAGCCTGAACCCCGCCACGCCGAAGGACCGCGGCTTTCGGCTCACCGGAGGGACGGCCGTCGACAGCGTCGCGCACGACCTGGGACTCACGACTGGCGCGCTCGGCCTCGAGAAGGAGCACGACGGCTGGCAGCGGGTGAATGGGCCGGTGAACGCACGGGCGCGGCGCGTCTGGTACGGCCTGCCAGACAGCGTCGAGCCTGCGTGGCAGGTCGAGGTCGACACGGGAGACGACGCGTTCTTCGAGGTCGTCAGCGCGTGGGACGGGCGGCTGCTCTCGCGAAAGAACCTCACCTCGGACGCGACGTGGAGGGTGTACGCCGAGACCGCGGCGCCGTTCGCACCGGTCGATTCACCCTACGGCACCGGGTACACGCCCCACCCGACCGGCGTGCGGCTGCCGCCCATCGAAGGTGACTGGGTGAGCGCGTCACTGGTGACGCTCGACTTCAGGCCTGGCGCGCGCTCCGACCCGTGGCTCGCGGCGAACGCGACGACGCTGCAGGGCAACAACGCCTTCTCGTTCATCGATCTCTTCCCGCCGTTCGGCTTGAACAGTGACGCTGGCCTGCCCGATGGCGGCACGCGCCCGCAGGATCAGCTCACGCCGATGACGGCGCCCGGCACCTTCGACTACGCCTACGATCCCGACGCGGGCCCCACGCCCGGAGCGCAGGCCAACGCCGCCAACACGCACCTCTTCTTCACGGTGAACTGGCTGCATGATTGGACGCTGGCGGCCGGCTTCGACGAAGCGGCAGGAAACGGCCAGAAAGACAACCTGGGCCACGGCGGGAAAGCCGACGACGCGCTCTCGGTCTCGGCCTTCAGCTACGCACGGCCGAACAACGCCTCGATGACGACGCTCGCCGACGGAGAGACGTCGCGCATGCAGATGGGCAACTTCAGCGCCTTTCAGGTGCGCTACCTCGAGCTCTCGGCGATCGACGCGGGCCGAATGGTGGTCACCACGACGGGCCCGAACACGCCGATCACCGCCCCCATCTCGGTGATGCAGTCAGACGCAGGCGCGAACGGGTGCGACGAGCTCTTCGACCCCTCGGCGCTCTCGGGCCGCATCGCGGTCGCGTACGCGCAGGGCTGCAACGTGCGTGACTCGTTCAACCGCGCGATCGATGCAGGCGCAGCGGCGGTGATCGTCGTCTCGGCGAACAACGGCTTCCCCAGCCTCTTCATCCCCGACGCGTCGATCACGGTGCCGCTGCTCGGCGTGACGGGAGGACCGAGCCCCTTCCTCACAGCCCTCGACGCGGGCACCAGCTTCTCGCCGACGTACTTCACGTACCAGATGCCGGCGCGGCCGAGCGCGCTCGACACGCAGGTGATCACCCACGAGTTCGGCCACTTCATCTCGAACCGGCTGATCGCCGACACCGCGGGCCTGCAGCTGCAGATCTCGCGCTCGATGGGCGAGGGCTGGAGCGACTTCTTCGCGCTGCTGCAGACCGTTCGCGCGAGCGACGCGAGAGTGCCGTCGAACGCGAACTGGTCGGGCGTGTTCGGCGCGGGTGGCTACGTCGTGGGAGGGCCCGACGCGCTCGGCCAGCCGCTCGAGCACCACTGGTCCGGCATTCGCCGCTACCCGTACACCGTTGATCCCGAGAAGAACGGGCTCTCGTTCAGGCACATTCGTGATGGCGCGGCGCTGCCGCCAGGGCTCGTCGGCCAGAGCCAGCCGAACTCCGAGGTGCATGCGGCGGGCGAGGTGTGGTGCACGATGTTGTGGGAGGGCTTCGTCGGCCACCTGCGCGCGACGCCAGACTTCGAGCGCGCGAGAACGCAGATGCTCGAGACGCTCCTCGCCGCGTTGAAGGCGACGCCGGTGAACCCCGACTTCCTCGAGGCGCGTGACGCGATGCTGGCCGTCGCCTTCGCCGCCGACCCTGCCCTGTTCCGCACGCTGTACCAGGGCTTCACGAAGCGAGGCGCAGGGCCACGCGCCGAAGCGCCCTCGAAGCTGGCGACCAACAACGCGCCGGTGCTCGAAGACACCTCGATGGGCGACGCGGTGAAGATCACCGCCGCGGGCGTCGACGACTCGCTGGCCTGGTGCGATCGCGATGGCCGGCTCGATCTCGGAGAGGCCGGGCTGCTCAACCTCACCGCGCGCAACGTCGGCTTCGCGTCCATCTCGGCGCCGCAGACACTGAAGGTGCGGGCGCTGTCGCAGGGCGTCGTCGTCGAAGGTGATGGGCTGGTGACGTTCGCGCCATCAGCGCCTTTTGGCGTGGTGCGCGCGTCGACGCCGGTTCGGCTCGAGAGCGCAGCCGACGTGCGGGTGCTCGAGTTCCGCGTCGACACCGTCGGGCAGACACCGCCCTCGACGAGCCTCGTCACGGTGCTGGCCAACGCAGACGTGATCGACTCGGCGACCGAAGACTTCGAGGGCGCGTACGCGCTCGATCGCGGCACGGGCTGGCGGCGCGGAGACGAGCTCGAGGCCAACGACTACTTCCTCGTCGAAGAGCTCTGGCACCCGTCTCCCCAGACCCCGACGCAGACGCTGATGAACGGCCCGAACGCGACCTCTCGCGGGCGCTCGTGGCTCACCACACCGGCGCTCGCCATCGGCGCCCAGCCGGTCACCGTGCGCTTCAAGCACCGCTACGTGTTCGAGAACTCCGGTGGCGTGCAGTGGGACGGCGCGTACGTCGAGGTCTCGGAAGATGGGCAGCAGACGTGGACACAGGTGACGACGGTGAGCCCCGGGTACACGGGCACCATTTCGACGACGACGACCGGCGGCGGCCCGAGCACGAACCCGTCGGCGGGTCAGCCGGCCTGGGTCGGGCGGAGCCCCGCGTACCCGAACTTCTTCACCCAGAGCCTGAACCTCGGCACCCGCTACGCGAACAAGACCATTCACCTGCGCTTCGTGATCGCGACCGACCGGAATGGCGGCGGCCCTGGGTGGGATCTGGACGATATCGAGGTGGTGGGCCTGGGCACGGCGACGCCGTTCACCCAGCGCGTCGTCGATCGCCAGCGGTGCGTGAATCGGCCGCCGACCCTCGAGGCCGGGCCTCCGCGTGAGATCGCCGAGAAGCAGCAGGTGACGTTGACGGCGAGCGTGATGGACCCTGATGGTGATGTCGTCACCGTGACGTGGGCACAGGTCGGCGGTCCATCGGTCTCGCTCACTGGCGATGCCTTCACCGCGCCCGACGTCACGCAAGACACGGCGCTCGAGTTCGAAGTGACCGCGAAGGACGCAGCGCTGGAGTCGAAGGATCGGCTCACGCTCACCGTGAAGGCCGTGAACTCGCCGCCGCAGGTGATGGCGTCTGGGCCGAACCTCGTGCGCTCCGGTCAGCAGTTCGTGCTGACCGCCACCGGCATCGACGCCGACGGAGACACGCTCGAGACGACCTTCGTGCAGACCCGCGGCCCGCTCGCGAAGGTTCTCGGTGGAGGCAAGTTCCAGGCGCCGCCCGTGAAGGAGCCCGATCGCATGTACTTCGACGTGATCGTCTCCGATGGGCAGGCGCGCGCGATCTTCCCGATCGAGGTGGGGCTGGAGCCGTCGGCATGTGGCTGCACGGCGTCTCCGTTGAATGTGTTCGGCTTCGCGCTCGCGGCGGTGCTGCTGCGTCGTCGGAGGCGTTAGTTAGCGCCCGACGAGGAACCACGTCACCGTCGGCCCGACGCCGCGCAGCTCGATCTCTCCACGCGGCTCGAAGCGGAAGCGCCCCTCGAATGAGCGCTTCGTGGCGTCGGTGAGGTGCACCTTGCCGGGCATGCCATGGCTCTCGAGGCGGCTCGCGGTGTTCACGGTGTCGCCCCAGAGGTCGTAGGCGAACTTGCGCGTGCCGATGACACCGGCCACGACCGGGCCCGCGTGCAGCCCGACGCGAACCGAGAGCTCGTAACCCAGCTCGAGCTCGATGCGCTTCACGGCGTCGATCATGTCGAGGGCCATCTCTGCGGCGCGCGCGCGATGATCGGGCAACGGCTCTGGCACGCCGGCGACGACCATGTACGCGTCACCGATGGTCTTGATCTTCTCGAGGCCGTGACGCTCCGAGAGCGAGTCGAACGCGGTGAAGATCCGGCGGAGCACCTCCACGACACGTTCGGGCTCGAGCGCCGCGGCCCAGCGCGTGAAGCCGGCGAGATCAGCGAAGAGCACGGTCACGTCGTCGAACCGATCGGCGATCGTCTGCCCCTGCTTGAGCCTGGTGGCGACGGCGGCCGGGAGCACGTTGAGCAGCAGCGCCTCACTCTGGGCGTTCGCTTCGCGCAGCGCCTTCGTGCGTTCGACGATGCGCTGCTCGAGGTGCTGGTTGAGCTCGGCGAGTTCACGCTGCACGCGCAGGCGCTCCGAGATGTCACGAAGCACGAGCGTGGTGAGCGGTTTGCGGCGGGACAGCACCCGCGAAGAGGCGATCTCGGCGGGAAAGCGGCGGCCATCACCGCGCACGCCGTCGAGCACCACCAACCCGGGCGGCAACGGAGCGTCGAAGCGCCACTCGGGCAGCAGCATGGTGATGGGCGTGAGCAACACCTGCTCGGGCTCGCGAGCGAACACCTCTCGGGCGGCGCGGTTGAACGAGACGACGCGGCCTTTCGAGTCGAAGGTGACGATCGCGTCCTGGGCGGCCTCGATGATGCCGGCGGTGAGGCGCTGGGCGTCGCGTAACTGCTCGTCCATCACGGTGCGGCCGACGCGCGAGGCGGTGATGGCCGCGATGGCGACGAAGAGGCGCTCGTGCTCTTCGGTGAAGAAGTCGCGCTGCGAATGCTCGGAGTCGATCACGCCGATGACGCGCTCGCGGAAGAAGAGCGGCACGGCGAGCTCCGAGAGGCGGGCCTGATCGTCGGTGATGTAGCGAGGGTCGAGGCGAACGTCGGCGATGCGCTCGGCGACGCCGGTCTTCGCCACGGTGCCCACGATGCCCTTGCCCATGGGGATCGTGATGGGCGCCAGAATCTCGCGGCCGCGCGGGTTCTTCGGGCCGAAGGCGGCGCGCTGTACGAGGTGACCGGCGGCTTCGTCGACGAGATAGATGACGCAGTCTTCGAGGCCGAGCTGCGCGACGGTGCCGTTGGCGACGTCCCAGAGCACGTCGTCGATGTCGCCTGACTCACCGAGGGTGGCCGCCAGCGAGGTGATGACGTCGAGCGAGAAGGCCCGCGCCTCGAGGGCGGCGAGCCGTTCACGCAGGGAGTCGGGGTCGTCCTGCATCGAGAGGTGACGTAGCCCGTCGTCGTGCCTGCGTCAGGCCCCGTGAACTGAGGGTTCGCTTCTGTTCTCATGGGCGCCGATGCGAGCGAGCCTTCTCAGTGTGTTGCTGGCATTCGGCTGCGCACACACGCGACCTGAAGACGCGACGCTGGTGTGCCGCTCACCCGAACGCGCTGCACTCCCGCCGATTCCGCGAGCCGTCTCTCACCCGGGGAAGCTCGCGGTCGAAAGAACAGACGCCGGCATCAACCTGAGCGCAGATGGCGCTTCACTTGCGGCAGTCGCCGCTCGCGTTGCGGCAGTCATCGAACGCGACCTCTCAGTGAGCGCTGAAGTTGCAGAGGTCCCCGTCACGGTTCGAATCGTTGGAGCGTCGAGCGAGCAAGTGATCGCGGCCCTCTCCTCCCGAATCGTCGAGGCGATCACCTCTCGAGAGACCGAGCCGAACCGCACTTCGTTCGTCCGTCGTGATCCAGCTCGTTGGTGGACTCCACGTGAGCTCAACCACCGACTTCTGGTCGTTCGAGCCGGACTCTTCTCGTCGTTGGCTCAGGCGACGTGTGCGATCGCGACTCCAGGAGCATACCGGGCTTCGGCCCTTCAGGCGCAGTTGATGATCAGCGCGCTCCCCGAAGAACACGACGCGCTGAACCGACTGGTGAAGTTCGTGGCCGAGCATGCGGGCGACTCGACGGCCGAGTTCGACTGCCAGGCCCCGGCTGTTGCGATGGAGTCGCTGCCCACCACACCGTCACACGGCGCACTTGCGGTGCTGAAGACGACCGAGGGCGTCTCCGTTCGCGCTGAGGGTGTTCCGCTGCACCGTTTGGTGACGGAGGCGGCACCAGCGCTCGATGTTGAAGTCCGCGTCGATCCGCGCGTCGCGGACGTCTCCGTCTCGTTCGTCCTCGAGAATGCGAACCAGGACAGCTTCGCGGCAGCACTGATCGCCGCAGGGCTGGAGGTCGACCGCGCCGACGTCCTGACCGTCGAACCTGCCAAGCGCGAAAATGCAACCGAGCACCGGCTGGTCGGCGCAGTCGTCATGGATTCACCGGCGATGGCGCGGACTCGAGCGCAGTCGATGTGTGTGGCCGAGAACGGGATGGATGCAGCAGCAGCCGTCGGAAACGTGTTGCTGTTCCGCGGAAGGCGGTCGGTCGTCATGCGAGGTGGTTTCGGCACGCGGCCCGTGTTGATCACCGGAGACTCAGAATCTCGATGAGGTGCACTGGTTGCGTCGAGGGGCGCCCTGGTGCTCGAGTTGGATGTCAGACCGGTTTGATAGAGCGACCTTCATGAAACCAATCAACCTCACCACAGAGATCCTGAAGGGCATCCGCGACGAGGGTCGCAAGACCAACGAGCGTATTGATCAAACGAACTCGAGGCTCGACCAGATGCGCGAGGAGCTTTCACGCCGAATCGTCGAATCCGAGATTCGCACGTCGACGGCGATCGCCGACCTTGCCGGCAACGTGCGGGAGTTGGTCTCGTACCTCAAGCAGACGAACGACCTGCGGCCTCGCGTCGAGCAGTGTGAGGACGACATCAAGACCATCAAGCGCCAGCTCGCCTGAACTCAGGCCGCACAGACCGCCGCCATTCAAGCAACTGGTGGTTGGTCACTGGACATGAAGGGTCGCCATCAAGCTCGCACGCGACCGAAGGACCGTGCTTCGTGGCGCCGTCGCATACTTCGCGACGATGCGATCGAGCTGCGAACAGACCTCTGCATACAGAAGGTCGGGAGATCGAAGTCTCGCTTCGAGTTCACTGATTCGACTCGTCAAGGACTCGCGTTCGGCCTCTGACCGATTCGTCGAAGCGCGTGTCTTCGGCGTCCGAAGGGCGCGCTGCGCATTGGCTTCAGAGAGCGCCGTCACGCCATCGGTCTCGACGTTCTTGAACACGGGGTGGGCGCGAAACTCGTCGGAGCCCAGGTGCGTCAGCCCCCACACGGCCTCTGAGTGATCGAGGGAGACGTCGAGCACGCGATCGGTCACGCGCTGAAGCGCCGGGGTGACTGACCACGCCGAGAGCTGATCGAGCTGAGCGCGCAGCACCTTCTCGTTCGCCACGAGGCGATAGGCGATCACCATCTTCGTCCGGTTGAAGAACGACTGGAGCAAATGGCCAATCCAGCCGGTCGCCTGCGCCCCTGAGTCGCTACGAAAGGAGAACGAGGCCGAGTAGGTGCGGATCAGCATCGACTTCGCGTCGAGGTACCGCAGCACCGCTCGGGCGTACGCCGGGTGTTCGGCCTCGTAGCGAACGGCGTCAGCGCTGAGCTCAGCGACGTTCACCACCCCAGCCAGCGCCCGCGCCTCGACCCCCTCCGAGATCGCGGCCACGAGCTGTGAGGCCGAGACGCCGGGCAGGAAGTGCTCGAGGCGCACCCTTCGTAACGACTCGAAGGTGATCCCCGTGCCGAGGTCGAGCGGCCCTTCGCCGTCCTCATAGAGGCTCCGAGGCGAGCCAGAAACAGCAGGCGCCATGAACTCGGGGCCAGGCAACAGCCGCATCAACCCGAGCTCCGTCGTGCCGGGCCACCTCGCGATCAGCTTCGCGGCCTCGACGACCTCCGCGAGGTGATGGGTTGGAAACGCCAACGGCGCAGCGCACCCATTCACCAGCAGGTTCGGGAAGAAGCCACCGTGCACCTGCACCCCACCCTCGGGGAGCCGATCGATCATCTCCATCGCGAGCGCCGAGAGCCGGTAGCGCGGAGCGCCGTCAGCGAGCACCAGCGGATACGGGCGCGGCAGCAACAACTCCGAGAGGGCGCGCTCATGATCCTCCGTCGCCCCCAGACGCTCGAGCAGCTCGTCACGGCTCAGAGGATTCGGCGCGACCGCCGCCAGCACCTCGACCACTCGACGCTGCGGAGCCGTCAGGCCGTCACGCTCGTCAGGCAAGAAGAGCGGAGCCACGACGGTCGGCGCGCGCGGGCGCCACACCGCAGGCGCCGGCCGTTGCACCCCATGCCGCGCACGAAGCGTCATCGCCAGAAACTCCTGCTCGAGATCATCGAGGGCGGCAGCCACCAACTCCGCGCTGCGAGGGGTGAGTCGATTCACATCCAGCTCGCTCAACAGCCGAACGGCGCCGCGTCGTCGAATCGAGTACTCGTAGAGCGACGTCACGCGCGTCACGATCGTCTCTTCGGCGTAGTTCGTGTTCTTCCAGTCCGAGAACACGACCTCGTCAGGCGGCGGCGGCGCACGCGCGGCCTCATGCATCGGCAGCGGAGCCCAGACG
>JBEOKA010000541.1:0-19354 GCA_040275325.1 Myxococcaceae bacterium | reverse complement strand
CGCGTCGCGGCAACCACGAAGTGATGATGCGCGGCACGTTCGCGAACATTCGCCTCAAGAACCTGCTGGTGGCTCCGGCCGAGGGCGGCCTCACGAAGCACATGCCCTCGGGCGAGCAGATGTTCATCTACGACGCGTCGATGAAGTACCAGAAGGAGGGCACGCCGCTCGTCATCCTCGCGGGCGCGGAGTACGGCACGGGCTCGTCACGTGACTGGGCCGCGAAGGGCACGATGCTGCTCGGCGTGAAGGCCGTCATCGCGAAGTCCTTCGAGCGCATTCACCGCTCGAACCTCATCGGCATGGGCGTGCTGCCCCTGCAGTTCGAGGCCGGCCAGGACGCGGCGTCGCTCGGCCTCAAGGGCACCGAGACGTTCAGCATCAGCGGCGTCGCCGAGGGCATGGCGCCGGGCAAGAAGCTCACGGTCACCGCGAAGGGCGATGACGGCGCGACGAAGACGTTCACCGCCGTCGCCCGCATCGATACGCCGAACGAGCTCGACTACTACAAGCACGGCGGCATTCTTCAGTACGTGCTGCGCCAGCTCGCGAAGAGCTGAAGTTCCGCTCCTCGCGTCACCTCGGGCGTCGTTCCTTCACGGGAGCGGCGCCCGTCGTGTTTCAGCCGTGACTGCGGCGCTCGAGCCAGTCGTGCAGGAACGCCTGCACCGCCGGGTGCTTCGACGCGCGAAACTCGTTCGGAGGCGCGACCTCGACGAGCCTGCCTTCGTGCAACAGCGCGAGCCGGTCGCCCAGCTCGAAGGCCGTGGGCAGTGAGTTGGTGACCAGCAGAATCGTCGCTGCGAGCTTCTGTTTGCCGATGCGCAGGGCTTCGTCGACCGCCTCCGTCAAGAGCGGGTCGAGGCCAGCCGTCGGGTCGTCACAGAGCAGAATCTTCGGCCGCACCCCGTAGGCCCGGGCGAACGCGAGCCTCGTGCGCATGCCTCCGCTCAATTCGGCTGGCAGCTTGTCGAGCGAGTCCTTCAGCCCGACGAGCTCGAGTGTCTCGAGCACGCGCGCCTCGACGGCCTTCTCGTTCGGCAGCAGGCGCCGCTCCTTCAGCGGGAACGCCACGTTGTCGAAGACGCTCATCGAGTCGAACAACGCGCCCGACTGAAACTGAATGCCGAGCAGCCCGCGCAGCTCACGCAGCTCCTTGCCCGTGGCCGTGTGCAGGTCGTGGCCTTCGAGAAGAACCGTGCCCGCGTCTGGCTGCATCAGCCCTTCGATCAGCTTGAGCGTTACCGTCTTGCCCGAGCCCGAGCGGCCGAGCAGCACGAACGTCTCGCCTTCGTTCATCGCCAACGAGACGCCGCGCAAGACCTGGTTGTCACCGAAGGCCTTGTGCACGTCTTTGAGCTCGATGATGGGACTCATCCGACACCGAAGATGCGCCTTTCCCACCATCGCCGCAGCCTGATTGCGCCTGTCGCCCGACCGTCGCTCAGCGCTATGATTGAGCCATGGGCACCGACCGGTCGGGATGGACGACTCGCAAGACCGCGGTCGACGATGGATCGTTCGACCGCGACTTCTGGGCCCGAACCACCCCAGAGCAGCGCTTCGAAGCCGCGTGGCAGTGTGTGCTCGACTGGGCCGCGATGAGGGGTATCGATGAGCGTGAACTCAGACTTCAGCGATCTGTTGTCCGAGTTCAACGCGGCTGACGTTCGCTACCTGGTCGTCGGAGGCTACGCTGTCTTCTTCCACGGGCAGCCTCGCTACACGAAAGACCTCGACGTGTGGGTCGAGCCATCAGTGGCGAACGCGACGCGGGTGATCCAGGCACTCCGCCGATTTGGCGCGCCGCTGCACGACCTGTCGGAGGCGGATCTGTCTACGCCAGGAATCACCTTTCAGATGGGCAACGCTCCGAATCGAATCGACGTGCTAACCGATGTGGCATCACTCGTGTTCGAGCAGGCATGGGCCAATCGGGTCGAAGGCCGGTATGGCCAACACCGAATGTGGTTGCTCTCGCGCGCCGATCTCATCGCCAACAAGAAGGCAGTTGGTCGCCCACAAGACCTCGAAGATGTCAGGCTTCTCGAGAAGTCGTAGTCACTGCCACTTCACGGCGAGTTCACACCGCTCGTGGCCCCACGTTCGGCAGCGCTCCTCTTCGGCCGAGGTGACCTTCGAGCCGGCCAGCTCGATGGCGCCGACCGACCAACCGAGCACGGACAAGCAGTGCGCGCGGTGCGGCACCTTGAAGTCGGTGAGCACCAGTCGCGCCCCAGTCGCCGTTGGCTCGGTCAGCGCCATCGCGCCCGAGTCGTAGTGCGCGCCCCAGAGCTTCGAGGCGCGCTCGAAGATGAACGTCGGAGACCCGAGCCGATAGAACAGCCGGAACAGCTTCGGCAGGTTCTCTCCCGCAGCCCACGCGCCCATCACCCTGCAAAGCTCGAGGTCGCCTTTCCCGAAGAGCCGGTCGGCGACCACGTTCAGCTCGATGAAGTCGTGAATCGACACCCAGCCGTGCGGCAAAACGTGCCGCTCGACCAGCTCACGCGTTCGCGGTGAGAGCGCCTCGAGATACCGGCGCGAGCCATCGTCGCCGTGGTGGCGCTGCACCCACTTGAGGCGGGCGAGCACAGCGATGCCCTTGCAGTGCGCCATGAGGGAGCACCGACGATACCCGCGGCGTCACCCCGAATGAGAGGCCCCCCCGCAGAACGCCGAGCAGAACGACCACGCCGCGCGCTCGAGCCGCCGCGGCCCGACCCGCTCGAGAAACGACAACACCTGCTCGGCGTCGTCGGTCACCAGCAGCCGGTCGCTCCAGCCGCCCTTCGTCGCCAGGGCCGTCAGCACGCTCCACACGGGCAGCTCCTGTTTCCAGTACTGCTCGCCGAACAGCGCCATCGGCGCCACCTCGCCGCGCACCGTGCCGTAGTGGTTCTGGCAGGCGTCCTGGAAGATCTCCTGCACCGTTCCTGCCGAGCCGGGAGCGAAGACGATGCCGTGCGTCGCCAGGCTCACCAGCCCTTCCTCGCGCGTGCAGTTGGCGAAGTACTTCGCGTGGTGCGTCGCGAACACGTTTGGCGGCTCGTGCCCGTAGAAGAACGTCGGCACTCCGAGTGAAGCAGTGCGCGCATCGGAGAAGACGTCGGCGTACGTCGCCTTCACCCGGAACGCGGCGGCCAGCCACAGCTGGTGCGAATACAGCGGCGCCGACGCCATCGACCGCACCGCAGCCTCGAGCGTCTCTTCCGGTTCGAAGCCGAACCGTGCGCCCAGGTTCGCGGCCTCCATCGCGCCGGGCCCACCACCCGTCGCCACGAGCACGCCGTTCTTCGACAACCTCGCCGCCATCTTCGCGACCCGCAGATACGCGGGGTCGTCACGCCGCATCGCGTGGCCGCCCATGAACGCCACCACCTTCGGGTGCGCCTTCAGCATCGCCTCGAGGGCCTCCGAGATGCCGTGGTCGTGCAGCCGTCGCGCGAAGGCCTCGAGCATCGGTGCCTCGTCTGCGGCGCCGGTCTGCTTGAAGTGCCGATAGATGCGCGCGTCGGGCGTCTCGCAATAGGTGCACGGGTCGGCGGCGTCGAAGCCACGGAAGAGTTCGTCGGGCGAGTACAGCGTCGTCCTCCATGGGTCGTAGGGCAGCCCGTTCAACCGTGGAAAGACGAGCGCGCCGCGCGAGCAGACGTCCACCAGCGCCTCGGGCGCGAACTGACAACCGAGGAAGACCGCGTTCGTCACGTCGGCTCCAGAGAGCGCGACTGACCCGCGAAGGTCGAGCCCCGTCACCACCGTGTCCTTCAATGACCGATGCGTCGTCAGGTGCCGCTCGAGCGCCTGCAGATCGTGGAGTTCATGCATGCACGAGAGTGTCGTGACGTCACCGCCGCCGCGCCAGCGACAACTGCTCGCCTTCGCCGCCCTGCCCCGTTACAGCCGCGGCCTCATGACCACCCGCACGTGGGACCTCGTTCTCTTTGGCGCCACCGGCTTCACCGGCGCCCTCGTCGCCGAGTACCTCTCGCAGCACGCGCCAGCCGACCTGCGCATCGCGCTCGCGGGCAGAAACAAGGACAAGCTCGAGGGCGTGAAGCGCTCGTTCGGTGAGAAGGGCGCGCGCTTCGGCACGCTTCTCGGAGACTCGAGCGACCCTGCCAGCATCGCGGCCATCGCGACACAGACGCGGGTGCTCTGCACCACCGTCGGCCCCTACGCGAAGTACGGCATGCCGGTGGTCGAGGCCTGCGCGAAGGCTGGCACGCACTACTGCGACCTCACCGGCGAGCCCCAGTTCATGCGGCGCTCCATCGACGCGTGGCACACGACGGCGCAGTCGACCGGCGCGCGCATCGTGCACACCTGCGGCTTCGACTCGATTCCTTCTGACCTCGGCCTGCTGACGCTGACGGAGTTCCTCAAAGGCCAGGGCAAGTCGGGCCAGTTGGAGCGCGCCACCCTGTCGGTCTTGAAGCTCAAGGGCGCCTTCAGCGGCGGCACCGTCGCGTCGCTCTTCAACGGGCTCGAAGAGGCGCAGGCCGACCGCTCCGTCCGCAAGGTGATGGGCGACCCGTACGCGCTGAGCCCCGACCGCGCGAACGAGCCCGACCTCGGCCGGCAGCGCGACCTCACCTCGGTGAAGTACGACGACTTCCTCGAGGCGTGGACGGCGCCGTTCGTGATGGCCAGCGTGAACACCCGCGTGGTGCGACGCTCGAACGCGCTGCTCGACTACGCGTACGGCAAGCGGCTCGACTATCGCGAGGTGACGGGGCTGCGACCCGGCCTGAAGGGGCTCGTGTTCGGCGGCGTGATGACGGCGGGCCTGGGCGCGCTGGTGGCCTCTCAGTTCTTCGGGCCCACGAAGGTGCTCGCGCAGCGGCTGCTCCCCAAGCCCGGTGAAGGCCCCGACAAGGCGGCACGAGACGCCGGCAGCTTTCGCATGCGCATCGAGGCGAAGACCCTCGAAGGCGACCGCGCGCACGCCATCGTCATCGGCACCTCTGACCCGGGCTACGGAGAGACGGCCAAGATGCTCTCGCACGCGGCCATGTGCCTCGCGATGGACGAAGCGAAGCTGCCGAAGCGCGCCGGAGTGCTCACGCCTGCGACCTCGATGGGCCTGACGCTGGTCGAGCGGCTACGCGGCGCGGGCATGACGTTCGACGCCGCGATGGGCGCGCGCTGACCTTGTGACGCGAAGGCCTTTCGGGCCTGATGTCGCTCATGGACCCTCGCGACTACCTCTCGCGCACGAAGCTCGTCGTTCCCGAACGCGCCGTGCGTGAGGCGCAGACGAAGCTGTGGGAGGTGCTCGACGAGGCGCGCAAGGCCTCGATTCCCGCGACGCCGCACGCGTTGGGCCGGCTCTATTCGTACAAGGTGCCGAAGCTGTCGGCCGATGGCACGTGCAGCCTCGTCGACGAGCTGCAGGCGACGCCCTACGACTTGAGCGACGCGCTCGGCGGCCGGGGCATGCGCAACACGCTCGCGCTCATGGTGCTCTCGGGCTTCCTCGAGGCGGCCATCAACCACACCCAGCTCGACTGGCTCGGCGTGTACCAGGTGCGACCGAGGCCGTCGGGCACGGCGCTGGTGAAGCTGTCGGCGAAAGGCAACCCCAGCCGCGCCGAGTTTCCGCTCACCGAGGACTTCGCGAAGCGCAGCAACAACGTCGCGGTCGCGTTGTCGGGCAGCCCGCGGGTGATTTCAGACGTGCACCAGCACGCGAAGGCAGGCGGCGCGTACTACGAGTGTGACCCGAAGGTGCGCAGCGAAGCGTGTGTTCCCCTGTTCGGCACCGACGGCGCCATCGTCGGCATCATCGACGCAGAGCACTCCACGGTGGGCGCGTTCGACGACGAGAAGCTGGGCTGGCTGGTCGCGATCGCCTGCGAGACGCCCAACCACCTGCCACCGCTGTCATGACGCGCGTCGGCTTCTTCACCGCGTCGTTCCTGAATGGGCTGTACGTCGACGACCGGGCCGCCGCCGCCGAGCTGGAGCAACGCGGCTGCTCCGTCACCCCGCTCGTGTGGAATGAGCCCTTCGATGCCCGGCGCTTCGACGCGCTCGTCATGCGCAACCCGTGGGACTGGTACAAACACCGGCCCGCGTTCCGGTCGTTCCTGCACGCGCTCCAGAACGTCGGCGCGCCGGTGTTCAACCCGCCCGCGATGCTCTCGCGCTACGCCGACAAGACGTACTTCCGTCACCTCGACGCGCTCGGCGTGCCCACGGTGCCGACGGAGTTCTTCACGCCCGCTCGCCTCGACGAAGTGCCCGCGGTGCTCTCCCGACGGGGCTGGGAGCGCGCGGTGCTCAAGCCCTCGTTCACGGCGAACGCATACGGCGCCCAGCGCTTCGAGGCGCAGGCCGTTCAGGCCGTCGTCGCTGAGGCGAAGCAACACCCCGTCGACTCGGAGTGGATGCTGCAGCCCTACGTCGATGGCATCGAGCGCGAGGGCGAGTGGTCGCTCGTCTTCTTCTCGGGCCGCTTCAGCCACGCCGTGCGCAAACAACCGAAGGCGGGCGACTACCGTGTGCAGCCCGACCACGGCGGCCAGAGCCTGCTGACCGAGCCGTCGTCGGCCCTCATCGACGCCGCGACCCGCATCGTGCAGCAGGCCGTGCCCGACGCGCTGTATGCCCGCGTCGACGGCGTCACCTTCGACGGCGCCTTCCGCGTGATGGAGCTCGAGGTCGTCGAGCCCGAGCTCTTCTTCCGCCTGCACCCACAGGCGCCCGCGCGCTTCGCCGATGCCCTGCTCGCCCGGCTCGGCTGACACGGCGAAGTTTCACGCCCTTCATCTCACCGCCGCGGGGCCCTGCTCTGAAGCGACCATGACGACCTGGCGCAGGCTGCTGGCGTGGGACGAGGCGATGCTGCTCAAGGTGGTGCGCGCGCAGCGGCCGTTCACCGTGCGCGCCCTGCGCTCCATCACGAGCCTCGGTGACGCGAAGGTCTGGGTGTTCGTCGGCCTCGTGCTGGCGGCCATCGGCACCGCCGAGACCCGGCTGCTCGCGCTGCGCCTCGCTGGTGCTGCCGGGCTCGCGGCCCTCGTCGCGCAGGTCATCAAGCGGCTCTCGCGGCGCCGTCGGCCCAACGCCGGCATCGCGGGCTTCGAGGCCTTCGTCGCGAACCCCGACGCCTTCTCCTTTCCGTCTGGACACACGGCGGCAGCGGTCGCGACCGCGCTGGCGTGGGCGGGCGAAGGCTCGTTCCTCGGGGCGCTCGCAGCCTCGTTCGCGGCGCTGGTGGCCTTCTCGCGTGTCGCCCTCGGCGCCCACTACCCACTCGATGTCGCCGTCGGTGCGCTTCTTGGCTTGCTGTGCGGCTCGGTCGTGCGGTTGGGTCTGGGGTGACTGGCTGATGCCAGCGCAGCAACCGTGCCACCGTTGACGTGCGTCGCTATGCTTCGCCCGTGATGCGCGTCGTCATGCTGGTCGCAGCTGACGGGACCCTGACGGTCTCGAATGAAGCGACCCGCATCGACGGTCAGCTCTTGACCGGCGTCAACCTCGGGCAGCTCTCGGGCCTGGACGACCTCGTCCGTGACGTGAACGAAGCGCGCCGAGATGGCACCGTCGAGCGCTCGCTGAGGCTGTGGGGCTCGGAGTGGCTCGCCCGCTGTGAGGGAGCGGGCGGCGCGGTGTTCGTGACGCTGACGCGCGAGCCTCCGCTGAGCGCAGACTTTCCCCGCATCGGCTTCGAGCTCGTCGACGTGCTGCTGTCGGGTCAGCCGCTGCCGCGCGTGCTCGATGAGCTCTGCCGCGTCGCCGAGGGCTCCTTCCCCAGCAGCATCTGCTCAGTGCTGCTGTTGGGGCCCGACGGGCTGCTCCACTTCGGCGCCGGGCCGCACCTGCCAGACGACGTACGGCTCGTCTGCGAGAACCTCGCGCCCGGCCTGGGCCACGGCGCCTGTGGCGAAGCCGTCTTCCTCAAGCAGCCGGTCTTCGCCCGCGACACGCACACCGACCCGCGCTTCGGCGCCTACCGCCGGGCCTTCCTCGACACGGGGCTGCGCAGCTGCTGGTCGTGGCCCGTGGTGACGCACACGGGCGACGTGCTCGGCACCTTCGCGGTCTATGGGCCTGCCGTCGGTCACCCCGAAGACGCGCAGGTCGCGCTCATGGGCACGCTCGTTCGCCTCGCGGCGCTCGCCATCGACCACCACCAGAGCCTGCGCGCGACGCGCGAGATGCTCGACCGCTACCACCTCGTCGCCGAGGCGAGCACCAACGTCATCTACGACTGGAACCTGCGCACCAACCACCTCGAGTGGAGCCCGCGCATGAAGCAGGTCTTCGGCTACGACGCGCCGATGCTCGGCTTCGACTGGTGGGAGTCGTGCGTGCACCCGGCCGAGCGCGAGCACGTCAGCGAGTCGCTGCAGCGCGCCATCGCCGAGCGCCGCAAGATGTGGAGCGAGACGTATCGCTTCCGCCGCCAGAACGGCTCGTGGGCCACCGTCATCGATCGCGGGCATCTGCTCTTCGACGACGAGGGCACGCCCACGCGGCTCATCGGAGAGATGAGCGACGTCTCGAGTCAGCAGCTGCTGCAGGCCCGGCTCGCGCTCAGTGAGCGGCTGGCTTCGGTCGGCACCCTCGCGGCAGGCGTCGCGCACGAGATCAACAACCCGCTGGCGTGGATCTCGTCGAACCTGCACTTCGCCATCGACGAACTGAAGGTGCTTCGGCAGAGCGCACCGACGCCCGTGCTCGACGAGGTGGCCGAGGCGCTCAACGACGCGCGCACGGGCTCGGAGCGCGTCAGCACCATCGTGCGCGACTTGAAGCTGTTCTCGCGCGCGCAGGACGACCAGACGACGCTCATCGACGTGCGCCGCGTGCTCGAGTCGTCCATCACCATGGCGCGCAACGAGATTCGCCACCGCGCCCACCTCGAGCGCCGCTTCGCCGACGTGCCGATGGTGAAGGGCAACGAGGGCAAGTTGAGCCAGGTCTTCTTGAACCTGCTCATCAACGCCGCGCACGCGTTGCCCGAGGGTGACGTGTCGAACCAGGCCATCGTGGTGGCGACCGAGGTCGACGAGCGGGGGCACGTGCGGGTGAGCGTGAGCGACACGGGCAAGGGCATCGAGCCCGACGTGTTGCCGCACATCTTCGACCCGTTCTTCACGACGAAGCCCGTCGGCCAGGGCACGGGCCTGGGCCTGTCCATCTGCCACACCATCGTCTCGAGCCTCGGGGGCACCATTCACGTCGAGAGCACGCCGGGCCGCGGCAGCACCTTCTCGGTCTCGCTGCCCGTCGCGCCGCCCGAGGTCCGCAAGTCGCCCGCGCCGATGTTCGAGCGCCTGGTGGTCGAGCGCGGTGTCGTGGCCCTCATCGACGACGAGCCCTCGGTGCTGCTCGCGCTGCAGCGCGTGCTGGGGCCGCACCATGAGGTGAAGAGCTTCACCCAGCCGCTCCACGCGCTCCAGGCGCTGCCCGAGCTGCACCCCGACGTCATCTTCTGCGACGTGATGATGCCCGAGATGTCGGGGGCCGAGATCTACAACCGCCTGCGCGCGACCCACCCCACGCTCGCCGAGCGCCTCATCTTCATGACGGGTGGCGCGTTCAGCTCGACGGCCCGCGAGTTCCTCGACGAGGTGCAGCGGCCCATTCTCGACAAGCCCTTCACCGCCGAGGCCGTGCGAAAGATGGCCAACGAGCAGGTGGCGCGCGCGCGCTCGGCAGGGTGAAGTCGCCCGCGTGCGTCTGCTCCTCTCGAGTCTCGTCGTCGTCTGCGTCGCTGCGTGTGGCCCTGAGCTGGAGCCGACCAGCGCGCTGAAGCAGGCGCTGCCCTCGGCCACCGTCGTCATCAGCCAGTACTACGGCGCGGGCGGCACCACCGGCCAGCCGATGCAGCCCATCTTTCGCACCGACTTCATCGAGCTGCACAACGTGTCGAGCCAGCCCGTCGCGCTCGGAACGCTCACGCTGCAGTACGCCGCGTTCATGGGCTCGAACTGGATCGTCGCTGACTTCGACCCCACCGCCACCATCCCCGCGGGCGGGTTTCACCTCGTCGCGTTTCGCGCAGGCCAGACGACCATCGGCGCGGCACTCCCCAACCCCGACACGGTGAACGTCACGCTCGACCTCGGGCGCGCAGAGTTCAAGCTGGCCATCGTCGACGGTGTCACGCCACTGACCGGCGCCTGCCCACGCACGGGCCCCGACGCGAGCCGCATCATCGACTTCGTCGGCGCGGGCACGGCGAACTGCTTCGAGGGCACCGCGGCACCCGCAGCGTCGATCGTCACCGGCGTGCTCCGAAAGGGTGACGGCTGCCTCGACACCGACGACAACGCGGCCGACTTCATCGCGACGACCCCGACTCCACGCAACGCGGCGACGGGTGCGGTGCTCTGCTTCGGTGACGGCGGCTCGACCGGAGTTCCCGACGCGGGCCAGCCACCCGTCGACGCGGGCGTCGTCGATGCGGGCGCGCCGCTGGTGGACGCTGGAGCTCCCTTCGACGCAGGCGCAACGATGGTCGATGCCGGCCGACCCGACGCAGGCAGCGTGTCGACTGACGCAGGCGCCCCCGTCGCCGACTCGGGAGTTCGGGTGGATGCCGGCGTCGATGGCGGCACCACGCCGACGCTGACCGCCCGCTCGGGCTGCAAGTGCTCGTCGGTCGACGCGTCGACCTTCGCCTTCGCCCTCGCCTTCATCACCCTCGCGAGGCGCGGCCGACGTTGACTCCGATAAAGAGTCCGTGGGACTCTTTTATCCATGACGAACCTTCTGAGTCGGGCACGCGGCGTTCTCTGGGGCCAGGTGACGGGCGATGCGCTGGGCACGACGGTGGAGTTCGAGCGCGCCGAGGCCATCGCCGCGAAGTACCCGAAGGGCGTGCGCGACATCGTGGGCGGCGGGCCGTTCTCGATGAAGGCGGGGCAGATCACCGACGACTCCGAGCTGGCGCTGTGTCTGGCGCGCTCGCTGGCCGAGAAGCAGGCGTACGACGAAGACGACGTGGCGCGCCGCTACATCGAGTGGTGTCAGGGCAACCCGCCCGACTGCGGCGGCACCACGCGCCGCGCGTTCGGAGCCTCCATTCCCCGGGGAGCGCCCATCGCTGTCACGGTGCGCGCGCGGGCATTGCGAGACAGTCAGGCCAACGGCGCGTTGATGCGCGTGAGTCCGCTCGCGGTGTTCGGCACGAGGCTCGAGCCCGACGCCCTGCACGCGCTCGCCGCCGCCGACGCGACGCTGAGCCACCCGCACGAGGTCTGTGTCGCCGCGAACCAGGTCTTCGTCTTCGCCATCTCGTACGCCCTGAGAACGGGCGCGAGTGGCCCCGAGGTGTTCGACACCACGCTCGCCTTCGCCAGGAGCACGCCGTCGTGCACCGAGGTGTTGCCGACGCTCGAGCTCGCCTCACACGCGCGGCCTGCAGACGCCTTCACGCACATGGGCTGGGTTCGCATCGCCCTGCAGTGCGCGTTCAACCAGCTGCGGCGCGCGACGAGCTTCGAGCAGGCGATGGCCGACGTGGTGGGCCTGGGCGGAGACACCGACACCAACGCGTGCATCACCGGCGCGCTGCTCGGCTCGGTGTTCGGCGTCGAGGGCATTCCCCCGCGGTGGATTCAGACCGTGAAGAGCTGCCAGCCGCGACGGCCGCGTGAGTTCTGGTGCGACGATCTCGACGAGCTCGCCGCGGCGCTGGTTCAGCGCTGAAGGGCCCGCTGACCGACGAAGTGAAACGCGAGCTGCTTCTCGAGGCGCAAGAGCCGCTGTCGAACCTCGGGCGGCGCCTTGTCTCCCGCGACGCGCGCGACCTCGACGATGGAGCCGTCGTCGCTCACGCCTGACGCAGCCGCGAGCTCGGCGCGCATGGCCCGGGTGGCGTCGACGATCTCCACGGCACCCTTCAGTGACACCTCTCCCGCTTCGTGCGCCTCGAGCAACAGACAGCGATAGCGACGACAGGTGAGCGGGCGGTCGGCGTAGACACGACATGCCGTGCCCTCGAGCGCGACGCAGGGCTGGCGAACGTGGTGATGGCCGTCACCGATCTGCAGCGGCACCTTCAGCGCGACGACCTCGGGCTCGGTCAGCGGAACGCGGTTGAACAGCGTGCCGTCGCAACAGAAGCCACAGGCGAGACACAGGCTCATGGAGCGCTCCACTGCCACACCGACGCGGGCCGGTCGACCTACCCCTTCAGGAGGAGCTCGTTCAGCAGCAGCCCGGCGAGCCCGCAGCTGCCCAGAAGCCCGACCCAGGTGAGCCAGCCCGCGCTCGCGTCGATGGTGGCCCTCGCGGGCTTCGACGGCTGGTACCGAACCTCGACCCGTTGTCCCTGCTGGAAGCGGCGCCGTACGGCCTCGGCGGTCGCGTGGCTGATGTCGAAGCTGTCGCCGAACCAGAGCTGACTGGCCGAGTGCCGCTGCGCGCCGACGAGGTACTCGTAGGTGACGGTGCACTGGAGCCCCGTGAGCCGCCGGCCGGCCTTTCTCGTGACGACCGACGTCACCTGCCCTTCGACCGTCGGCCACGAGCGCGCGAGCCGGGACAGCACGACGAGCCGACCGAAGAAGCCGACGCCAAGGAGCGTGAGCGACAGCCCGACGAGTCCGGGAATCAGCTCGTCAGGTCGCATCGACGACCAACCCGAGCGTGGCGCCGAATTGAATGGGGCTGGCGCTCCAGAACGCGCCGCCGGGCCGAACCACACCGTGAAGCGCCTGGAGCGACGCTCGCGCCCGAATCGGCGAGTGCTCGGGGTATTCACCTGCGAGGCGAACGCCGTACGAGAAGAGCGGCTGCCACACCGAGTCCACCGACACGGCGCCCGCGACCACGACGCCACACGCGCTCACCAGACGTTCGTGAAAACACAGCGGCACCAGCCCCGTCACACCGACCCCGCGAGTGCGCCCGGCGCCCGTCTGCGCAGCGAGAAAGTCGTAGCGACGCAGCTCCTCGGCAGTGAGCTGCTTCACCCCGGGCGGGAGCAGCTGCGCCTCGAGGCCTGCGCTGAAACGACTGAACCAGACGCGCGCGCCGCCGCTCAGCGAGAGCCCATCACCGGGCACCTGGCCCATCGCCCACGCGAGTGACCCGACGAACGACACGCCTGCGCTCGGAGCCTGGGCCTGCACGGAAGCAGCGCTGAGGATCGCGGCGAGGAGTGCGCTCATCGGCAGACGACGGTAGCACCGGCAGCTACGCTGCGCGGCCATGCTTCACGCGCTGCTGGTGGGACTCTGCGTGTCTGCGGTCGATGGTGGAGTCACCCGTGCACCCGACGCAGGCAGTCCGAAGCGGCTCCGCGTGCTGGTGCGGCTCTTCAATGACGGCTTCCTGCCCCCTCAGGCGAACCCCGAAGCGGCCGAACTCGAGCTGCTCGAGACCTTCGCGCAACGCCACGGCCTGCAGCTCGAGCGCGTCGGGGTGGAGCGCTTCGACGAGCTGATCCCCGCGCTGCTCGAGGGCCGAGGCGACGTCATCGCGGCGGGGCTGACCGTGACGGCGGCGCGGCAGAAGCTGGTGGCGTTCACGCGGCCCACCGAGGTGGTCGACGAGCTGCTCGTGGCGCGCGAGGCCGATGGCGGCGTTCCCACGAAGGCGACCGACCTCGCAGGCGCGACCGTTCACGTCGCGAAGGGCAGCGCGTTCGTCGACACACTCGAGGCGCTGCAGGCGAAGGGCGTCAAGCTGGTCATCGAGCAGGTCGAGGGCTCGTTCCCACCCGACCAGCTCGCGTGGGAGGTCTCGCGCGGGCTCAAGCGCTTCACCGTCGTCGACAGCCGCCGGTTCGAGGCCATCACGCACTACACGAAGGGGCTCGTCGCGCCGTTCGCGCTCGCCGAAGGCCGACCCATCGCGTTTGCGATCCGTCCCTCCGACGCCGCGCTCCGCTCGCAGCTCGACTCGTTCTTGATGGAGCAGTCGTTCACCGAAGCGCGCGGACTCAGCACCGCCGACCTCGACGCGATTCAGAAGCGCGGCTCGCTGCGGCTGCTCACGCGCAACAACGCGGTGACCTTCTACCTGCACAAGGGCGAACGGCAGGGCTTCGACTACGAGCTGGCGAAGCTGCTCGCGAAGCAGCTGAAGGTTCGGTTCGAGGTGGTGGTGGCGCCCTCGTACGACGCGCTGATTCCGATGCTGAAGGAGGGCAAAGGCGACCTCATCGCGGCCTCGTTCACCGTCACGCCGGAGCGGTCGCAGCAGGTCGCGTTCTCATCGCCGTACCTGTTCGTGAAAGAGGTGCTCGTCGAGCGGAACGGTCCCGACGCGGGCGCGCCCATCACGTCGCTCGAGCAGCTGAGAGGCCGTCGCGTCACCGTGCGGCCGTCGTCGTCGTACGCCTCGACGCTCGGCCCGCTCGCCCAGCAGTACGGCTTCACCATCGCGCCGGCCGACGAAGACCTCGAGGTGGAAGACCTCATCGCCGACGTCGCCTCGGGAGACGTCGAGCTCACTGTCGCCGACAGCCACTTCCTCGACGCCGAGCTGCTGACCCGCCACGACGTGCGCGGCGGCTTCGCGTTGTCGCCCGAGCGCTCCATCGCGTTCGCGGTCAGGCAGGAGAACCCAAAGCTGCTCGCCGCCATCAACGCCTTCGTGAAGAAGACCTACCGGGGCCTCGAGTACAACGTCATCAAGAAGCGCTGCTTCGAGAACAAGAAGCAGGCCGTCGTCGCGCGCACGCAGGACTCGTTCAAGACGGGCTCGCTGTCGCCGTACGACGGGCTCATCAAGCGCTACTCGACGCAGTACGGCTTCGACTGGCGGCTCATGTCGGCACAGGCGTGGCGCGAGTCGCGGTTCGACCCGAAGGCGACCTCATGGGTCGGCGCGCAGGGCCTGTTCCAGGTGATGCCCGCGACGGGAAAGGAGATGGGCTTCACGAAGCTGTTCCAGCCCGAGAGCGGCACGCACGCCGGCATCAAGTACATGGCGACGCTGCTGAAGCGGTATCAGCCGGCGCTGCCACTCGACCAGCGCGTGCGCTTCTCACTCGCTGCGTACAACGCTGGGTACGGCCGCGTGGAAGACGCGCGGCGGCTCGCGGTCGAGCTCAAGCTGGACCCCGACGTGTGGCGCGACAACGTCGAGCAGGCGATGGCGCTGCTCGCACGACCGAAGTTCGCGAAGCGCGTGCGCGGTGGCTTCTGCCGCTGTCAGGAGCCCGTCGACTACGTGAACGTCATCGAGAACAAGTACCAGTCGTTCGTTCAGCTCGTCGACGAGTGAGCGACGTCATGGCGCCGGCCAGACCGTGAAGGACGGACGGCCTCTTCGACGAAGCGAGAGCGAATCTCGTCGGTCGAGCGAGGCGAGTTCATCGATTCGCAACTCCTCGCTCGCAGCGCCCAGCAGCGCATCGACCAGGTCGAGCCTCAGATGCGGGTGCTCTTCGACCAACTCGACCGCCCGGGCCAGCCGAGCAGGCGTGACAGCCACGAGGTCACATCGAAGGGCAGCCGCGAACTGAACGACCCGCTGAACTGGCTGGCGCACCTTGCGCAAGAGGTGGGTCGCCTCGACGAGAACACCTTCACTCGTGAACCATTGGGCGCGAGTCGGTCGCAGCCAGTCGACGACCCGAACGTGATCGGGATCTCGATCGTTCAGCGCGGCGACGATCACTCCGGTGTCGAGCAGGATCTTGCGGGCAGTCATCCGCGTCGGTTCCGAACGGCCTGCGCCAGCGCAGCAGAAGCGTCACGACCAGCCGGCACCTTCGAACTCGAAATGCTCCCGAACAGGTGACCGGCCAACTCGGCAGCGGTCGGTTGTTCGCGCTCATCTGCGTTCTTCAATCCTTCTTCGATGAACTCACGAACGAGCTCAGATGGGCGCTTCCCACGCTTCTTCGACGTGCGCTCCAGTCGCCGCTCGAGGGCTGCAGAGATTCTGACGGTCAGCGTCCCACTGAGTGCGCGCTTCATGTCTTACAGCGTAGGACATGGCGCGTTCGCCGTTCAACGCGCGAGCGGCACCGACAGGGTGAAGACCGTTCGCCCCGGCGCTGACTCGAGCACCAGCGAACCGCCGTTCGCTTCGACCAGCTTGCGGGCGAGCGGCAACCCCAGGCCCGTGCCCTTCTCTCGCGTGGTGAAGAACGGCTCGAAGATGCGCGCCTGCAGCTCGGCGGCGATGCCTGGGCCTTCGTCCTTCACCTCGAGCACGCCGTTGACGCCTTCGACACGACCGGTCACCTGCACGCGCTGCCCCGACTTCGACACCTGCAGCGCGTTCTTCACCAGGTTCACCAGCGCGCTCGTCAGCAGGCTCTCGTCGCCGTCGAGCCGAAACGACGGCACGTCGACGTCGAGCACGACGCCCTTCCCGCTCGCTTCTCCCTGCAGGTGCCCCACCGCGCTCGAGACGAACTGCTTCGCGTCGAACGGTACCTTCGCCACCTTCTGCTCGCGCGCGAAGGCGAGGAAGTCGTCGACGATGCGCTTGAGGTAGTCGAGCTCACGGCGAATGCGCGCGAGGTGCTCGAGGGAGTCGCCGATGTTCGGGGGCGTGCTCTTGAGCTCTTCATCGAGCAGGCCAGAGAAGAGCTCGATGCCGCCGAGCGGGTTCTTCACCTCGTGCGCGACGCCGCCCAGCATCATCTTCAGCTGACGGTCGCGGCTCTCGAGGCCAGCGCGCATCAGCTCGAGCTCGCGTGACAGCGCCGACACCTCGACCGTCCTGGCGTCAGTCGTTACCTTCGAGGTGAGGTCTCCCATTCCAATCGCCTGCGCCGCGCGCACCAGCGACTCGAGGGGCCGCGACACCTGCCGCGCCGAGAGCACCGCCGCGATGGCGAGCAGTAACAGCGTCAGCACCGACAACCCGATGAACGCGTTGCGCAGATCGGCCAGCGGGCCGAAGAACGCAGCGCTGCCCTCGACGGCGACGACGGCCACCACCTTCCCCTCCTGCAGAATCGGCGCGTAGCCCGTCTTGTAGAAGTTGCCGTCGGTGCCCTTGAAGAGCACCTGAGAGGCCGAGTGATGGCCCGCAAAGACCTGCTCGAGCTCGAGCGCGTCGCGCAGCAACTCCGGCACCTCGGCGCCCGGCGGCAGGCCTCCACCGACATCGAGCCGCGCGCGCCGGTCGGCGTCGAACACGAAGATGCGCCGCGTGCCAGACGCCTGCTGCATCGACTCGACCGTCTTCTTCAGCGAGCGCCAGGTGCGGCTGCCTTCGCCCTGCGCGTCTTCGGGAGTGAGCGAGAGCACGCGCTCGGCCGACAACTGCGTCGCCACCGTCGCCGCCGTCGCCGACAACGACTCCCCCAGCTGCTGCTCGAGCACGTTGCGGCTGGCGCGAAAGACGAGGAACCCGCCGAACGCGAGCAACGCCAGCGTCGGAGCCAGGAAGGCCAGCAGCAGACGGGCGCGCAGCGTCACGACGGGCATTCAAGCCGAGCGCGCGCGGTGAGTCAGTTCTTCTTCGCGACCTTGCTGGCGACGATCTCTTCGATGAGCTCCATCGACTCGGCGTCGAAGTTGAGGAACTCGATGCCCATGCCTGCGACGCGCCCCGCGACACCAGGCGGGTTGACGCGCACGACGCGGCCCATGCCTTCGATGAGCCGGCTGCCGTCTTTGAGCGAGAACTGCAGGTAGATGATGCTGCCCTCGTCTTTCGGCGTGTCGGTGCGAATGAACATGCCGCCAGCCGAGAGGTTCACCGAGTACTCGGCGAGGAAGTCTTCGAAGGTGTTGAACCGGTACTGCACCAGGAGCGACAGCGCCGTTCTCGCGAACCGCCGTTTCTCGGAACCAGGCCCATCGCTGTCGCTCATGAGCGAAGTGTAACTCCAGGGTGGCGCGTATGCCGCTTCGTCGTGACGAGCGTCTGCGTAAAGTGAGCCTCGATGGCCGTGAACGACCTGCTCAGAACGGTGCGCTCGGGAGGACCCCAGGCCCGGGTCGCTGCGACCTCGCTGCTCGATACGGCGCGCGCGGGTGGCCTGCGCCCCAACGAAGCGGCCGAGGTGAAGCAGCTCATCGCCGAGCCTGCGCTGCAGGACGTGTTTCGTGACGGGCTCGGGGCCTCGCTCAAAGACGCGTTGACGGGTGGTGGAGCCCCCGTTCGTGACGTGAAGGCGCTGTTGCCGAACCCGAAGTCGCTCACCGACGGCAAGACGCTGGGCCAGCGGTTCGGCGCCGACCTCACGCTGATGAAGCCGCAGCTCGAAGACGCGCGCGTTCCGAAAGACGAGCAGGCCGAGCGGCTGATGGAGTTCTTCGGCGCATACGCAGAACACTTCGTCGACCTCGCGCACCCGCTGCCCGACTCGCCGATTCAGCCGATGCGGCCGGAAGACAAGGCGAAGGCGCTCAAGCAGTTCGAGAAAGCGCTCACCGACGGAGGCTTCAAGGAGCTGGTCGATCGCAACACGGGTCGCGACGGCGTGGCGGTGGGCAAGGCCCTGCTCGACTCGAAGTCCGTCGATGAGCTGCGCACGAAGCAGAAAGACCTCGCGCTCGAAGGTTCGCTCAAGCGCGACCCGACCAACCCGAACGCGGCGACGTCGATCGCCGTGAGCGCTGCGCACGAGAGGCTGCTCAAGCAGCAGAAGGAAGACGAAGATCACGCGCACCGGAAGGGTCGGCGCGGCAAGCTGGGCAACAACATGTTGTGGAACGCGCTGCACCTCTTCCGCGAAGGCGCCGAGACGCCCGAAGAGAAAGAAGCGCTCAACAAGCTGTTCGTCACGGCGGGGCTGCTGCTCGTGTTCTTCGCCATCATTCTCACCGTCTTGCTCATGACCATCTGATGCGCGCCGACTGGCCCGAGCTGAGCGACCTGTTGCTCGACGTCGACCCCGAGACGCTCGCGCGGCGCCCCGTGAAACGTGCGGCGGTGAACGCGGTGCTCGAGAAGCACGGCATGCGCGTCGGCCGGAAGGTCGTCGACGCCATTCCCGGGAGCGACGTGCTCGACCCTGACGCGGTCGACGGCGTGTTGCTGCGGTCGCACACCGAGCTGCAGCGGCTGTCGTTCGAGTTTCAGAACGGCGTGCGGTTGCTGCAGCTGCTCCGGCCCCTGTTGACCGTGCTGCGCGCGAACTCCACCGAGCGCCCGCTGCGCATCGTCGACATCGGCTGTGGGCTCGGCTTCGTCGTGCGCTGGCTCGCGGCGTACGGAGAGCTGGGCGACGACGTCGAGCTGCTCGGCTGCGACTTCAACCCTGCGCTCATTGGATTGGCGCAGAAGCTCACCGAAGAAGAGCGCCTGCGCTGCGAGTTCCGGGTGACGAACGCGTTCACGCTCGAGCGGCGCGCGCACGTATTCCTCTCGACGGGCGTGCTGCATCACTTTCGTGGTGACGATCTCGGGCGGTTCTTTCAGCGACAGGCGCAGGCGGGCGCGAAGGCGTTGCTCCACTGCGACATCAAGGCGT
>JBEOKA010000540.1:0-22741 GCA_040275325.1 Myxococcaceae bacterium | reverse complement strand
CGCCGCCGAGCGCGCGCTTCGGGTTCGGCAAGAGCGGCACGTCCTTCTCCTGGTACACGAGCGCGTCGATGAATCGCAGGCCGTGCTCGAGCGCGGCCCGGAGCTTCGGCGTGCCCTTCGCGCGATACACGGCGGCGAGCCCTTCGAGCGGGACGACGGACGTGCAGCCGGGGCAGTCATCCTGCTGCCCGGTGAGGAAGGCGCCGTCGAGTTTCGATTGAAACCGCAGCGTCTCGTCGGCGAGCTCTCGCGCGGCTTCGTGACGGCCGAACGCGGTGAATGTCTGCATCAGCCATGGTGCCGCGCCGAACGAGTGGTTGAGGCGGTAGCGGCGCAGGCTCCAGTCGAGCGCGCGGGGCACCACGCTCCACGGGTCGGTGACGACGCCCGCTCGAAGCGCCGCGCTCAACGCGAGCAGGGCCTGCCCGGGTGCGTAGTCGAAGTCGGCGTCATCGGCGTCGGCACCCAGGTCGAAGCGGCCGTGCACGTCGATGGCCTCGATGAGCGTCAGCGCCGTCGCGCGTGAACGTCTCCCCGTTTCGCCCAGCTCGAGCCGCGTCAGCAGCGAGAACGCGAGCACCGGAACCGAGCTTTCGCCGTCGAGCCGCGAGAGGTCTTGCCGGGCTTCACGCTTCAGCCCCACGCGCGCCTTCTGCCAGGCGATGAACGCGAGCCGCGCCGGGTCGAGGCCGACATCGAAGGTGTCGAGGAACGGGTGGTACGTGCCGTTCAGCTCACCGCGCCGCTGGTGGTGCGCCGCGAGATACGAGGTCGCCAGCCGGAGCAGCTTCCGCTTCGTCGCGGTGAACGACGCCGGCTTCAGCGGCGGCAACGACTTCACCAACACCATCGCCGTCTTCGCGGTCGCGAGGCCCGACTGGCACTCGTACCGCGCCCAGTTCAGGTCGCCACCCGTGATGCCTGCCTTCGTGACGAGCGCCTCGGTGTACTCGAGCGCGTCGAGGTCGTGCGTGAGCGGCACCGACGGCAACAGCAGCGCGCGCTTCTCGCCTTGAATCACCTCGAGGCACTGTGCTCCGAGCAGCAGCGGCTTCGACATGAACTCGGCATCGGCCACGTCGGTGAAGAAGCCGTCGGTCAGCAGCGAGACGCCGACGGTGACGGCCGCGTTCTTCTTGCGGCTCCGCTGAAACCGCTCGTCGCGCCAGACCGCAGCGGCGAGCGTCTCGAGCGTCGTCTCCACATCTCCGCCTTCGACCTCGGCGCCGGCGCAGCCCGTGAGCGCGCCGTCGAGGTACAGCGACACGTAGACCTGATTCACCGCCGCGAGCGTCGGAGCGCGGGCCGAACGCGACCCGCCCGACACGAGGTCGAAGGCCCGCTTCGTGACCGCGAGCACGTCGGCGTCAGCGAGCCGCTTCTTGCGCGTGCCGGGAACGCCAGACGGCTGCCACTCGCCATCGCCTTCGACGTCCTTCTCGACGGTGTGGCGATAGACCGTGTACGGCTCGCCTTCGTAGAGCGCCGCGTTGCGCGTGTGCGCGTGGCGGAACTGCTGAAACGTGTTCCTGATGCCGGGCATGTTCGGCAACGCGCCGCCCATGGTTCGCAGCCGCAGGTTGCTGCGTACGACGATGCCGTGCTTCGACGCGTCGAGCTCACCAACATCGCTGGCCCGCAGCGGGCCGAAGGTCGTGGTCGCGATGGAGCACTGCGCGAGCGTGTCGAGGTCGTGCCCCGCCTCGGCGAACCGCTGGGCCGTCTGCACCGCCGCGCGAATGACTCCTTCAGGCGTCGGCCACACGGCTTCACCGGGGAAGTTCCAATACCCGTCACGCGCGAGCCGGTCGTACAGCGCGTCGCTGCGACGAAGGCTGACGTAGATGCCTCCGCGCCCGTCACGCATCGGCGCCACGCGCACAGGTGCTTCGAGCATCACGCCGTCACGCAGGTACGTTTGCATCGCGAGGCGCGCGAGCTCGGGCGGTGAGAGTCCCTCTGGAGCGCGGCCTGCCCGCTTCGGCCACCCGTCCCACTTCGTCGGGTTGAGCGGGCCTGCGTCGGCGCCTTCGGGCACGTGCAGGAACAGGTCGTCTTCCAGGTCGAGCACCGCCTCGACGCGAACGCCGCGCTCCTCGACGCGCGAGACGCCGCCAGCGCCGTAGCGCACGAGACAGACGACGCCTTCGACGTCGAGCCCTTCTTCCGAGAGCGCGGTGATGGCGTTGAAGACCGACTCTCCCGTCGCGAGCGTGTCGTCGATGAGCACGACCGGCTGCGAGCCGTCGATGGGCCCTTCGACGAGCTTTGCTCTACCGTGGCTCTTGCGGGTCTTGCGAACGAGCAGCCCGCGCCAGCCATCACCGAGCCGCAGCAGACTCGACTGCAGCAGCGGCACTGCAGTGGAGCCGTAGGTGGCGAGCTGCTTCGACTGAAACGTGCGCAGCAAGGGCTCGAGGCACGCGGCGGCGAGCGACGCACCCTCGGGCGTCAACAACACCTGCAGCGTGTCGAGCATCCACGGGGCGGGCCCACCACCGTTGGCGTAGAGCGGGCGCTCGGGCGTGGAACGAATGAAGCTCCTCGACAGCAACAGGTCGAGGAGCTTCTTCCGGTTCTCTTCATGGCGAGGGCCGAAGTGGCCCCGCTCGAGACCGTTCACTCAGCTGGCTCAGCGAGGCTTCGGCAGCGGCGGAGCGATCTCCATGATCACCTCCGGGCGCGGCTTGGGCGGGCGCGGACCAATCTCCATGATCACTTCGGGGCGCGGCTTCGGCGGACGAGGGCCGATTTCGCGAATGACCTCGGGCTTCGGCTTGGGCGGGCGCGGACCGATTTCGCGAATGACCTCGGGCTTCGGCTTGGGCGGGCGAGGGCCGATTTCGCGAATGACCTCGGGCTTCGGCTTGGGCGGGCGCGGGCCGATTTCGCGAATGACCTCGGGCTTCGGCTTGGGCGGACGAGGACCGATCTCGCGAATGACCTCGGGCTTCGGCTTGGGCGGGCGAGGACCAATCTCGCGAATCACCTCTGGCCTGGGCTTCTTCGGCGACGGCGGGTTGATGGGCAACTTCGGCAGCGACGGCAGCTTGGGACGGATACGCACGGTGACGACCCCCGAGGTTTGTCGAACCCCTCGGTTGTAGGCGTCGCGTGTACCAGCGAGCAAGTGGAGGAGCGCCCCATGTCACCCTGGCGACTCGCGTCAGTTGGCGTAGTCCCACCGCAGCGAAACGTTGGCGCAGGCGTCGATGTCGGCCGCCAGCCCGTTCTCGGGCATCGCAGCGTTCATCTCGGTCGTCGAGGCGGTCAGGGCCACCGTGTACGAGAGCACGCCAGACTCGAGGTAGGGCGCGAGCTCGAGGTCATCTCCGCTGAAGCGCAGCACCGAGGGCGTCGACTCGAGGTCCTTCATCACCACCACGGGCGCGAGCTTCGACTTCGCGGGCGGCTCGAGCGTCACCTTTGCGGCCTGAATGAAGCCCAGGTTCACGTTCTGTCTCGCGGTCAGCGACATGCGGTCGAGCGCGATGGTGAGCTGCGCGCGGTCGAGCTGGGTCGGCAGCTGCGCGGTGATGTCGAAGTCGAAGTGGCGCTCGAGCGTCACTTGCGGCGGCAGCTGAATCGCGCCTGGCAACGGCGGCACGCGAAAGTTCTGGGCCGGCAGCTTCTGGCAGAGCTGGTTGACCGAGCCTTCGAGGAACAGCACGTCGCCGCAGGCCGAGACCAGCGCGAGGAGTGGGAGCAGCAGTGCAGGGCGCATGGGGAGGGCTCCCTTCTTGAAAAGTGCCCGCCCGGGTGCGCGTGGGGGGAGGGGGACGAGCGCACCGGGCGAGCGAAAGTGACGTCACAGGAACGCGAACATGAGGCCGACTCGCGCTGAAGGAATCACGCCGCGCAACGACATCGACGAGGCGGTCAAAGAAGCGCCTCCCACGTCAAGGCGTGGGCCGGCGAAGGTGAGGTCGACGTACGAGAGACCGCCTCGCACGACGAACGCGAAGTGTTGGGAGCCGAACTCGAAGCCCGCCTGCGCCGAGCCCCAGCCGTAGCTGACCTGTTCGAGCGAGGTGGTGAGGTACGAGAGGCTCCCGAGAAAAGGAATCCAGTTGGCGCTGCCGGTGAACGAGTAGCCGGCCTCGACGCCGAGCATCGGGCGCACCGGCTTGCTCGGAAACGCGAGCAACGTCACCCCGGCCCGAACGCCCGACCCAGACAGGGTCGCCAGACCGCCGACGTGCACACGTACCCAGGAGACCGGCATACCCATCAACGACGCTCCGGCGCCGTCGGGCAACCCCACGTCGGCCTGCACCGCGATGAGCGGGTGGTCGACGGGTGCGCCTGCGACGTCGCCTTCTGAAGTCACCAGCGGCGCTGAAACCGTCGCCTCATCGGCGGCGAGCAGCAGTGCAACGGTGACGGAGAGCGACAGCACGAGCAGAAGGCTGTGCAAGGCCGTTGCCGCCGGGTTCTGCGAGCGAATCGGCACCTTTCGCCGAGGGGGCGGCGGGGTCGACCGCGCCTCCTGAGGAGATCACGACTGCTTTCGGGAGTGCTCACATTCAGGCGCGCTGTGGGCCCCAACGCTGGGTGCAAAGTGACTGAAGTCGGGTAAGCGCAAGGTCGTGTCTTTCCCCGGCATCATCGAGTTGACGCTCTCGGGTCGCGGCCCGTCGCGAGGGTTTCTCTTCGACCCCCACCGGCTCGCGCTGCCGTGCTGGGGACTCGCGCAGCCGAAGACGCCGGCGGTGTTGATCACCTTCGATCGCCACTTCGATCTCGTGGCGCCGACGGCTCCTCCCGCGCGAGGGCTCGACGCGAAGGCACTCGATGAACATGCGCGTACGCGGCTCGATGAACGAAACGTCGACCACATCCTCGCGGCGATGGAGTGCGGCCTGGTCTCAGACGTCATCGCCATCGCGCGCGCGTGGCCAGTGGGCGCGGTGAAGCAGCCGACGTGGAGCTCGAGCGATGGCATCTCGCATCGGTTGATCACCGCACCGACGCTCGAGCGGTTGTTGGATGATCGTCAGGCGCTGGAGCTGATCAGCTCGGCCCACGACACGCTGCTCGACTTCGATCTCGACTGCTTCGTCACCCCGAGCGACGCCGATCCGTTCACGCTGATTCCGTGGCCGCGCGCGTTGATTGACGACTTTCTTCGCCCGCGGAGAAGCGACGCGTTCTGGAGTTCGGTGCTCGAGCGGTGTCGGGCGCTCACGTTCGCCCGCGAGCCGAATCACTGCGGCGGCGTCATCGCGAGCAATCGCCTGTTCGAACAGGCGAGCCACGTGATCTTCGAAACGCTGCTCGAGACCGACCTGCCCTGAGCAGCCGACTTGCTCGCCGCGCCTCGCATCTCGAAGACGTGGAGGCGCTGCGCCTGTACCGGGCCCAGCACGTTCACTCCGGTTTGGGCGCTCGCTTGATGGTGATGAACGTCGCCGGAGCCTCGGGCTCCGCGGCAGGTGGGGGCGACTCGGCGGCTGGTTCGGCCGGCGCTTCGTCGTGCGACTCGTGCGTCTCGCCACTGGTCGCTTCGTGAGACCGCGACGAGATCTCCGTCTCGGAGAGGAAGCCGACCGCGGCTCCCGGCGCGTTCAGGAACCGCACGGCCTTCGGGTGATTCGGCAGCAGCTCGCGCGCGACATCGGCGGGAATCAGCGCGTGTTCGATCTGATCAGGGTCGGGCCGCTCGACGACCGCGAGCTCTCCGGTCTCGAGCTTCTTCGCCTGGTCGGCCGACAGCTCGAGCCGCCGCAGCTTGTTCTTGCGCGTCACGAAGTAGAACGGCGTCTCACCAATCTCCTTCGGCACCTGCGTCGCCAGCACGCGCTCGCGCAGGTTTCGGTCTGACTCGAGCTGCTTCTTCGCCTGCAGGCGGTGGGCCTCTTTGCTGCCTGGCAGCGGCGCGAACTTCGGCAGCCGCGAGGTGTCTTCGCGCGGCGTGTACGGGCGGTCGTCGCGGCGGGGCGGAGGCGGCCTGTCGTCGCGGCGCGGTGGCGGACGATCATCTCGACGAGGCGGCGCACTCGACTTCGGCGGAGCCTTCTTGTCGGTCTCGGCCTTCTTCGCCGCCTCTTCACTGACGAGGCCGGCCTTCAACAGCTTGTCTCTGAGACTCTGCATGGCGCGCGGGCTTGTAGCGGGTTGGGCCCGACAGGTCACGGCAACAGCATCGACGGTTCGGGAACGGAGCGCGGGGCTCGAATGTTCTCAGTCTCGCCGCAGTGTTCGACTCACGCCCACCGAGCGAATAGGGTGCCCGCCCTTCGATGAAGCGCCTCGTCTTCGCCACCATTCTCGCGCTGACCGCCTGCCCCGACCCCGTCGACAAGGCGGCCAAGAAGCGCATCTTCTCGAGCGAAGACCCGCCGCAGGCCGTCGCCGCCGCGCAAGAGAAGCTGCCTCCCGAAGACGTGGCCTCGAACCCGCTCGTCGCCCGCCGCGTGCTCGGCATGGGCGCCGCAGAGGCCACCGAGCGGCTTGGCGCGCACACGTACAACGCGACCGTGAAGTGGGAATGGAGCGCCGGCCCGAAGTCGGTGCGCCTCACCGAGACCCGCGAGCTGCTCGCCGGTCCCGGTGGCGTCTCGGGCGACTTCCTCGCGCGCATCTCGAACACCACGCCCACCTACGACCAGGGCCTCGAGGTGATTCGTGCCGCAGGCCACGTCTACGCGCGAACGACGTACGGCCGTGACGGCGCCGGGCAGTTCCGTGAACGAAAGCGCGACCGCGGCATCGCCGAGCGCATGCGTGAAGAGGCGTACGGCGCCGTGCGCGACTTCGACCAGCTCTTCCGCGGCCGGCTCGCCCTCGCCGCGAAGGGCACGCAGACCATCGAGGACCGCCTGTGTTGGCGCTACGAAGTCACGCTCGGCCCGCCGTTGGCTGACGCCTCGAAGGCACTGCCTCCGCTCGCTGCACCCAAAGGCGGCGTCGACGACACCACGCTGCGACGCCGCATGTTCTTCGACCTTCGCGAGCCCACCGCGCTGCAGGGCGACGTCTACGTCGACGCCGAGAAGTCGGTGGTGATGAAGACGAGCCTCAGCGGGCGCATGCGCGTCGCCTCCGATGGCGGCGAGGCTTTCCTGCAGCTCTCGCTCGAGTCGGCGCTCACCAACCTCGGCAAGGTGCCCGACGTGAAGGCCCCCACCGACTTCCTGCCCGACGAAGACAAACCGCAAGGCATCGCGGCCGCTCTCAAGCGCTTCGGCATCGAGCGCGGTGACGGTGGAACGCCTGCTCCGACCGGCGGCGCCGCAGAACCCGAAGACGAATAAGCCCCTCGTCAACTTTCCGGTCGGCCTTTCCCCTCGGCTCGAAGCCCGTTCCCCAATTCGTCTGCGCGCTGGATTTTTCCTCTGCGAGTGGGTCTCTGTCGGACGCCGACAGACACGAAAAACCCGAGCAAATCCCGTTCACTGGCGTGTGTTGCAACAGCCCACATCACGTCTGGAGCAGCTCAGGCCAAAAATTTGCGCCCTCGAGGTCGATCGCTACACTGCCCACAGGTTGCGGATTTGCCGCATCGTACATGGCCGGTTGTTCAGGTTCCGAAAGGGCATCAACCATGGAGCGGAAGGGCGGTAGCACGGCGGTGGTGACGACTCAGACGGTAGCGCGGGCGTTGACGAAGACCACCACCACGCCGACGGAAGAGAAGGCGCTGCGCATGCGGTACGGCGCGCCGGTGGAGCTCGATGCTCCGCTTCCGAAGGCGCACGGTGACAATGAAGAGCTCGGTGACGAGCTGTTGCTGCTCGAGATGCGGTTGCTCTCGGCGCTCAAGCGGCAGCGGGCCATCGCGAACGGCAACAAGCCGGCACCGGTGGCGAAGACCCGCAGCGCGGCCAAGTCGAAGGTCGTCGCGGCGCTCAAGTCGAAGAAGAAGTGACGTGGTCGTTCAACCCCGCCTCGCAATGAGGCGGGTCTGACGAGCCTTCAGGCGACGCTCCGCCCGGGAGCTGTTCCAGGTTCAGGGTCGCGCCACCCAGTACTGGCGCATCAACTCGGTCATCCAGTCGGGCTGCTTCACCGCACCTCGCGGACCGAACTCCAACTGAGACGCGTCGAGTTCGATCGACGAGACCACCGAATCCCAGTCGTCGTCTTCGGTGGCGGTGCGCGACGAGCGGACGGTGCCGATTGGCGTCATGGAGATGGTCTGCACGCTCAGGCGCCCATCACCACGACGCGGCGGCGCGAGGCGTTCGTCAACTCGAGCGGCGGCCCGCCCAACGAGGTCGCCACCGTCGTCGCGTCTTCCGTCGAGCCGCGCATCGCCAGGTCGTTCAAGAACCGGCCGGCCGCAGGGTTTCTCCACCAGTCTTCGTTGAAGCGCTCACGAATCAGCGACGCGAGGTGCGCCTCGAGGGCCCACGCGTCGAGCGACCGCATCGAGGGCGTGAGCGGCGCGGTGTCGAGCAGGAAGCGGCCGCGCTCGGGTTGAACGACGTGCGCGCGCTCCATGGCCGTCGAGTACGCATCGGCCAGCCCACGCACGGCGCCTCGCTCGAGCCCTTCTCGTTGCACGGGGAGCAGCGCCGCTTCGGCCCGCATCGCCATCACCTGCCGCCACGCGAACACTCGCGCGACCTCGCGGGCCTGCGCGGAAGTCGCCCGCACGTGCCGCTTGAGCCACCCCTCGTCGAGCAGCAGTGACTCGAACAGCCGACGGACCGCGAGCGTGAGGGTGGAGTCGCCAATCACGCGGTCGATGAAGGGCAGGGTGCGCGGCGTCGCCGACAGCAGCTGCGCTTCACCCCACGCGCCCAGCCAACCCGCGTAGCCCTCGAAGCCCGGCGCGGCCGTGAAGATGAGCCGCAGTTGGTCGGGCACTTCGACCCGAACGAGGTGTGCGCCCGGCAGCCTTCCCTGCGAGTCGGTGTCGATGAGAATGCGACCGAAGGCGTTCGGGTGAAAACCCAGCTCGGTCAGCGTGCGCGTCACCGCGTGCGAGAGGTCTTCTCTTCGCAGCACCTCGAAGAACCAGGGCGCCGCGAGGGCGCGCGAGAGGTCGGTGCTCTTCGCGTTCGTCGGCTTGAGCTGCTGGTCGAGGCGCTTGAGCGCGAACGCCGAGAGGTCGCGTGACGGGTCGTCGGAGTGGCTGAGCAGCGCCTCGGCCTTCGGCTCCCACTGCTCGAAGGTGCGCCGCTGCATCGCCTCGACGAGCGCGCGTGACGAGGGCTGCGCGAACGCGGCTGCGGCTTCCGAGAGGGCGTCGAGGCGCCTGGCGAACGGGGCCTGCTCGTCCCACAGAGCAGCGGAGCGGTCGTTCGAGACCAACGCGCGCGCTTCCGGCGTCGACAACGTCCACGTGTCCGAGAGCGACTCCGCCAGCGTCCACGTGCGGCCCGCCGAGGCGATGGTCTTCGACGAGAGCAGCGCGGTGATGGCGTCGTCGTGCGGCGCGAGGCGGGCCTGGGTGGCGAGCTCGAGCAGCACGGCGTACAGCCGCTCGACGCGGCCCTTCTTGGTGGCGTCGATGCGCGAGCTGGTCGTCAGCTCCCGCACGAAGGCGACGGGCTCGGCGCGCGTGATGTCTTCGAGCAGCGAGAACAGCTCGACGTTGGTGGCGCGCGCCTCGAGGCCCGCGAGGGCACGGTGGGTACGAGTCCCCGACTCCTTCAGGAAGTCGTCGATGGTGGCGAGAATGGCGTTGACGCTGAGTTCCACGGCCCCTTCAGTGTTCCCCATGGGCGCCCGGCGTCAATGCGACATGCATCCACATGGTCAGGCGCGGTGGCGTTCGTGAAGCGGCGCACGTTCGAGGTGACGACCTCCACGAGCCTGGTGAAGGCGTTGACGTCGGAGCTTCAGGAGAGCCCAGACGACGTGAACCGTCGCGTGAGCGCGGGCGCGGTGTACGTCGATGGCAAGCGCGTGCGTGACGGCGCGATGACGGTGAAGGCGGGCAGTCGCGTGAGCGTGGTGCTCGAGGCGAGCGGCGAAGCGACGAACGTGCAGCGCGTGACGTCGACGTTCACCATGCGCGTGCTCTTCGAAGACGCCGCGGTGCTGGTGGTGAACAAGCCGGCCGGCCTTCCCGCGCAGCCCACGCCCGATGGAGAGCTGAGCCTGCTCGACCTCGCCACGAAGCACCTGGGGCGTGAAGCGGGCCTCGTGCATCGGCTCGACCGCGAGACGTCGGGCGTGACGGTGTTCGGCAAGACGAAGGCGGCGACGAGCGCGCTGGCCACGGCGTTTCGCGAGGGCCGCGCGAAGAAGGAGTACGTCGCCATCGTGAGCAGCGCGCTGCCCGAGCAGGGCGTCATCGACACGCCGCTCCAGAAGGACCCGTCGCGCCCCGGGCGATGGCGCGCGATTCGAACGGGCAACGGCATTGACGCGGTGACGAAGTACCGGCGCGACGTGGTGAACGGAGCGCTCTGTCTCGTTCGCCTGTTCCCCGAGACCGGGCGCACGCACCAGCTTCGCGCGCACCTGGCGAGTATCGGCTTTCCGATTCTGGGCGACGACTTCTACGGCGGCGCGAGCGGGTCGCGGTGTCTCTTGCACGCGCGTCGGCTCGAGATTGACGGCGTCACGTGGGAGGCGCCGATGCCCGACGACTTTCCACTGAAGCCGTCGGCCTGAGTCATACCGGCAGGGCCAGCGAATCTCGGCGAACCCGAATCCGGTGGTCCAGGTCGTGGGCGGCTGCGTTGCTCAGTTCTCGACGACACCTTCACCAGCCGCGCGGGCCAGCGCTTCGTTCAGTGACGGCACCGCCTCTGCGCGCGGGGCCGGCTTCGGCACCGGCAGGAAGTCGCCCGTCATCTGGAAGCCCGCTCCAATCAGCGGCAGCGCCTGGGTGATGCCATCGGGGTTGTTGGCCTTGCCCGTGCGGTTCGGGTTCTGCAGCCACCACTGAATCAAGATGAACGCGGTGGGGTTGTTGAACGTCGCGCCGTCGTCGATCTTGAACGTGTAGCCGACGAAGGGGCCGACGCGGTGCAGGTTGTTCTTGTTCTCCTGCGCCTCGCCGCTCGCGAAGTGGCGCTGGTCGTAGAAGACGAACGCCTGCGTATAGCGCGCGCCGCCGACGAAGCGCTTGTTGGGCGTCTGGTACAGCAGGTCGACGTCGTTGACGAAGTACCAGCCGCGGTTCGGCGCCAGCACGTCGTAGAACTGGTCGTAGAAGACCGTGTCTCCGGCGCGCAGGTTCATGTCGGGCCGCACGAGCCGCGCTTTGCTGCGCACCACCATGTCGGCCACCTTGATCTGAAAGTCAGCGCCGATGGTGAGCTCGGTGCCGTTGCCCAGGTAGTTCGTCTTCGAGCCAGGCTCCGAAGGCGTGCCCGCGCCCAGCCGCGTGATCTCCGCGTCTGAGTAGTTGCTGCGCGCCGACTGGAACGACTGGAACAGGTTGAACGTGCCGAAGTACTGCACGAACGTGTACGAGGCCCAGAAGCCCAGCACCGTCAGCGGCTGCACCTCGACGTACGCGCCAGCGCGAATGAACGCCGGGCTCGCGATGGGCGTCAGGCCGATGCCGATGAAGTTGTCACGCAGCGCCATCTCGTCGCTCTCGTAGAGCCGAAAGCGGTACATGAACCGGCCCTCGTAGAGCAGGCCCAGCGGGTTCACGCGCAGCGCGAAGGTGTTGCGGTGAACGATGCGGTGCAGCGGGGGCGCCTGGTATTGAAGCGTCTGGGCAGAGACCGTCGTTGCCCCCAGCACGACGGCGAGCACCAGCAGGGCGCGATTGAGCATGTGGGGCGGTTTAGGACGTCGCGTGGCCCCGCCCACCCGATTTGCCTGACGCGAATCGTCGTGAAGGTTTCCTCACGCCGCCACGGTGAAGTGCTCGCCCTCGACGAAGCCGCGGGAGTCGAGGAAGGCCCGAATCTCGGCCCTCGCTCCGTGCGCGCCGACCGCCGCGATGACGTGCTCGTCGCCGGGCGGCCCCACGTCGTCGGGCCACACCACCCGCGCGCCGTGAATGCGTTGGCCAATCTTCCGCGTGTTCACGTCGATGAAGCGCTCCACCGTGACGCCGCGAGCCCGCAGCGCCTTGAACAGGGCGATGCCCGTCTCTCCTGCGCCCCAGATGCAGAGCGGCCGCGTCGCGAACCTCGTGGCCAGCACGCTCGCGCGCAGCTTCGTGTGCCGATCGCGTCGATACCGTGTGTCGGTGCGCGTGAGCCGGCGGTCATGGTCGGTCCACACGTGGAGCACCTCGGGCAGACACACCAGCCGCTCGCCGCGCGCGAGCAGCCGCAGCCACAGCTCCCAGTCTTCGGGGAAGTCGCCGTCACGCCAGCCACCAACGCGTTCGAGCGCGTCGCGACGCAACATCACCGACGGGTGACACAGCGGAGACTCGATGAGCCGGTCGGCGAACAACCGCTCGGGCGTGGTGAGTGAGCTGAGCCAGCGCCCGTAGCTCAGCAACGCCGGCGACGGCGGCTGGTCGTGCCGAACGATGTCGACGCCCGTGCCCACGCCCGCGAGCGAAGGGTCTGCGGTCAGCCGCTCCACGCTGCGCGCGAACCGCTCGGGCCGGCTCACGTCATCAGCGTCCATTCGCGCGAGCAGCGGCCCACGCGCCTGCGACAGGCCGAGTTGCAGCGCGCCCACCAGCCCGCCGCCGCCCGTCGACAGCACGCGAACGCGCGCATCGTCGCGGGAGTGACGTTCGAGCCGGGCCCTCGTTTCATCGGTGCTGCCGTCGTCGATGACCAGCAGCTCGAAGTCTTCGAACGTCTGCGCGCGCACGCTCTCGACGGCGGCGTCGATGGTCGCCTCGGCGTTCCTGGCTGGCAGCACCACGCTCACCGTCGGGCTCACGGCGGGCTGCTTCGGTCAACGTCGAAGGCTCGTCAACGACCGTTCCTCCCCGCGCGGCATTGGCTACAGTCGCGCGCTTCCATGGCCGCTGGCGCTTCACCCCCGCGAGGACCGGACGCACCCCCGTCTGACGAGGACAAGCGCCTCGAGACGGTGCGCCTCGACGCGCTCGCGGCCAGCAAGGCCTCTCCCGAGGTCACCCATCGCGCCATCGCCCGCCGACTGCTGCGCTCGGGGCAGCCCGACAAGGCCGCGGCCGAGCTGATCCGCTTCGCGCGTGAGCAGCCGATGACGGCGCGCACCGCGCAGGCGCTGGTGACGATGGCGCTGGCCACCAACAAGATGGGGCCGCTGCTCACGCTCGTCACGCAGGGCGTCGACGAGGTCGAAGGGCGCGAGCGCGTCGGCGTGCTGCGCGCGCTGGCGCGACTGCAGCGCCGCACCGGCCAGGAGCTGCCCGCCATCGAGACGCTGACGACGCTGCTGGCCGAGGCTCCCGAAGACCGGCGCTCGCGGCTGGTGCTCAACGCGCTGCTCGAGCGCTTCGAGCGGTGGGACGAGCTCGACGCCTCGCTCGAGAAAGAGACGCGGCTCTTGCTGCGCCGCCGCTACTTTCGCGCGGCCTCACGAGTGGCCCTCAAGCGCGCCCGGCTGTGGGGCGAGCGGCTGCAGGAGCACCCACGCGCCGCGCTCCGCTACGGCCAGGCCGCGCAATACGCCGAGCAGGGGCAGGACCCGCACAGCGTCTTCTTGCTGCGCATGTTGTGGCTGCGCGCGCTGGTGCACGCCGACTCGCCTGCGCGCTCCATCGACGAGGCGGTGCGGGTGGTGCTCGACGTCTCGGGCCGCGTGGGAAAAGACGCCCGCGCCCGCGCCTTCATTCGTGAGCTCGGCCTGCAGGTGCCCGCGCCGAAGGTCGTCATCGAAGAGGTACACGACGTCACCTCGTCTGGTGAAGAGCCCACCGCCGCCATCGTCATTCCGCCGCCGTCGACGACGCAGTCCGACTTCGAGGCGGCCGAGGCCGAGCCCGCGCCGCAGGGGCAGGTGGGTGAGGCGCTGCTCGTCGCCGCTGCGGCGTCTCCTTCGGCGTCGAACCGCGCGCTCACCCGGCTCGAGGCCCGCTACGTCGCGCGCGGCGCCTGGAGAGAGCTCGCGCGGTTCTACCAGGAGACGGCAGCCGGGCGTGCCGACCCGAAGGAGCGCGCTGCGTGGCTCGAGAAGCTGGCCGAGCTGCTCGAGAGCGAGCTCGACGATGCCGTCGGCGCCGCGAAGATGTGGGCCGAGGTCGCGCAGCTGACTGGCGACACCCAGGCCGTCTCGGAGCAGGTGCGCATTCTCGACGAGCGCCAGGACCAGGCCGGGGTGAAGCAGGCCCTCGACGCCGGCGTCGTGCGCGCGCAGGACCCGAACGAAAAAGCCCGGCTGCTCGTGCTGCGCGCCCACGAAGCCAGAACCCGCGGTGACTCGAACCAGGCCAAAGCCGACTTCGAAGAGGCGCTGCGCGTGTCGCCGACGTCGCTCGAAGCCGCCGCAGGCCTCGCCGAGCTGCTCGTCGTGCGCGGTGACGTGGCCCCGGTGAAGACGTTCGAGAAGCTGCTGCTGGCGGCCTCTCGGCGGCTGCCCGAGCGTGGCGCCCTCTTCCGCCGGCTCGCGAAGCTGGCCGACGCGGTGAAAGACGCACGCCTCGCGCTCACGGCGTGGGTCGAAGTGGTGGGCGTCACCGCGCAGGACGACGAGGCGCTCTCGCGGCTCTGGGTGCTGGCGAAGGGCCTGCGTGACGACGCGCGGCTCGAGCAGGTCTTGAAGGCCCTGCTGGCGAAGGACCCACGCGGCGAGAAGGCGCGGCCGGCGTGGCTCGACCTCGTCTCGGTGCTCGAGCGGGGTGGCCGCTTCGACGAGGCGCTCACGGCGCTGCGTGAGGCCGTGAAGGCCGAGCCCGGTCATCTGCAGGCGTGGCTCTCGCTGGTCGACCGGCTGCTGGCGCGGCGGCTCGACGACGAGGCCGGGTGGGCGCTGGAGCACGCGGCGACGTCTGCGCCTGAAGGCCCGCAGCGGGTCTCGTTGTGGCGCCGCCTCGCCCGCCACGCCCGCGAGCGGCTCAACGATGAAGAGCGCGCCGAGAAGTACGAGGAGCGCATCGAGCGCGTGCGTGTCGAGCAGGCGCCCGCAGCGCACGCGGCCGCGAAGCTGCCGGGTGGGCCGCTGGTGGTGCCGGCGCCGCGCGCGTCGAGACCGAAGCCGCCGTCGGTCCTGGCCGTCGCCGCGAAGACGTTGACCGACGAGGTCGAGAGCGAGGCCTTCGCGAAGGCCCTCGGCGCAGTGCGCGAGCCCGAAGACTCCCGGCCGCCGCTCCCCCCGAAGTTGCCCGCCCGCCTGCAGCGCGTGCTCGACCCCATCGTTCACGCCTTCACCAATCAAATCGAGACCCGCGAAGCGCCCGCGTCGGACTTCGCCGACGATGACGACATCGACGACGTGATGGAGGTGCGAAGCGACGAGGTCGTCATCATGGGCCCCGACAGCGGCCCTTCGGTGGTGGTCGACGCCGAGCTCGAGGCCGAAGCGCGCGCGACGAAGACTGCAGCTCGGAGCCCGAGCCAGACGCCACCCCGAGCCGATGGCGCAGCCCGCACCGCGAAGCTCCCCGAGCCTTCCGCGACGCCCCGCAGCGACGCACCATCGCCGCGCGCCGCGAAGTCTGCCGAGCCTTCTGCGAAGGTGCTCGGCATCGACGCACCACCGGCCCGCGCTGCGAAATCGGCCGAGGCTCCAGCGAAGACGTTTGGTGCCGCCGCGTCAGTGGCCCGCCCGGCGAAGCCTGTCGATGCGCCGCCTGCACGAGCCGCGAAGCCTGCTGCCGCCGACGCCGCCGTGCGGGAGACGCCGCCACGAGCCGCGAAGCCTGCCGCCGAGGTCGTCGTGAGCGAGACGCCACCACGAGCCCCGAGGCCTGCCGACGCAGCTCGCGCTCCGATGCCCACCTTCAGCAACGCCCATGATGACGACGCTTCGGCCAGCCCGGCGCCGCGCGCGGAGCTTGCGGAGGACGACGAAGACGCGTCAGAGACTCCAGCGCCTCGGGCGGCCAGCGACGCAGCCGACGATGACGCGTACGAGCCCGTTGCCCGCGCCGAGAACCGCCGCACCCAGGAGCTGCCCGCGGTCGCGCCGGTGGAGCTCGGAGATCCGCTCCAGTCGATTCCACCCAGCTTCGGCCCCTCGCCCTCGAAGCAGCTCAGCGAAGAGCGCCAGGCCCTCTTCGAGCGCGTGCGCGCGAGCCCGCTCGACCCCGACGGCTACCGCATGTTGGCCGAGCACTTCGACACGGCCAACGACGCGAACCGCTCGTCGTTGATGCTCGAGCTCGCGCGCGCACTCGAAGGTGACCCGAACGCCGCGCCCCGCACGCCACGCCTCATCCTCTCGGCCACCGACCGCGCCGGCCTGCGGCACCCGCTCGTGCGCACCGAGGCCGCCGAGCTGGTGACGTTGACGAGCCCCGCGTTGTGCCGGCTCTTCCCCGCGAAGGGCAAAGACGCGCAGGCGAACGAGGAGTTCTCGCTCGAGAGCGGCAAGGGCTCGAAGGTGGCGGCCGACGCGCTGCTCGCCTCGGTGCGGCTGCTCGGCATGCGCGCGCCCGACGTGTTCGTCAGCGACGAGGCTGGTCCTCCGTTCTCGGCGCTGCAGACGACGCCGCCTCGGCTGGTCGTGAGCCGGCTCACGGTGAAGAAGCCCGTCGCCGACGCCGAGCTGCGCTTCTACGCCGGCCGCGCGCTGTTCACCCTGAGCGCCGAGCTGCTCGCCCTGCGCACCCTCAAACGAGACCAGCTGCGCGCAGGCCTCGAGGCGGTGGGGCAGATGTTGCGCGGGCAGGCCAGCACCGAGGCGCGCATCATTCGCGAGGCGCTGCCGGCGCGGTCGCACGAGCGGCTCAAGGCGCTGTGGCCGAAGGTGGCGAAGACGCTCGACCTCTCGGCGCTGATGGAGGGCGCGCGGCACAGCGTCAACCGCGCGGGCCTCGTCGTCTGTGGCGGCATCGCGCCCGCCATCGCCTCGCTGCGCGCGAAGAAGGCGCTGCCCATCGAGGTCACCGAGCTGGTGCGCTTCGCCGCGAGTGAGCGGTACCTGCAGCTGCGCAACCGGCGCCTCGGGAAGAAGTAGCCGTCAGAGCTGGCCGAGCCACGCGACGAGGTGGTTGTGCTCCTCGGGTGTCAGCACCTGCGGGCTCCCGTGACGCCGGCCGCCGCCGCAGGCCTCGTTGGTGAAGCGCTCCTCGAGCGTCTTCGCGCAACCGTCGTGCATCCACGGGCCGCGGCTGGCAAGGCCGCGCAGCGAGGGGACCTGCAGGGGGCTCCCGGTGCCCACGTCCATCGTGCGGTCGTTGGTGAAGTTCGCACCCGAGTGACACGCCTCACACCCTGCCTTCACGAACGCCGCTTTGCCCTTCACGAGGTCGACGGGCGTGTCTCGGGTTGGCGCCTTCGGCACGGGAATCGCCTTCAGCATGGCCTCGAGTGACTTCACGACGTCGGGGTCGGGCCTGGTGCCACCCATGCGGCGCACGAAGGTCACCTCGAGCACCGCGGTGAGGTTGGGCAGGTCTCCGTCCCAGTGGAAGGGGGCCGTGGTGAGGCTGGCGCCGAGCGACTGGGTTCGGCGCTTGCGGCCCTCGAGCGTCCACACGTGCCCGTCTTCGAGGCCTTCTGGGTGACACGAGGCGCACGCGATGCCGCCGACGCTGTCATGAAAGAGCCGCTGGCCCGGCGTCTCGACGGAGGGCCCAATAAGACGAATCAAGCCGCTGCGCGCGCCGAGAATGTGGAGCGCCGAGGGCTCGCGGCTGTGCACGAGCAGGTCCCCAGAAGGCAGGAAGGCCACGCCGATGGGGTTGCCGATGGCCGAGACGCGCTCTCCGTTGGGCCCGGTGACGACAGGGTCGCCGAGGGGTGCGCAGGCCGCCGGCGTGTTGCCGCGAATCGCCGCGAGCGGCAGCCTGATGAGCTGCGAGTTGCCGGCGTGCACCACGACGAGCTCGGTGCCGCTCGGAGAGAGCGCTGCGTCGACGGGCAGCACGCCACCCAGCTGCACCGACCCGACCGCCGCGTTGCCCGAGACCAGGGTGACGGCCGAGCGCACGACCGCTCCGTTGCAGACCGGCACCGTCTGGCCGTTGCCGTAGTAGGGCGGCGACACGGGCGCCATCGGGGTTGGCGTGTTGCGCACGTCGTCGTCGGCCGCGTCCTGGTGAATGACGACGGTCGTCTCGGCGGCCTGGAGCGAGCGGAACGCAGCGGTCGGCGCCATCGGCCTGCCCGCGGAGACGATGGGGAGTTTGACGGTGGTGCCGTCGGCCTGAATGACGCTGGGTGTGCGGAAGGTGGTGAGGGTCACGCCCGTGGGCCCCACCAGCACGTCGCGCAGGTCGGCGTCGAAGCGCTGCACCGTCGTCTCGGGGCCCTGCAGGCTGACGAGCTCACCAGACGCGCACGCGACCAGCGTCGCCTGGTGCCTCTCGTCCCACGCGATGCCGCGGGGCTCGGGGCAGACTGGCGTCGTCGAGAGCAATTTCGAGGTGGCGGGGTCGATGGTGGCGATGGCACCCGTGCCCCGCAGCACCACCTGCACCTTGCCGCCTTGTGGCCAGATGGCGCGAGCAGGCTGGGCGCCCGCGGGCAGGGTGACGGTGGCGCGCACGGTGCGGTTCGTCAACGAGATGAGGTGAACGACGTCGCGCTCGGGGTCACTGACCACGGCCTGCCGCCCTTCATCACCGACGATGACGGTGCCTCCGATGATGGGGCGGGCGCGGCGAAGGCCAACTCCGCCAGCTGCACCACCCGCTGCAAACCCAACGACCTCTTCTTCTGCTGGAGGCGCACACGAGATGCTCAGCGCCACCAGCACAGCTCCTGCTCGTCGCATGTGTCGACCCCTCGGGTTTGACGTCAGGCAATTGGAGCCGCGGCGTGCCAAAACCAGCCCACGGCCGGGGTCTGGGCCGTTTTCTGACCCCGGTGGATCGAGCCCTCAGTGAACCGGAAACCCCAGGTGCTCGTGACGCTGCCCGAAGGGGTGCCCGTCGATGACGTGGTGCGCAGAACGCTCGAGGGCGACCGAGCGGCCGAGGGGCTGCTCTACCGCCGCTATGCGCCCATCATGTTGTCGATGGCGACGCGGCTCTTGCACAGCGTGGCGGCGGCAGAAGACGTGGTGCACGACGCGTTCATCATCGCGTTGTCGCGGCTCTCGCAGTTGTCAGACCCGGCGCAGTTTCGCGGGTGGCTGTCGACCATCGTGGTGAGCCTGGTGCGCCGCCGCATGCGCCGCGAGCGGGTGCTGCGCTTCGTGGGCTTCGAGCCAGACGCGGACGACACCCTCGAGGCGCTGGCGAAGCCGGGCACGAGCGTCGAAGCGCGAGGTGAGCTCGCCCTGCTCGAGGTGACGTTGCGGGAGCTGCCCACCAACCTGCGCCTCGCGTGGAGCCTTCGGTACATCGAAGGCGAGAAGCTCGAAGACGTGGCGGCGCTGCTGAACAAGGGGCTGTCGACGACGAAGCGCTACCTGGCCGCGGCCGAGGAGCGCATCGCGCAGCGGGTGGCCATCGAGCCGGCGGACCGAGAAGACGAGGTGAAGTCATGACGTTGCCAAGAGACGTGAAGCGGTTGTTGGACGAGCCCCAGGTCGAGGCGTCGGTGGCGCGCACGTGGGTGCGCATCGTGCAGACGCGCTCTGGTGCGCGGCCGGTGGGGCGCCTGATGTTGATGGCGGCGCTGGTGGCGGCGGTGGTGGGCCTTGGGTGGTTCGCGACGCGTGGCGAGCCCGCGGTGGGCGCGCCGGTGGTGGCAGAGGCTCCGCACATGGTGGTCGCCGCGCCTGCCGCACCCGCGGTCTCATCGAACCTGGCGAACGTGATGATGCAGGGGCGCTCCCGTCGGCTGGCCAGGCCGCCCGCCGAAGATTCGGGAGCCGACGTGGTGGGAGAGCTGCTCGAGAGCTCGGTCGAGGCCTTCGTCGAAGGAGATGCCCAGCGCGCCTCGGTGTTGCTGGCAGAGACGGTCACGCACCACGCCGAAGACCCGCGCACGACCGAAGCCCTGGTGACGCTGGGCTGGCTGCAGCTCGAGCACCTCAATCAGCCCGAGCAGGCGGCGAGTACGCTCAACATGGCGCTCGAGCGGCACCTGTCAGATGACCTGTTCGAGCGCGCCTGGCCGTTGTTGCAGACCGCGCGGGCGAAGGCGGCCGCCAAGCCGAAGAAGTGACGTGCGACGGCGGAGTCGAACTGAGGAACCCGTGAGACGAAGCCCAAAGCAGACCTGCGGAGCGGCGGCTCCTCGTCACCATGAGGTCTGTGCCGTGGCGAGGAGGTCTGCGACGGCGGAGTCGAACTGAGGAACCCAGTTACTCCGACTCGGTCTGAACCATCCCGTACTTGTGGAGCAGCGAGTACAGGTGCTTCCGGTCGAGCCCCGCATCGCGCGCAGCCTTGGCGATGTTGTTGCGCGTCTTGGCGATGAGCCGCGTGAGGTACTCGCGCTCGAACCCACGAATCAGCTCGTCCTTCGCCTCCTTGAACGGCGAGGCGTAGTTCACCGGCAGCGTCTCGCCCTGCGGCTGTGACGGGCCGTTGTACTCGCGCAGGAACGACTCGCTCGCGAGCTCGGGAATGTCGGCGACGTGGCGCAGGCGCTCGACCGCGTTGCGCAGCTCGCGCACGTTGCCCGGCCAGGTGTGGCCCTGAAACTGGTCGCGCTGCTTCTCGGTGAGGCGGTTCCACAGCGGGCCGCCCGCCATCGCGTCGACGAGCAGCGGAATGTCCTCTTTGCGGTCGCGCAGGCTGGGCAGCGTGAGCGTGAAGACCGAGAGGCGGAAGTAGAGGTCTTCGCGGAACCGGCCGGCCTGGGTCTCGGCCCAGAGGTCTTTCTTCGAAGCGGCGACGACGCGCGTGTCGAACTTCTGCGCGCCACCCGACTGGCCGAGCCGGCGGAACTCACGGTCTTCGAGCGCGCGGAGCAGCTTGGGCTGCAGGTCGAGCGGCAGGTCGTCGATTTCGTCGAGGAAGAGCGTGCCGCCGTTCGAGCGCTCGAGGCAGCCGACCCGTTGCGCGACGGCTCCCGTGAAGGCGCCCTTCTCGTGACCGAAGAGCTCGCTCTCGATGAGGTTCTCGCTGACGGCGGCGCAGTCGAAGACGACGAACGGGCCGGTCGCGCGTGGAGACTGCTTGTGAATCGTGCGCGCCGCAGCGCCCTTGCCCGAGCCGGTCTCGCCGATGAGCAGCAGCGTGGAGTCGGTCGGCGCGATGCGCTGAATGAGCGCGAAGATCTGCCGCATCGGCACCGACTTGCCGACGAGGTCGCCAAGGCGGTCGTTGTCGGTCGGAGACACCTCGAGCGCTTTGACCTGCGGCTGGAAGCGCAGCTGCACGTCACCGACCTCGAGCAACGCGCCCGCGCGGAGGAACGCCTCACGAACCTGGGCGCCGTCGATGAAGGTGCCGTTGGTGCTGCCGAGGTCCTGCACGAGGAACTGCTCGCCCTGGCGGCGCACGACGAGGTGATTGCGGCTGACGGTCGGGTGCTCGATGACGACGTCGTTGTTCTCGGTCACCTTGCCGATGCGGAGCAGCTCACCCAGCGGGTAGCTCTTGCCGGCGTCGGGCGTGTTGATCAGCACCAGGTGGTATTCCTGCGAGGCGAAGCGCTCGAGGTTGGCGGCGCGCGCGCCCAGCACGGTGCGTTGCGGAATCGAAGGACCTGACATGGACCCCGCGAGTGTAGGCGGGAAAACACCGTGGCGTCATGAGAATGCTCAGCGCCCACGCGTGACGATGCGAGCCACGCGGTTCCTGTCAGGATGCGCCGAAATGCGCGCCTTGCTGCTCCTCTTCCTCGCGTCGTCGGCCTCAGCAGGTCCCGTGCTGGTCGATCGCGTCGTCGCGATCGTCGACGGTGAGCTCGTCTTTCAGTCTCGCGTCGAGCGGCGTGTGGCGTTGCAGCAGGGCCCGAAAGACGCCCGCCGAGCCCGCGCAGAGCTCATCGACGAGCTGCTCATCGCGAAGGACGCTCACACGACGCCCTCGGAGGACGAGGTCGACCGCGCGCTGGAGACCATCATCAAGGACAACCAGATCGACCGGCCGAGGCTCGAAGCCGAGCTGAAGCGGCAGGGGCTCTCGTTACCCGAATATCGCGGCCAGTTGCGCACCCAGTTGCTCGAGATGCGCTGGCTCATGATGCGGGCCGACGGCGCTCCGTTGAAGACGACCGAGGCGACGACGGCCCTGCGGGAGCGGCTGCTCGTTTCCCTCCGCAAACGCGCGGTCATCGAGGTGTTCGAGTGAACCGACTGCTCGTGCTGTTCGCCCTCGCATCCTGCGCGGCCCAGCAGAAGGTGGGCGTGAGCGCTCCCCAGCCACCGCCGGCCCCGACGGCTCCGACGTGTCCCACGGTCGCTCCCTCGACCGCCGCGTTCGCGCCCGAGCTGGTGGTTGGTGCGCGGGTCGAGAAGCTCTGTCTGCTCGGCGCCGGAGACGAGACGTCGCTGCGGCTGCGCGAGGCCATCGCTCCCCGGGAAGGCGCCACGCTCGACGCCGAGGGCGTTCGCAGCGATCTCACCGCGCTCGTCGACACCGGGGTGATCAGCCAGGCCTCCGCCTTCGCCGAGCCGCTCGGGCCGAAGGGCGTCATGCTCACGTATGTGGTGGTCGAGCGCGCGTTGATCAGCGCCGTGCGCATCGAGGGCGGCACCTCGTTGTCTGCCGACGTGCGCCAGCGCCTCGAGGGCAAGGGCATTCGTGACACCCTCGGCCAGCGCAACCAGCGCCGCGACCTCGCGCGCGACTTCTACGATTCGCAGGGCTTTCACGACGCGACCATCGACTTCCGGCAGGAGCAGAGCGCGGGCGGCTCGGAGCTGATCATCGCCATCGTCGAGGGCCCGCGCTTCACCGTCGAGTCGGTGCGGTTCGAGG
>JBEOKA010000539.1:0-13674 GCA_040275325.1 Myxococcaceae bacterium | reverse complement strand
CGACGAGCAGCTGCTCGTTCGTGCGGCGGGCGAGCTCGGTCTTCGAGGTCTGACTCTGGGCCAGCGCGGTGTCGAACGTGCCGGCGGGGTACTCGCTGGTCAGCGCCAGCACGCGGCGGTCGACCTCTTCGGCGCTCACCTGAACCTGCAGCTCCCGCGCGGCCTGCAGCAGCACGAGGCGCTCGATCATCGTCTCGAGCAGGGTCTGCTTGAAGGGCTCGATCTGCTCGGGAGAGCGTGGTGCCGCCCCCTCCATCGCCTGTGATTCGCGCGAGAGCTCACGCTCGAAGTCGGCGCGGGTGATCACCTCACCGTTGACGGTGGCGACGACGTTCGCGTCCTGCTGCGGCTTCTGCTGCTGGGAGCAGGCCGTCAGACAGGCGAGGCTGATCGCGAGGGCGCGGAGCACGGCGGCAGCGTTACCAACAAAGCCCCGGCCGGTACAGGTCACCTTCGGCGGCGGGTGATCAACGCCAGCACGCCCACGAGGCCGAGCATTCCAGGCACCGAGCTCGCGCCGCAGCCGTACCGAATCGGGCCGAGCACGGCCGTGCCGCCACCAGTGCCGCCGTCGCCTCCGCCGCAGTCACCGGCGCGGTTGGGGTTGGTCGGGTCGGGCATCGCCTTGAGCTCTGCGATGTCGGTGCAGCCGTCCATATCGCTGTCGGTGTTCGCCGCTTCGACGGCCGCGAGCGCCGCTTTGAGCGACTCGTCGTTGTTCGGCATGAGCCCGTTCATGCGCATGGCGCGGCCGAAGGGCGTGGTCACGGTGCCCGTGGTGGTGACGCCATTGAGATGGCAGACGGCACAGACGCCCGGAGGAGGCCCCGACATGCCGAGCTCGGTCTGCATCACGCCGGTGAAGGTCGGCGTCGCCAGCGAGGCCGAAGCCAGCAGCGTCGCACCCATGAGAATCGCCCGATCGAATCGCATCGTTGGTCTCACAGGAAGAAGTGCAGCTGAGCGAGGAGCGTGAAGCTCGTGGTGGCCGGGTCGGGCAGGGGCCGCGCATTGCGGCGCAGAATGCCGTCGAGGCGAACCTCGACGTGCGGCAACACGTACCAGGCGGCAGAGATCCACCCGCCCAACGACGGCCCGCGCTCTCCGGAACCGGTGTGTTTGCCTTCGAGCGACCCGATGAGGTGAAGGCCCTGCATGAGTTCGTAGTCGGCCTGGAACATCGCGGCGAAGCCGAGCCGGTCGATCAGCGTCGGCTGCTGCCACGCGAGGAAGTCGGCCTCGGCCATGAGCGCGAGCGGCTCGACGGGGCTCCAGCGCGCGGTAACGCCATGCGCGTGACGCACCATGGGCAGCTGGAGCAGCGGGTCGGCCTGCGCCGCGGTGATGAGGCTCGAGACGCCGAGGAAGAACTTCGAGGCGACGGAGTATTCGGCGAAGGCCGAGTACCCACGCTCACGGTACGCGTCGGGGCCGAGCTGGTAGTTGCCGAGCAGGCCCATCACCTCACCGCGCAGGCGCTCGCCGTTGTAGCTGGCCGCGACGCCGACCTGCTGATCGAGGTTCGTGTCGGTGTTCGTCGTGTCGCGCACCCACATGAAGTGCTCGTTGTTGCGCAGGCCGAAGGGCACGAACATTCGCCCGGCGCGCACCATCACGGCCTCGTCGGCGAAGGTGGCTCCAGCCCAGAACTCACGGGCGACCCACTGCGCGTTGCACGGTGTGTCTCCACCACAGGCAGGCAGAATCGCCGCAGGCCCCACGTTGCGCAGGCCGACGCCCGTGGTCGCGTGGAAGACGAAGCGGTCGACCTTCACCGTGCCGTACAAGTCGGCCGCCATGAAGAGCGGGCGCACCTGGTTGCCGATGGGAATCAGCGCGCCGCCGCGGAAGTTGCCCGACAGGTTGAGCACCTCGGGCAGGTCGATGAACCACAAGAAGCGCGTGGTGGGGCTGGGCTCTTGCGCCTCTTCGGCGGTCGGCTTCTTCAGCTTCCACCGCAGCAGCACGTCACTTTGTGCGCGGCCGTAGGGCGTGAGCTGCCCCGCACCGGAGGGATCGACGTGGCAGACGGCGCACGATTGGTAGTCGTGCTTCACCATCCACGGGAACGCCGCCGCGGACGAGGCCGAGAGGCCCACCGCGACGGCGAGGAGAACTCCAAAGCGTCTGAACACCACGACCCCTCGCGTTGACCTGCTCTGCTCAGCCCTTCTTCGCGTTGAACTTCGCGAAGACGGTGATGTCGGGCTTCACGGTGATGCCCATGTAGCTGGGCACGTTGATGTCGAACTCCTTGAAGTTCACCGGAGCTTCGCCATCGATGGCGTACGTGCCGCCCGTGTTGTTGATCTTGTACTTGAACGAGATCTCCTTCGTCTTTCCGTGCATGCCGAAGGTGCCCTTCGCCTCGCCCTCGGCCGACTTGCCGTCGTCGGGCCACTTCACTTGATCGAGCGGCACCACCAGCGTGGCCTCGGGGTACTTCTCGACGTCGATGTACTTCTCGCGCATGTGCTTGTCGCGAAGGTCGATGCCGGTCTCGAGATCCTTGAGGCCGACGGTGACGGTGATGGCCTTGCCGTCGTCCTTCACGTCGACGCTCTTGGTCTTGCCTTCGATCTTGAAGCCCGCCGGCCCGACGCCCTTGAACGACGCGACGCCGTCACCCGTCTTGGTCCAGCCCGCGAAGGCGGTGGCAGCGAGGACGAGGGAGGCGGTCAGAACGGCACGAAGCGAACCCTGGAGCGTCATGTGTGTACCTTTCATGCGGGGCGTGGAGTCTGCCCCAACCCTGCGGATTCCAAAACGGAATCGAGTGCGTTCGCTCAGACGGATGATGCCCGCGGAAAGTTACGAGCGCCCCGAAGGTCCGATGAACGGCGTCAGCGGGCCGACCGGCTGCCCAGAAAGTGGAGCGAGAGCGTTCGGCGATGCGGCGAGGTGCGGTGCTCCCACAGGTACACGGCCTGCCACCGGCCCAGCGTCAGCCCGCCCGCCCTCACGGGAATCGCCAGTTGGGTCTGGGTGAGCGCTGCACGAACGTGCGCCGGCATGTCGTCAGGCCCTTCTTCGGCGTGCTGAAACAGCGCGTCGCCGTCGCGCACCAGCCGAGAAAAGAACCGCTCGAGATCGGCGCGCACCGTCGGGTCGGCGTTCTCTTGAATGAGCAGGCTCGCCGAGGTGTGGGTGCAGAACACCGTCAGCAGCCCGTCTTCTGCGTCTGCGGCCGACAGGAAGGCGTCGAGGTCGCTCGTGACATCGACGAAGCCGCGGCCGCGCGTGCTGATGACGAGGTCGTGGTGTGACTGGCTCAGCATGGGAGGACTCACTTCGGTGGAGGAGAACGTTTCTGAGGAAAAATCAGGTCGCAACGCGTGCGACGATCCGTGATGATGATCAGGCCAGATGACGACCAGCCGTGCCGACTTCGCCAGACTCGCCAGCGACTACCTGCGTGCGCAGGGAGAAGCGAGGCCCATTCACTATGACGAGGGTCGCAACCGCCTGGTGGTGGGCGATGGAGACTGGACGAGCTTCATCTCGCTCGACCACGCGCTGACCGAGTACGAGGCCAACGCGGTTCCCGACAAAGCGCGCGTGCTCGCCCGCCGCTTCTGGAGCTCGGTTCGCCGCGCCGAGCCGCCCTCTGAAATCGACGTCATTCGCAGCATTCTTCCCCGCATTCGTGATCGCGCCTGGTTCTCGGCCGTGCGCCGTCAGGCCGAGCTCGAGCTGGGCGCCGACGAAGAGGCCATCGACGAGGTGACGCTGCCGCACCGGGTGATCAACGACGAGCTCGCGGCCCACCTCGCGTTCGACCTGCCCACCTCGGTGATGGAGATCGGCCCCGATCGCCTCGAGGCGTTCGGGCTGAAGTTCGACGAGCTCTTCAACCGCGCCGTCGAGAACCTGCGCGAGCGGCCCCAGCTCGACTTCGAGCAGCCTGACTCCACCGTGGCGGCGTTCGTCTCGCCCTACCGCGACGGCTTCGACGCCACGCGCATGCTGCTGACCGAGCGCTTCACCTCGCTGCCCGTGAAGGGCCGCCCCGTCGTGCTCGCGCCCACGCACGACATCGTGCTGGTGGCGGGTGACGAAGACGAGGGCGCGCTCGAGGCCATCGCGACATGGGGAGAGCAGGCGCTGCTCGAGCCGAAACCCCACACCGCTCACGCCTTTCGTTACGAAGACGAGCGCTGGCGCCCCTGGCTGCCCGTGCGCATGCACCGCGCCTGGCAGAAGCTCAAGGTGCTGCAGCTGCAGTCGTTCGCCTCGGCCTACGCGCGCCAGAAGGAAGTGCTCGAGGCGCTGCTCCAGGCCAACGGTCACACCATCTTCGTCGCGACGCTGCGCGCGTTCCGCACGCCCGGTGGAGACATCTTCACCAGCACCGCGTGGAACTGGGGCGTCGAGGCGCTGCTGCCTCAGACCGATCGCATCGACTTCGTGCGCACCAACCCCGACGGCAGCACCTCGGGCGCGAAGACCTGGTCGACGACGTTCGAGGTGGCCCGCAAGGTCGTGCCGCACCTGATGGAGGCGACGGGTGACACGCCCGAGCGTTGGCGCGTCATCGGCTTCCCCCTCGACTCCGAGCTCGAGCAGATGGCCTCGCTGGGCAAGCTGCCGGAGTAGCCGCGCACCCGGCAGTCGCTGCCGACCCCGCCGTGGGTGAACGAACTGGCACGCCTGCAGGTGGATCGTCGTTTGCTCACCTTCGGGGCGTGTCCCAGAAGCTCATCATCGTCGTCGCTGTGCAGTCGGCCCTCGTGCTGGGTCTCGGTGGCCTCGCCGTCGGAGTCTCGATGAGCGGCGGTGACCCGCCCGCGGCCTCGCACGCGAAGAAAAAGGCGCCTGCGCCCGAAGACGAAGCTGCCGCTGAAGAAGAGGCTGCCGCCGAGCCTGAGCCAGAGCCCGCGCCGCCTCCGAAGAAGAAGAAGTCGGCGCACGCGAAGGCCGAGGCCGCGAAGGCGGCGCAGGAGGATCCTGAAGCGGCCGACGCCGAGCCTGCGAAGCACGAAGCCCCCGCGAAGGCAGAGAAGACGGCGAAAGGCGAGAAGGCTGCGAAGCCCGAGAAGGACGCGCACCCGAAAGAAGAGCTCGCGCCCCTGCTCGCGCCCGTGCCCAAAGATCCACTCGAGGTGTTTGCGTGGCTCGACGAAGGCAACACGCGCTGGAGCCAGGGCGTCTCGAAGTCACGCGACGTGGTGGCGCAGCGTGGCGCGATGGCGAAGACCTTCGCGCCGTGGGCCGTGGTGGTGACGTGCGCCGATGGCCGCGCGGTGCCCGAGGCCATCTTCGACGCCGCGCCGGGGTCACTCGCCACGCTGCGGCCGGTGGTGCTGAAGGCCGACGCGACGACCGTGAGCGCCGTCGAGCTCGCCCTCAAGCGCTTCCCGGCGCCCGTGCTCGTGGTGCTCGGGCACCAGGGCTGTGACGACGGCTCGGGCCGCGAGGTGGACGAGCAGGTGACGCAGGTGACGGCGAAGGTGCTCGCGAAGAAGCCGATTCGTGACCGTGTGAAGGGCGGGCACCTGCTGGTGCTGCGCGCGACCTACGACCTCGAGAGCGGGCACGTGCGCTGGCTCGACTCGGAAGAGGGCAAACACGACAAGAGCGCCTCGGCCGAGCCCGTGCACCACTGAAACGAAACGGGCCCCGAACGAACGCTCGGAGCCCGCGACGTCACGACGCTTCAGTCGATTACTTCTTGGCCGGTTTCTTCTCGTCCTTCTTGGGCTCGGCAGCGGCGGGCGCAGCGGCCGTCTTGCTGAGCGAGCGCACGAAGGCGGCGACGTTCTGAAGCTCGTCGTCCTTCAGGGCGGCCTTCCACCCGGCCATCAGAGGGGACTTGCCGTTGGCGGCGCCGCCCTCCTTGATCATGTTGAGGATGTACTCGTCGGTCACCGTGGCCGCGTGGGCCGCGTCGGTGAAGTTCGCCGGCTTCGGGTTCAACGCCGCCGCAGCGACGCCGTCGCCCTTGCCGCCTTCACCGTGGCAGCTCACGCAGAGCTCCTTGTACTTCGCCGCGCCCTTGGCGGCGTCGCCCGTGATGGCGACCTTCTTGGCGTCTGCGGCCGCGGCAGGCGCCGGAGCGGCCTTGGGGTCGGCCGGCTTCTTGGCGGGCTCGGCGAACACGGCGAAGGCAACGAGGGACGACGTGATCATGATCAGCTTCTTCATGTGCAAACCTCCAGAGGTGGAACTTCGAGACGACGATCGGTGCGCGGGCACCGACGCATGCTGTTCGACCGCATTCACGGCGCGGGTTGGAGACTGAAAACAGACCCGGGGTTCAGGGGCAAGGCGCACGTTGCCGCACCGTCAGCTCAACTGACCCGATCGAGGAGCGGCCGTGCTTCGTGCAGCCGGGGGAAGTCGGGGGCCAGCAGCCGCATGCCATTCGTGGTCCTCACCACCAGCATGCCCGCACCTTCTTTCGAGTCTTCGAAGGGCGTGAGCGTCAGCGACACCTCGCCGCGAGGCAGCTCGACCCGGCGAACGCCGAACTGACTCCAGCCCTGGCCATCGACGACGCCGCGCACCTGCGTGCGATCGAGCTCGAGGAAGACGCCGAGCGCGGCGCGGCGCAGGTCCTTCACGGCGGCGAGCAGCGCGATCAGCGTGGTGACACCGAAGAGCACGATGAGGCTCGAGGTGATGAGCCACAGGTTGTCGGGGTTCTGCGCGCTGACGCTGACGAGGGCGAGGGTGACGGCCAGACAGCCGCCCATCACCACCAGCCGGCTGACCGCGCGCCGCCGCTCGATGGCCGGGGGCCGCGAGAAGCGCACCCGATCGGGCCCGAGCCTCTCGAGCAGCCAGCCATCACCCAGCACGTCTCCCTGCGAGAGCGGCATCAGACGTCGAGGGCCTTGATGGCGGTGCGGAGCACGGTGAGCCGCGCGTGACGCTTGTCGTTCGCGGGCACGACGACCCACGGCGCGTCGGGGCGGTGCGTGCGATCGAACATGTCCTGGTAGGCCTCGAGGTAGTCCTTCCAGCGCTTGCGGTTGCGCCAATCGTCTTCGCCGATCTTGAAGTTCTTGATGGGGTCCTTCTCGCGATCCTTGAAGCGCTGCAGCTGCTCGTCCTGATCGATGTGCAGGAAGAACTTCACCATCGTGCAGTTGTCGTCGGTGTGCATGCGCTCGAAGGCGTTGATCTCGTCGTAGGCGCGCTGCCACTCGTGCTCATCGGCGAAGCCCTCGACGCGCTCGACCAGCACGCGGCCGTACCAGGAGCGATCGAAGATGGCGATGGTGCCCCTCGGCGGCATGCGGGTGGCGAAGCGCCAGAGGTAGTGGTGTGCGCGCTCTTCTTCACCCGGAGCGGCGATGGGCCACACCTTGTAGCCGCGCGGGTCCATCAGGGCGGTCATGCGCTTGATGGCGCCACCTTTGCCCGCCGCGTCCCACCCCTCGAAGAGGAAGATCGCGCGCCGCTTCTCGAGCCAGTACCGCACCTGCAGCTCGAACAAGCGCTCCTGCAGCTCGAGGATCTCGGCGTCGGCGGCCTTCTTGTCCGACACCTTCTCGGAGAGATCGACCTCGTCGAGTGAGAGGGTGCCGGCCTTGTAGACCTCGAAGTCGTACGAGAGCGGGGTGGCGTCGCTGAAGCGCTTGTCGTTCTTCGACTTCTTCCTGGCCATGGCGCGCGAGTCTCGCCCCCGGCGACCCGGCATGAAATGGTTTTCTCGGCCCCTCGTTGTGCACGACATGAACCTCGTTCACATCCGCCGCTACTTCCGTGACGAGAAGGTTCCGGGGTGGCGCAAGTTCGTCGTCGTTGGCGCGGTCGCGTACGTGCTCTTGCCGATCGACCTCGTCCCCGACCTGGTGCCGGTGCTGGGGTGGCTCGACGATCTCGGCGCCATCGGCGCGGCGCTGACGTTCTTCGCCCGCGACATCTCGAACCACGCGGCGAAGGAGAAGGCGATTCCGTCGGTGTCGACCGAGTCCTCGGGCAGCGGCGTGCAGATCATCGACGCGCAGCCGCTCCACGTGCGGCGCTGACGTCACCAGGGCTCGAGCGGCTGTTCGAGCGGCAACGCGTCAGAGGCCGTGAGCTGCCGGCCCTCGATGATGCGCTGACACTCGGTCGCGTCGTCCTCGGTCGAGAGACACACCACCGAGACGCTGTGCACCTTCTTCGAGGTCTTGCCGACCCACAGGCGCAGGCAGGTGTGGTTGAGCACCGGCGGCGCTTTCTTCGACTTGGTGACGTAGCAGTTCTCGCGCGAGTCGGCGGTGGTGCTCGAGGTCGAGGAGATGACCTCGAGGCCTGAGTCGACGAGCGCGCCGTTGATCTCGAGCCAGGTGCTCTCGAGCAGGGCCTTCGTCGGCAACGGCTTCGACATCATCGGCCGCATCGAGGTGCGCTGCAGGTACATCCACGGCAGGGGCGCGCTGGGCGGTTTGCGCCCCACCATCGCCACCTCGACGCTGCCATCTGCCGCCTGGGCGGCGTCACGCAGCTTCTCGACCCGCTCGGGATCGATGGTGACCCAGTCTTCGGGAACGCTGGTCGAGACGCCGTCGATGGCGACGGGTACGCGCTCCTTCTTGCAAGCGGTGGCCGAGAGGACGAGCAGCAGCAGGGCGAGCGAGCGCACGAACGAACTGTCGCATCGATGCGCTCAGCGCGTCACCTTCAAGTCGAGGGGCACGCGCGTGCGATCCTGGAAGTGCGCCATCAGCGTTCGGGTGCCGCGCCGCAGGCCACGCACGTGAATCACGCGCAGATCTCTCGACACGCCGACCTCGACCACGTCGCCACCACCGACCGACACGAAGCGGAGCGACCGGGGCACCGCCAGGGCGACCGTGTCCCCGACGCGCACCTCGACCGGCGAGCGGCCGTCCCAGCTGATGGGAGCGGCGTGGAGCACGAGCGCGAGCAGGGCAGTCATGCAGAGCCGAGACAGGTCGCCTTCAGAACGTGCACGGAGGTGCGAAGTGCTTGAGATCGCTGGCGCGCCCGTTACACCCGTGGCCCATGAAGCGCCTGGTCTTCGTTCTTCCGTTGCTGTCGGCCCTCGTCGTGTTGCTGCCGGGCGAAGCGAGCGCCTGAGGCATCTCTCCCACCGTCGGTCCGACGGGGCTCGCGCAGCGCTGCACTGGAAAACACGACGGCGACTCGAAAGAGACGGCTGAGGGCCCGAGGTTTCGTGTCGGGGCGAGCTTCGGCGCGTTCAGGACGACGCTGATCTTCGACTCGGCCGATCGCCTGAAGCTCGAGGCGATGGCGGTGAGCGGCACGTTCGAGTGGCGCGCGTCTCCACGGTGGACGTTGTCAGCATCGGCCGGCACCATCTTCCTGGGCCGCCTCGTCTCTGCCAGCGAGTCGTTCGACTTCTCGGGCGGCCTCGTGGGCAGCTTCAGCGGCAGCTTCCTCGCGCTCGAGCAGGGAAAGTACTCGCCCTTCATCATGGTGGCGGGCTCGGTCGCGGTGAGCGGCGTTCGGGCCGCGCCGACGGCCTACGTCGCCATCGATCTTCGGCTCACCACGGTGGTGGGGTGGACGCTGTTCGAGCGCTTCACGCCGTACGCGGTGGGGCGGCTGTTCGGTGGCCCCGTCTTCTGGAGGAATCAGGTGGGCACCGACCTGTACCACTACCAGGTGGGCGCGGGCTTCGTGGTGGGGCTGCCGTTCGGGCTCGATCTCTCGGCCGAGCTCGTGCCCCTCGGAGAGCAGCGCGTGACGGCCGGCCTCGGGTACAGCTTCTGAGTGATACGCTCGCGGCGTGCGCTCGACCATCGATCTCCACCTCGTCGAGGGCGATGTGCTGTCAGCGTCGACCGACCTCGTCTGTCTCAAGCACGCGCAGTCGTTCTACGGCGCCGATGAGGTGGCGGTCTCGGCCATCGCGAACCGGAGCGGCCGCAGCTGGAACGACTTCGAGGTGCCCATCGGAGAGGTGCGCACCTTTGAGACCCTCGGCGCGCTGACGGCGCCCCGCGCGGCCTTCTTCGGCACCGACCGCCTCGGCACGCTGCGCTACCACGAGCTTCGGCTGCTCGCGGGCCGCATGCTCTCGTTCGCGCAGACGCAGCCCATCAAGCGCCTCGCCACCACTGTGCATGGCGTTCGCGCGGGCCTCGACGAACAGGAGGCGGTGTTGGCGCTCGTCGGCGGCTTCATCGACGCCTTTCAGAAGGGCGCGGGCGGTGATGTCGAAGAAGTGTCGATCGTCGAGCGCAACTCCGGGCGGGCCCGTCGCATGCGGCAGACGCTCGAGGACGGGCTGGCGAAGACCTCGGGCGTGACGAAGCTGCCGAACGGTGCCTTTCGGGTCGAGCGCAGCGTCGCGTTCAAGCAGGCCGCAGTGATGGCGACCGCCGGCCAGGCCACGCAGGAGAAGCCGCACGCCTTCGTCGCGATGCCCTTCCTCGCCGAGCTCGAAGACGTCTTTCACTACGGCATTCAGGCGCCGGTGAAGGCCGCGGGGCTGCTCTGCGAGCGCGTCGATCAGCTCTCGTTCGACGGCCTCATCATTCAGCGCATTCGGGAGCGCATCGAGACGGCGAAGGTGGTGATCGCCGATCTCTCGACCGCGAACCCGAACGTCTACCTCGAGGTCGGCTACGCGTGGGGCCGCAACAAGCCCACCATTCTGCTCGTGCGTGACGTGAGCGAGCTGCGCTTCGACGTGCAGGGCTACCGTTGTCTCATCTATCGATCGATTCGTGAGCTCGAGGCGTTGCTGGCGGCTGAGCTCGCGCGCGGGGTCTGAGCGACGAAAGTGTTTCGTCGTCTTCCCGGCCTGGTCTTGCGTGACGCAACCGCTGCGCAACGAGGGGTGGGTCCCGCAGGGGCGAAAGTGGCACAACCGATGCTCTCGTGAGCGGTCATGTCCAAGACCATTCCGAGTGTTCGCAAGTTCATGACGACGTCGCCGTTCACCGTCGAGCCGGGGGCCGTGCTGACCGAGGCCCACACGCTCATGCGCGACAAACACATCCGCCACCTGCCGGTGTGCGAGGGCGTTCGTGTGGTGGGCATGTTGTCAGACGGCGATCTCTATCGGGCCGAGGCGGTGAACGGCGCCGACGCCAACAAGATCTCGATCAAGGACGTGATGACGTCCAAGCCGTACACGGTGTCGCCTGATGCTCCCATCGACGAGGTGGTGAAGGAGATGGCGGACAAGAAGTTCGGCTCGGCGGTGGTGGTCGACAACGGAAAGGTCGTCGGCATGTTCACGGCGACCGACGCGCTCTCTGCGTTCGCCGAGCTGCTCAACACCCGCCTCAAACATTGAACGCGCCGCTCAACGGCGCCGATGGGCACCTGCTCGGTATCCCCCCGGAGAGGGAGCAGGTGCCCGTCATCTTTTCGCGTGCGGAATTCGGCGTGGGCCGTACCTTGCGCGCCATGATTCGACTCCGCTCGTTGGTCCTCGTCGTGGTGTCCGTCTTCGCGGGCTGCAAGACGGCCGAGACGCCGAAGCCGGTGACTCCGGCGCCCGCTCCCGTTGCCGAAGCGCCGAAGCCCGCGCCGGCTCCCCCTCCCGAGCCGAAGGTCGAGCTGCCGGCCGTGAAGCCGCTTCCTGCGCTGCCCGTGGGTATGGTGCAGCCGACGGCTCCTGCCGAGAACCCCGTCACCGCCGAGAAGGCCGAGCTGGGCTGGTTCCTCTTCTTCGAGCCGCGCCTGTCGAAAGACGGCTCGATGGCGTGCGCGCAGTGTCACCACACCGACAAGGCGTACACCTCGGGCAACGCGCTCGACGCGAAGGTGGGAGGCGCGATGAACAAGCGCAACTCGCCGACGATGGTGGGGCTGGGCTTCCACTCCACCTGGTACTGGGACGGGCGCATGGCGACGCTCGAGGCAGTGAGCAACGCGGCGTGGAAGGGGCAGCTCGGTGCCGACCCGGCGACGGTGGTGGCGGCCCTCAACGCAGTGCCCGTCTACAAGGCGATGTTCGTGCGCGCGTTCAATGAGCCCGCGACGGTCGACAACGTGCCGAAGGCGCTCGCGACGTTCTTCCGTACGCTGAACACCGGAAACTCGGCCTTCGACAAGGACGCGGCGGGTGACAAGGCGGCGCTGTCGAAAGACGCGAAGGCCGGCAAGGAGCTGTTCTCGAAGGGCGGCTGCGTGAGCTGCCACGTGCCGCCGCTGTTCAGCGACTTCGCCTTCCACGGCCTCGGCATCGGTGACGACGCCGGCCGAATGGACGCGACGAAGGAAGAGAAGGACAAGGGCCTCTTCAAGACGCCCACGCTGCGCAACGTGGCGCTGACGGCGCCGTACTTCCACGACGGGTCGGCGAAGACGCTCGACGAGGCGATCGCGCTGATGGCGAAGGGCGGCAACAAGGTGGCGACGCCAGACCCGCTGCTCAAGCCCGTGAAGTGGAACGCGAAGCAGCTTGGCCAGGTGAAGGCGTTCCTCGAGTCGCTCAATGGCGAGCTGACGTACCCCGACGCGCCGAAGCTGCCCTGATCAAGCTCCGTGGCCCAGCCAGCGCGCGACGACTTCAGCTCAAGAACGAGAGATCGGCTCGCGAAACGAGCTGGTCAGCAATGCAGCAAGTGCAAGGCTTTGACTGTTGGCGCAAGCTCAGATGGTCCAGAGTCAGTCGTCGGCATCGGAGTCGCTGCCCATATCGAGGCTGCAGCAGCAGGTGGCCCTCGATTCAACGCGAAACAGACTTCCGCAGAGCGAAAGAGCATTACGAACGCCATCTGGTTGTGTTCGAATTGCGCGACGGAAATAGACGACGACACGACAAAATTCACTGTGGAGTCGCTCCGAGTGATCAAGGCGGAGCACGAAGAGTCTATTCGCGCTCAACTGGGCAGAGCTCAGCGAAAAGTTCGCGGATGGCTCTGGCTGACCTTGGTGTTGTTGATTGTTGGGCTCGGGTTCCTGCTGACAGACCGTCAGAAGCACGCGAAGCTTAGTCCCGAGGCTCAGCGAGTAGTCGAACTGGTCTCGTGGTTTCAGATGAAGCGGGGCGGAGTGGTCGAGATTGCTGAGGGCATTCTGACTTCTCGCTCAGATGCAAGGGCGTGGCTTGATCTCGAGCGCGAGATCTTCGGTGGAGGGGTGTCGACGGAGGAGCGAAAAGCAAGACTGCGCGCTGTTTGGGCCGAGGCTGTACGCTCTATCAACGTTGCACATTCAACGGACGCTGGCCTGATCTTGGACGCGCCCTCCAACGCTTGGCTCGCCCTCCGTGATGAGAGACCACCTTCCATATCGGTCTCGACTCTAAGCGGAGTTTCCAATCGCACAATCGGCCTTCTCGGTGGTCGGGTGACGGGCGACCAGATAGCCTTCTTTCGTGAGCATGTTCTTGAAATAACGAACAACAACAAAGAGCAGATTCTGAACCTCAGGTTGCGTTTCTCCTTCCCTGAGCGTGTCGTGCCTGAAAGCGTGTACACCCAGCCAGTTGCTCAGGTTCGTTTTGAGCGTGAAGAATTGCAGACTGTCGCATTTGCCTCGCCCGGTGGATCGATCCAGCGGACCGGACCGGCCAACCCTCCATATCGAACGGCGATCATCACTGTGGATTTCATAGCGCCGTTCTCGACAGTGGTGCTCGGCTTCCTGACGATTCCACCAGATCGGTTTGATTATCTGGAGCGGATTCATCCGTCTGAATGTGTTTATGATTATGTTAAGGGTGTCTATCTTCGTGACGGGAGGCTTGAAGGTGTGTTTCGCCACTTTGAGCTGGATTCTGAGCGGAAGTTGGTG
>JBEOKA010000538.1:0-5105 GCA_040275325.1 Myxococcaceae bacterium | reverse complement strand
AAGAGCGGCCTGCGCACGGCATGGCGCGACTGTGGCTGCGGCGCGATCTCTCTGGGCCGATCACGCGCAAGACGCGCCTCGTCTGGGAGATCGCCTACCCGAAAGCGTTTCGCGAGCAGGTCGAGACCTCGAGCCTCGAGGCTGACGAACTCGATCCCGATCTCCTGCAGGCGCTCATGCGTGAAGAGAGCGCGCTCGACCCGAAGGCGCTCTCGTGGGCCGGTGCCCTGGGCTTGTGCCAGTTGATGCCGTACACGGCCGCCGAGGTCGCAGCGCAGCTGAAGCTCCCGAGACCAACGACCGCCGCGTTGCTCGAGCCCGATCTCAACATCAAGCTCGGCGCCCGCTACCTCTCCGATCTCATGATCCGCTTCGAGGGTGTGAAGCCGTTCGCCGTCGCCAGCTACAACGCCGGCCCTGGTGCCGTCGGCCGCTGGCGCAAAGAGCTGCCCGTCGAAGATCTGCCAGCGTGGATCGAGCAGATTCCCCTTCAGGAGACGCGCAACTACGTCAAGCGCGTGCTGCGCAGCTACAACACGTACAAGCTGCTGTACTCGCCCGACGACGTGGCGAAGACGGTCGCGCCGGCACCCGAGAAGAAGCCGAAAAAGGCCGACAAGAAGGTGTAGTCGTTCAGGAATCGAAAGCGTCTGCGTCTGCTTCCCCCGAAAGGAGGCACCCATGGAGACGCTCGTTCTCAACCGTTCGTACCAGCCCGTCGCACGCATTCCCTGGCAGCGCGCCATCACGCTTCTGTTCCTCGGCAAGGTCGAGCTCGTCGAGGCGTACGAGGATCAGACGATTCGAAGCGTGAGCTTCGAGATCAAGGTCCCGTCCGTGGTTCGCTTCCTGAGAATGCTCGCGCGGCGCAAGCCGGTGATCCGGTTCAGCCGCGAGAACGTCTACGCCCGTGACCATGGCCGCTGCCAGTACTGCCAGCGTCCCGTGACTCGTGCGGAGGCGACCTACGACCACGTCATTCCCCGTTCGCGCGGCGGCGCAACGAACTGGGAGAACATCGTGATCGCTTGCGTGCCCTGCAACCAGAACAAGGGTGGTCGCACGCCGGACCAGGCCCACATGCCGCTGAAGGTGAAGCCGGTAAAGCCGACGAAGCTGCCGGACACGCTCCGTCTCACCTTCCAGTTCCAGAAGGGCATGCCCGCCTCCTGGGGCACCTGGCTGAGGGACCTGACCTACTGGCACGGCAGCCTCGAGGAAGATTGATCGGGTTGCCGCTGTTCCAGACACAGACAAACACGACAGACACGAACCGGCGGGTGCGGGCCGACTGCACCGCCTGAACGGGTAGACAGAGAGACCGCGAGGTCGCTGGGTGCTGGTCCACGCTTCAAAGGACCCTGGTGCCCCCGTCCAGTCGAGCAGCACACCCACAGGTTCATGGCAGTCACTTTCCGCCCCTCCGGGATCACCTCTCGGAGGGGCGCCCTCTTTTCGGGGCCTGGGCGTTTTCACGCTACGCTCTCGGTACGGACCATGGGTGCCACACCCACTGAGACCGGCCGTCGGCAGGCTCTGCTTCGCGCGCTGCCGTCGATCGACGAGCTGCTGCTCCACGCGCAGGTCGCGCCCCTGGTTCTTTCATCGGCGCGGTCGCTCGTCGTCGAGGCGTGTCGAAATGCAGTGCAGGCGGCGCGTGAACGAATCTTGAGCGGCGATGAAGCGCCGTTCGACGCGGGCTCCGTGGCTTTGGCGCTGTCAGCGCTCGTTCAGCCGAGCCTTCGCCGGGTGATCAACGCGACCGGCGTGGTGCTGCACACCAACCTGGGCCGAGCGCCTTTGTCTGCACGCGCTGTCGAGCGGGTCGCCGAGATCGCCCGCGGCTACAGCAACCTCGAGCTCGATCTCGACGAAGGGGAGCGGGGCAGCCGCTACTCGCACGTCGTCGAGCTGATCTGTCGCATGACGGGCGCTGAAGACGCGCTGGTCGTGAACAACTGCGCGGCCGCGACGCTGTTGACGCTTGGTGCGCTCGCGCAGGGTAAAGAGGTCATCGTCTCTCGCGGAGAGCTGGTCGAGATCGGCGGTGGCTTCCGCGTTCCCGACGTGATGCGCCAGTCGGGCTGCGCGCTCGTCGAAGTTGGAACCACGAACCGAACGCGCGTCGGCGACTACGAAGCCGCGCTCACGCCGCAGACCGGGCTGCTGCTGAAGGTGCATCGCTCGAACTTCGCGGTCGTGGGGTTCACCGAAGAAGCGAGCACCGCCGAGCTGGCCGAGCTGGGTCGATCGCGTGGTGTGCTGGTGTTCGAAGACCTGGGCAGCGGCGCGCTGACTCCGCTTCACGCCGAAGGGCTCACCTCGGAGCCGACCGTTCGCTCCCGCATCGAAGCTGGTGCCGACGTCGTCGCATTTTCCGGCGACAAGCTGCTCGGCGGCCCGCAGGCGGGCATCGTCTGCGGCGCGAAGGACGTGATCGCGAAGCTGTCGAAGCACCCGCTCAACCGGGCGCTGCGAATCGACAAGCTGACCGTGGCTGCGCTCGAGGCAACGCTCGAGGCCTACCGCGATGGCGTCGCAGACTCCGAGATTCCCACGCGCGCGATGCTGACGACGCCGCTCTCGACGCTCGAAGCGCGCGCTCGCCTGCTCTCGAAGGCACTCGGCTCCATTCCGCATCGGGTCGTTGAGACGATCTCGAAGGTGGGCGGGGGCTCGATGCCGCTCGCGGAGCCGCGTTCTTTCGCCGTCGCCATCACCGGGCCCGCCGTCGCGCTGCACGAGGCGCTGCGTCGGGGCACTCCCGCCATCGTCGCGCGAATCAGCGACGACGAGCTGTGGTTCGATGTTCGTTGTCTCACCGAGGCCGATTGCCACGTCGTCGCGACCCGGGTCGCTGCCGTCGTTCGAGGAGCCCCATGCTGAACACCGCCGTGCTGGTGCTGAACCGCAACTTCCAACCCATTCACGTGACGAGCGTGAAGCGCGCGATCTCGCTCCTCTATCAAGGGGTCGCGCGGGCGCTCGACGAGCAGTACCGGCAGTACGAGTTTGCCGACTGGGAGCAACTGAGCGCGGCGACGGGCGATCGCATTCACTCGATCAACAAGTCGATTCGCGTGCCGCGCGTGCTCGTGCTGACGGCCTTCGAGAAGCTGCCGCGCACCCGCGTTCGGTTCAGCCGCATCAACATCTACGCGCGCGACCAGGACACGTGCCAGTACTGCGGCCGCCAGCTCAAGCGCTCTGATCTCAACCTCGATCACGTCATTCCCAGGTCGCAGGGCGGGCGCACCTGCTGGGAGAACGTCGTGTGCTCCTGCATCGTCTGCAACCTGCGCAAGGGCGGCCGAACGCCCGAGCAGGCGGGAATGGCGTTGCTTCGGCCCGCGATTCGACCGAAGTGGACGCCGATGTTCCGCAACGCCGCCAAGCCGCAGACGTACCGGGAGTGGTTGCCCTTCCTCAGCGTGGCGGACGCGTCGTATTGGAACGTCGAACTGAAGGACGACTGACGTCATGGCTGAGAACGAAGCGCTCGATCACGGCGCGATCATCGAGTTCCCACGCAAGGCCGGCCCACGGCCGAAGACGCGCGCGCGCCGCGTGGTCGCCATCGGCGGAGGGAAGGGCGGCATCGGCAAGTCGCTCGTCTCGGCCAACCTGGGCATCGCGCTGGCGGAGCGTGGCTCGAAGGTGGTGCTGGTCGATGCCGATCTCGGCGGCGCCAACCTGCACACGTGTCTGGGCGTCTCGCAGCCGAAGGTGAGTCTCTCGGACTTCGTCGAGAAGCGGGTCGACCGCCTCGAAGACGTGGTCGTTCCCACGGGCATCGAGCGGCTCGAGCTGATCTCCGGTGCGATGGACGAACTCGACGCGGCGAACCCGAAGCACTCGCAGAAGTCGAAGCTGCTCAGGCACCTCAAGACCCTCGATGTCGACTACGTGCTGCTCGATCTCGGCGCCGGCACCAGCTTCAACGTCATCGACTTCTTCCTGATCGCCGACATCGGCATCGTGGTGATGCTGCCCGAGCCGACCTCGATCGAGAACGCGTACCGGTTCATCAAGGCGGCCTTCTTTCGAAGATTGCAGACGCTCGCGCCCGAAGACGACTTTGCGTCGATCGTCGCCCGCGCGCTGGCGCCTCGTGATGGCCAGGCTCCGCTCACCCCGATGGACGTGGTGTTCGAGCTGCGGAAGACCGACGTGGAGTCCGCCGCCCGCCTCGAGCACGCGCTGGCCGGTTTTTCTCCCTGGGTGCTCGTGAACCAGGCCCGCACCCGCGGAGACTTCGACATCGGCCCCACCGTCGTGAGCGCGTGGAAGAAGTTCTTCGGCCTCGAGCTCGGCTACCTCGGCGCAGTCGCCCACGACGACGCCGTCTGGCAGGCCGTTCGCGCCCGCCAGTCCCTCATTCGTGCGTTCCCCCAGAGCGCCGCCGCCGCTGGCTTGTTGCGAGTCGCGGAAAACCTGATTGCATTGGAACGGTGAAGTCGTTCCAGTCGCAGACGTTCTACGAGCTGCTCGAGGTGTCCGTCGGGGCATCTGATGCCGACATTCGCGCCGCGTTCGATCGGCTCTCGCGGCTGTACGCGGAGGATCAGGTCGCGCTCTATGGCCTGATTGATGAGGGCCGCGCGCGGGCCCTGCGAACCCGGCTGAAGGAAGCCCTCGAGGTGCTGCTCGATGAAGAGCGTCGCGCGACGTACGACGCCAAGATCGGACTGCCTCCTCGTGAAGGCGCGCCGAACAAACGGCCTGCTCCTGTCGCCCAGCCGGTGCTTTCGCCCGCGTGGAGCGGCTCGTATGCGTTCGTGAGTTCGACTCCGGCGGCGCCGGCGTCGGGTGGTTTCAGCTACACGATCACCACTCAGGCGCCCTCGGCGGTCGGATTCACGATTCCGCGGCCGAGTCAGGGTGATGCCGAGGCGGCCGCTGCCCAGAAGGCGGAGCGTGAGGCTGCGGAAGCGAAGGCGCATGAGGAGGCGCTTCAGGAGCGCGCAGCAGCAGAAAAGGCCGCGAAGAAGGCTCAGAAGAAGGCCGAGAAGGAAGCGGCGGAGAAGGCTGAACGCGAAGCGGCAGAGAGGGCTGAGCGCGAGGCGGCGGAGAAGGCTGAGCGCGAGGCGGCGGAGAAGGCTGAG
>JBEOKA010000537.1:0-9479 GCA_040275325.1 Myxococcaceae bacterium | reverse complement strand
CCGGCGCTCGCAGTTCCACCGGCGCTCGCAGTTCCACCGGCGCTCGCAGTTCCACCGGCGCTCGCAGTTCCTCCCGCGCTCGCAGTTCCACCGGCGCTCGCAGTTCCACCGGCGCTCGCCGTTCCACCGGCCGATGTACTGCCGCCAGCAGACGCCGCGCCGCCCGCCGACATCCCGCCAGCGCTCGCTCCACCGGCAGCACCGCCACCGGTCGAGCCCGCGTCGAGCGCGACGCAGTACTTCCCTTCATCGAACGTCACGCACCGCTGGTTCGACGACGGACACGAATCGTCAGCAGCACACCTGAACAGCACGCCCTCGGGAACGTTCGCGCAGCTGACGACGAGCGTCGCGCTGATCAGGCCAACCGCCGAAGAGAGCTTCATCGGCCGCTGACTCTAGCTTCAAGGCCCGCAGCAACGCAGAGCCATGCGCTTCGTCTCGCCCTCGAGGTCGACCGACCACTGCGCGCCGTGCTTCTCGGGCTCGCCGCAGTTCATCGCGTCATCCTGGCTTCCCGAGAGCCGCGCATCGACCGTTCCGTCTCCATCGAGGTCGGCGACGAAGTGAATCGTTTGCGGCTCCTTCGTGGTGAGCGCAGGCCGGGGCACGGGTGCGCCGACGACCGCGAAGCCGACCACCTTCCACGCGTTGTTCACTGGCGAGAGTGCGCGCGGCAGTTGACCCTTCTTCACCATCACCTTCGCGACAGCCTGCGCGCGAAGGCCAGCGTCGTTCTCGCAGCTGAACCGGAAGGTGAACGACGGCTTCCCCAGGTTGATCAGCTTCCCCGCCGAGTCCCAGAGCCACACCTCGTGCTCGACCGCCACCTTCGGCTTGAACGAGAGCGCGGCCTTTCCCTCGGGAAGGGCAGGAGCGTCTGTCACGACGGCCTGGTCGAACCGCAGCGTGAGCTCGACTTCGGTCTTCGTCTCACGAGAGATGAACGCGGCCCCGACGGCGTGTTGGGGCAGGGCGGGGGCTGCAGCGAACACGACGAGGTTCAGAAGAGAGAGCACCATGGCAGATGCGGCGAGTCTCTCACGCGTGCGTCAGAAGCGGCCCGTCACACCGACGATGGCGCCACTTTTGCCGGGCAGCACCGTCACCATCGGAGCCGCCGTCGCGTCGTCGGCCGAGCCCACCTCGTACCCGATGATGGAGCCCAGCAGCGGCAACACGAACGTCGCCGAGAGCGCATCGGGGCCCGCGAGCGCGACGGCTCCGGCACCGACTGCAGCGCCGACGAGGTCTCCGAGAATCGGCGCGTACCAGGGCGCGTCGCCGCGAAAGAGCAGCCCCGACACGAGCACGCCGATGGGCGCTCCGACCGCGAAGCCGATGGCGCCGCCCGTCCAGATGTTGCCGATCGACGTGATGCCCGGCCGCAGGTACTCGCCGCCGACGAAACCGCCGATGATCGACGTCACCGTTCCGAAGCCGGCGCCGAGCAACGCCGACATGCCGATGCGCACGAAGCGCGGGTTGGCGACGGGCTCGGCGCGCTGCACGGTGCCCGGCTGCTGTTGACCGTTCTGCTGTTGCGGCAGCTGGTAGTTCGGCTGGGGCGCCTGCGGGGCTTGCGGCTGCAACGTGCCCGAGGGCTGCGTGGGCAACGACTGCGGCGCAGGCGTGAGCGTGTTCGGGTCGAGCGGCGCGTTCGCGATGACGGGCGGTTGCAGCTCGCGGCCCTGGTTCGGGTCGACCGTGTCGGCCTGCACCATCGGCGGGGGAGAGAACTCCTGCGCGCTGGCCACGCCGCCCACCATCACCACCAAGAGGAGCGCTCGCATCACAACCACCCGGAAGCACTGCGGCCCATGACCAAAGCCGAGAGATGCGCACATGGACGGCGTGCCTTCATGTTTCTTCACCGCGAGCACCTCTGACGCTTCACACTCGATTCCTACTGTTCCGACACGCAACGAGCCACTGATGGCTCGGCGACGAAAGGGAACGGTACTCATGTTCGGTTTCATCGTTGGAACGCTGAGCCTCATCGGGTTGATCAAAGTGGCGCGCTGGGGTCGTCATGGCCACGGCGGTTTTCGGGGCGGCGGCTGGGGACGCTACATGATGCGCCGGCTCTTTCAGCGGCTCGACACCACGCCCGGCCAGGAGAAGGTGATTCTCGAAGCGGCTGATCAGGCGCAGCGCGTGATGTGGGACGCGCGCCAGGAGCTCTTCCGCGCTCGCAGTGAGTACGCGAAGGCGATGCGCAGCGAGGCCTTCGACAACGAGGCCGTCAACGCCGCGTTCGAGAAGCAGCAGGCGACGGTCGACGAGGTGAAGAAGACGCTGAAGGAGAAGATGCAGGCGATTCACGAGGCGCTGAACCCGCAGCAGCGCGCGGTGCTCGCCGACCTCATCGAGTTCGGGCCTGGTCGCATGCACGGCGGTCACTGGGGTGGCCGGTTCTCGCATCACCACCACGGCCCGATGGGTGGCCCGTCGACCGTCAGCGTCTGAAGCCGTTCACGTTTGAATCGAAAGGAACACACACATGCGTTTCGCACTGATGGGGTTGTTGGCACTCGGCGTGGTTGGTGGGTACGGCTCGGCGTTCGCTCGCGCGGCACATTGGCGCGCGCACGGCGGGTGTCATGGGCAGCAGATGGGCGGCTGGCATGACGGGCGGTTTCAAGACGAGCGGTGGGGCAATCGCTTCGAGGAGCGCTCCGAGGTGAAGCAGGCCGCGCCGGTCGCGCAGCCGCAGACGGTGGTGGTGCAGTCGCCCGCGCCGGCCGTGGCTCCGGCTCCGCAGATCTACGTCATCATGCCGGGCGCGCAGCAGGCGCCCGCCGTGCAGCCGCAGACCATCGTGATTCCCGCGGCCGTGCAGCAGCAGGCGGCTCCTCAGGCTGCGCAGTAGCTGGCAACCGGCGCTGGCGCCCAGGAACCCGCGCTGGCGAGCGCTTCGAGGACGCAGGCTGGGCAATAGCTGGCAACCGGCGCTGGCGAGCGCTTCGCGGACGAAGTGTGTCCGCGAAGCAGGGCGAGCGCGCCCAGGAACCGGCGCTGGCGAGCGCTTCGAGGACGCAGTCAGTCCGAGGAGCAGGGCGAGCGCGCCCAGCAAAATAGCGGGGGCGCATCGGGTGCTGCATGCTCGATGCGCCCTCCAGCACAGAGAACGAACACCATGGCCTCCCGAGTTCTGCTCATCGACGACGACGCGCGGCTGCCCGAGCTGCTGCAGAGCTACATGGGGCAGAACGGCGTGACGCTCGCCCACGCCCCCGACGGCCCCAAAGGCCTGGCGATGCTCGAGCAGGGCGCGTGGGACGCGGTGCTGCTCGACGTGATGATGCCCGGCATGGACGGGCTCGAGGTCTGCAAGCGCATTCGCGCGAAGTCGAACGTGCCCGTCATCATGCTCACGGCGCGGGGCGACGAGACCGACCGCGTGGTGGGCCTCGAGATTGGCGCCGACGACTACGTGGGCAAGCCGTTCTCTCCGCGTGAGCTGCTCGCGCGGCTGCGGGCGGTGCTGCGCCGCTCGCGGCCCGAGGTGGTGAACGAGCAGCTGCAGGTCAGCAACATCGTCGTCGACGTGCCCGCGCGCACCGCGACCGTCGAGGGCAAAGTGGCCGACCTCACCGGCATCGAGTTCGACATTCTCGTCGCGCTCATGCGCCGCGCGGGGCGGGTGGTGCCGCGTGATGCGCTGTTGTCGGAGGCGGGTCGCGGCGACGTCGTGGTGGGCGAGCGCACGGTCGACGTGCACATCAGCCACCTGCGTCAGAAGCTCGGTGATGACCCACCGAAGTTGATCAAGACGGTTCGTGGAGTCGGCTACGTGCTGACGAAGGACTGAGTCGTGAGGCCTTTTCACGCACATCGAAGACCGAGAATGGGCCTGGTGGGCCGGTTCGTTCGCGTGCGGCTGCACCGAAGAATCTTCGCGTGGTTCGCGGGCGGCATCGTGGCGACGATGCTGCTGACGTCGTTCGTGTTCATGGTGCTGGGCCCCGAGCCCGAGTGGCGCCAGCAGGTGAACCGTGGCCTCGCCTGGGTGGGCACGCAGTTCGCGCGTCAGTGGGACGACCCGGTCGCGCGGCAGAGCTTCGCCAAAGAGACCGCGACGACCCTCGAGATGAACCTCGAGCTGTTCGACGCGAGCGGCTCATCGCTCGGTGGCCTCGGAGAGCCCTGCGGCCGACGCGCGTACGAGATTCCCGTGGTGCGCAACGGCACGACGCTCGGCCTCGTGCGGGTGTGTGACCCGCGTGGAGGCCCGCACGCGTGGCGCTTCGGCCTCGGGTTCGCCATCGCCATCGGCGTGTTGTGGCTCGCCTCGGGCAAGGTGGCGCGGCGCCTCGCGCGGCCGCTCGACGACCTGACGCAGGTGGTGAAGCGCATCGGCACCGGAGACCTCTCGGCTCGCGCAGAGCTGTCGTGTCACGAGCCCGACGAGCTCGGGGTCGTCGCCGACGCCGTGAACGACATGGCCACGCGCATCGAGAAGCAGTTGGCTGATCAACGCGAGTTGCTCGCCGCCGTCTCGCACGAGCTGCGCACGCCGTTGGCCCGCATGCGCATCGTCTCGGAGATCGCCCGCGACACCGGCGCGACGCCGAAGACGTACGACGACCTCGATCGCGAAGTGGAGGACATGGACGCGCTGGTCGGTCAGCTGCTCGCCAGCTCACGCCTCGACTTCGGTGTGCTGACGATGCGCGAGCTCTCGGTGCGTGACGTGGTGACCCGCGCCGTCGAGCGCGCCGGGCTCTTGCCGATGGTCGCGCAGATCGAAGGTGACGGAGACCGGCTCACGGGTGACGCGACATTGCTCCAGCGCGCCATCGCCAACCTGCTCGACAACGCGAAGAAGCACGGCAAGGGCGTCGAGGCGCTGCGGGTCGTCATCAAGGCCGAGAAGGTGTCGTTCGACGTGCTCGACCGAGGCCCGGGCCTTCCCGAAGGTGGCGAGGCGGCGCTGTTCCAGAAGTTCCAGCGCAAGACCGACGAGAACGGAACGTCAGAGGGGCTGGGGCTCGGCCTCGCGTTGGTGAAGCGCATCGCGCAGGCGCACGGCGGCACGGTGTGGGCGCGGCAGCGTGATGGTGGCGGCGCGGTGTTCGGCTTCGACGTGGCGATGAAGGTGGCTGATCAGCCGAACAAGTCGACGTAGCGGTTGGTGGGAAGTCGCTGCTCGACGAGCGCCTTCGTCTTCGCAGACACGCCATGCGGCACCTGCAGGCCGATGAGCCCGGGCAACAGCTCGAGCAGCTTGGGCACCGTCGAGTCCTTCACCGTCGCCACCGCGATGGAGAGGAACTGCAGCTTCGGGTGCGCCTTCGCCACCGAGAGCACGTCCTCGTCGGTCAGCTGGGGCACGCACAGCCACTCGAGCTTCGGCGCCGCGTTGATGACCTCGGCCACCCGCCCACGGTCGAGCTCGCAGCGGCCGAGGAAGAGCCCGGTGAGCGACCTCCAGAACGGAGCCCGTGACAGTTGCGCGAAGTCGTCCGCGTTGACCTCGAGCCGCGAGAGCAGCAGCCGCTTCAGCGCGTGGTGATTCGACAGCTCGCCGAAGCACTTCGGGCCCAGCGGGTTCATCTCGAGGTTCAGCTTCGTCACCTTCGAGAGCAGCGAAGCCGACAACAGCGCAGCGCAGCGGTCGTCGATGCGATTCGCGGCCAGGTCGATGAAGTCGACGGTCGGGTGCGCCGGCGCCCTGATGATGGCCGGCAGTTGCTCGCGCTGAAGCCCCGTCAGCTTCGCCTTCTCGAGCGGTGTGCGGGCGAGTGTCGTGCCCGAGGCGGCAGCGAACTTCGCGACGTCGGCGATGACGTCGTTCACGAAACCGCGGCGAAAGCCCCACTGCCGAATCGCGCTTCGAAGCGGTGCCACCCAGCGCTTCTCGTACAGCTTGAGCAGCTCCTGTTCACGCGCCTCGAGTTGCTCGCGCGTCTCGAAGGGGAGCGAACTCTTCGCGGATTGAACCCACTTCCCGCCAGCGCCGAAGCGGCCGCGCCCGAGCGCGCACTGCACCTGAATGAACTCGCCGAGCGGGTCGCCGCGCTCCGAGAGCCAATCTGCCGCGACGAGCCGCGGTGCATCGTCGTCGGGAGCCGCCAGCACGCCGTCGAGCAGCGCCTTCGGCAGTTCGACCTCGATGCTCGACGGCTTCGCGGGCTTCGCCTTCCTGGTCGGCGAAAGCGCCTCGAAGCCCGGCACCACCAGCTCGTGTTCGTACTGGTACAGCAGCACGCCGCACGCCATGCCGTTCGCCATGCCCTGCACGGCGGCCTCGTCGCCTTCGGGCGCGAAGTCTTCGATGAGCGTCTTCGCCGTCTCGCCGTGCGGCCCCGAGAGCAGCGCTGGCCCAGAGCGCGCGGCGGCACGCACGAAGCGGGTCACTGCCGAAGCCGACTGCATCACCTTTGGAGCCGAGCGCTTCGTGCCATCGACCTGCTTCGCGAGCGCATAGCCATCGAGGAACGCGACCATCACCAGCGAGCGCGAGATGGGCAGCGACCTCGACAGCTCGTTCCCGACGTCGACGACGATGTTCGGCCGGGTCACGTGTGGCGCGAGCCCCAGCGTCTTCGCCACGCGCGCCAGGCTCTCGTCGTAGGTCAAATAGTCCTCGGCGCGCTTCAGCGTCAGGCCGTGCGCTTTTCGCGCGGCCAGCACTTGCTTGATGAGCGTGTTCACGGCGACCTCCGTCATGGGCACGTCGTTGCGCAGTGTGCCCGGCGGGGCTCGGATGCTCCACGTGATTCCCGGTGGCAGCGTCGATGACTCGACTGACGGTGGCTGCGGTGCTCCTCGGAGCGACCGTCGAGTTGTTGCGATGCCGCTTCACGTCGACCAGGCAGGACGCTTTCCGCATCAGCGAACGGCGCGGCGTTGCGGAGGTCGAGCTGAATGGCCTGCCCCTCGGTGGTGGGGGCACGGAGTCTGCGTCGTTCCATCGTGATTCGAGCCACTCGATGCTTCGGAGCCCACTGCCCACCCTTCGCTTCCAGGTGCCTTGCCGGTGCGTGGCGGGGAATTCGCTACGAGGTCCGAGCACGACGCCCGTGGGCGGTACGAGCAGAAGGTCAGCCCGCACCCAACTGGATGAATCTGTTCCACTCGCACTGCGTCATGGGCCGTCATTGCGCAGTGTGCCCACCGGGGGTGTGATGCTCCACGTGATTCGCCGTCTGGTCCTGGGCGCCGTGCTGGCCCTCTCTTCCACCGCGCTGGCCGGCAAGGTGACGGTGCCCGCCGACTTCGGCATCGGGCCCGAGGCGTTCTGGTTCTATGGCCCGCTGCTCGAGAACCGCGGCGCCGTTCCGCACTTCGCGCTCGCGTTCAACCTGCACGCCATCATCGACAAGGACTGGATCAACCAGAACCGCGACCGCATTCCGGCGAACTATCGCGGGCAGGCGGACAAGATCACCGAGCTCAAAGTCGGCCCGAGCATCTTCATTCCGTCGACCCTCTACATCTCGCCGAGCATCGACGCGCTCAACGGCGTGGGCCTGTTCGGCGCGACGTGGAAGCCGCTGGGCCTCACGCTGGTGACGACCGGACAGAAGTCGGAGCGCAGCTGGAACCAGAGCCGCGGTCGCTTCAACCTCGACGCGAGCCTGCTGCTCACCGCGATGTACATCTACTCGAACATCGCCGGCGCCGAGCTCGCGGGCATTCCCAAGACGTTCTTCCTGCGGCCGGGCGTCGAGCTGCAGACGACGCTCCTGCTCAACGTCACGCGTACGGCGCTGATCAGCATCGGCGGCGGCGCGCAGGCGTACATTCCCCAGCGGCTCGGAGCCTTCTTCGACGTGCTGCCCATCGAGCGCACCGTCTGGCTCTCGTTCTTTGCCTTCTTGAAATTCCACATCCGTTTCCCCTACGAGGTCGCGCTCTGATGCCTGCTCCCCTTCGCAACAACCCGAACGCCCCGACGATCCCCACCACGCCGGCCACGAACACCGCGCCTGCGACCCCCGCTGCTCCTGCCGCGCCCGCGACGCCAGCTGCCCCCGTCGCGTGGGGAACGACCGGCCCTGCTCCAAAGCCCGCGAGTGACGGCTTCCGAAACGTCGCTGGCGCCGTCACCGGTCGAGTCGCGCAGGCGCTTGGAGGCGTGAAGTCAGGCCCGTACGACCTCGTGCCCGGCCGGTACCCTGCGCTCGTCGGACTCCCGCAGGTGCTCGCTGGCTTGTCGAACTCTCCGCAGGGCGCGGCGGCGACGGGGAAGATCCTCGAGCAGTTCCAGAAGCAGACCGGCATCGCCATTCCGCCCACCGTCGTCGCGGCGGTGAAGGCGAACCCCGCTGCGTTGACGAACGCGCTCGAGGTGACGCCACAGCAGATGTCGGGCGGCATCGGCGCGCTGAACCAGGCGTACCGCGCAGGCAAGGTGAAGAACCCCGAGCCCCGCAAGGACCTGCTGCCCCAGAAGTTCGACCTGGCGAACATCGACTCGGTCTCGTACCCGCGCCCGAAGTCGGAGCTGAAAGAGGTCGCTCCCGGTCTCTACACTGGCGATGTCGCGAGCAACGTGCCCGACGCGAAGGTGAAGCAGAACTGCGTGTTCTCCGAAATCTTCCAACGCCTCTCGCGCAACCCGACCGCGCCGGCTGATCAGAAGTTCGAGGTCGCCTTCAATGGCAAGTCGTACACGCGCATGGAGGACTTCGCCGGCGCGCTCGAGAAGGCCGGCTACGACGTCTCGGTGCGCTTCGACTCGCGCGTCGCCAACTTCGCGGCACTGAAGACCGCGGTGCCCGGCACCAACCCGCCGCAGTTCGTCGACGTCGCCGCGCCGCTCATGGTGAAGACCGGCATCAAGGACGCCTCGGGCAAAGAGGCGGTCGTTCCCGCGGCGCACTCCGAGATGATGGTGTCGATCAAATCGGGGCCGAACGCGCAGGGGCCGAAGCTCGACGCGACGACGCGCTTCTACCAGGGCGTCAGCGGCACTGGCTTCTTCCCCGCCGAGGTGCACGCCGACAGTGAGTGGCTGGGCCGCGCCTCGAGCCCCACCATCGGTGGCAAAGACGCGCTCAAAGCGCTCTCGGTCGCGGGCGCCTTCACCGACGTGGTGGAGGACGCAGCGAAGCGGCTCGACCTCTACGCCGACGGCTACGGCATCACCGGCGTGTGCAACGACTCGGTCGCCGTGGTGCAGCAGGCCGTCACGGGCAACGCGACGCAGTACCCACTGCTGATGAACGACGACGTGCTGCTGGGTGAGCTCAAGAAGCGCCTGTCTGACGGCGACCGCACCGGCGACGCCACATACCGCACGCTCAAGAAGGCCATCGGCGATTTGCCGAGCGACACGAAGCCGAACCCGAGCGCCCAGCGCCGGGCGTTGCAGTCACTGCCGTGGGAAGCCGGCAAGGAGCCCCTGCAGTCGACCGTCGACGCGCGTCGCATTCTCGGCGGCTGATGACGGCCGCGCTGTAGGGTTCGCCCTGTGGTGCGTCGTGAAGGCAAAGCCGAGGTGTGCGCGGAAGCGACCGCCGACGCGG
>JBEOKA010000536.1:0-19046 GCA_040275325.1 Myxococcaceae bacterium | reverse complement strand
CAGACGAGCACCGGAAGCACCTTCGGCAGCGCGTCCTGTTCCGCCGCCCGGGCCCGCAGCCGCTCGATCTCGTTGGTCGTACGCAGCACCTCTTCGGGCGCCAGCCACGCGCCGCCCTGCACCTCGAGCGAGTCTCCGTCGTAGGTGCGCACCGTCGCCGAGGCGACCTCGACCATGTTCTGGAACACCGAAATGTCCGCCGTGGAGTCGGCCATGATCGGCTCCGTAACGCGGATCGTGCCCCGATGACACACCCCGGCACACGGCCCAGATTGATCCACGTTTGACACGTGTGCTAGGCCGCCGCGGCTTTCCATACCTGTGCCTACGACACTCAGGGGTGCCGATTTGTTGTCGAATTGCCGACTTCAGCTGACCCGATCGCTAACGGCTGGCCGCCTCACTGCCAGACCCGACGCAGGGCAGCGGGGTGCAATTGAGGCGAAAGTCCCTGTTTTGACTGGCGAAACGACTCAACGGTGCCTGGGTACGGAAGTTGCCCCCAGCCCCGCCCGCAACACCCGGAGGTCTGCGTGAAGCGTCTTCTCTCAGCCGTGCTCACCGCTGCGCTCGTGCCTGCCATCGCGCTGGCCGACGCTGCTCCAACCTCCGCCCAGCCTGAGAATTCCGAGCAGGCCCAGCAGACGACGACCACGACCACCACCTCGACCGAGTCGAAGGACGAGAAGAAGGACGACAAGGCCGCCGCGAAAGACCCGAAGGCCGCCGCTGCGCAGCCCCAGCCGCAGAACGCCATCGCCAACGCCGTGCAGGCGCGTACGCCCGAAGAGCAGGCGAACCAGTCAGGCTTTCAGTTCGCGTTCGGCCTCGATCACTACCTGGGCACGGGCACGTTCGTGAACTCGCAGCAGTATGCGTCGCTCGTCGGCGCTCCGAGCATCTCGGCGACGTATCTCTTCGGCATCAAGGGCATTCGCATGGCCGCCTCGGCCCGCGTCTCGGCCTTCTACGAGTACACGCTGCCTGACACGCCAAACGGCCGCCGCTTCTTCCCCCAGGACACGCGCCTCAGCGTCGTTGCTCCCGCGCTCTTCCGCGACAAGGCCGTGACCGGCATCGCCGTGACCCCGTCACTCTCGGCTGTCATTCCTACCTCGCAGGAGTCCTTCACCGCTGGCCTCATCACCACCATCGGCGTCGGCGCGGCCGCAACGCGCTCGGTGAAGGTTGGCGAAGGTGGCTTCGACTTCCGCCTCACGCTCTCGGGCAGCTACGGGTTCTTCACGCAGCCGGTAAACGGTGTTCGCAACATGCCGGCGAACGCCCCCGGCAACCGTGATGCGCTGGGCAACCAGATCGTCATCGGCCGGCCCGACGAGACGTGGGCCGTCGTCAACGGCATGAACCCGGCGTTCGCGGGCACGGTCGGCGGCTCGGTCAACTGGCGTACGGGCGGCAACCTGCTCATGTTCGCGGGCTACTCGTACACGCGCTCGTTCAACCAGGCCGCGGTGCTCGACCCGAACGATCCCTACCTGCCCAAGGCCAGCAGCTCGACCGGCGATGGTGTCGCGGGAATCGGAAGCCGTGGTGGTGACGTGACCCGCGCCTTCATCGGGGCCAGCTACCAGCTCAACGAGCACTACAACCTCGACTTCTACGTCTTCACTCTTCAGTCGCCCATGATGCGTCAGGGTGACAAGTGGGTGCCGCGCTTCCCCATCGGCTCCATCACCGACTCGGCCACCAACAACACCAGCTTCATCGTCTCGCTCGGCGCGGCCTACTGAGATCACCCATGTCGAACTCCAACCTGTCGAACCTGAAGTCGAACCGTCACGGAGGCATCATGAATCAGCAGTCACCCTGGGCTCGGAGGCTGGCCGCGGCCGCCCTCGCGCTGTTTGCCGCTGCCTGTGCACAGAGCAACGGCGACGTGAACCGCGTGCAGCCGAACGTCATGCGGAAGAGCGACCTGCTCGATGGCGAGTGGTACTTCCGCAACTCCGTCACGTACACGCCGCACAACACCCAGTTCACCTATCCCGGTCAGACGGGAAACATGGAGAAGCTGGTGTTCGAGATCCAGGAGAACCACCTGGTCGGCTACCGTTCGTACCCGTACATGCTCGGCATCGAGCCCAACGTCGACAAGACGTCGATCGTCTCGGGCACCACCGGGAAGTACTGCGACCGTGACGGCAAGTGCACGGGCGGCCAGAAGTACTACGGCGCGCCCGTCGTCGCCTTCCCCATCACCAGCCACTTCGACATTCAGCGTGGCTACAACCCGGCGACTGGTGAGCAGACCAACGTCATCTCCGAGAACACCTCGGACCGCTACTGGAACCAGCGCGAGTTCATTCGCGTGAACTGGGCCAGCAACGTGCTCAACACCCTCTCGGGCATGAACTGGGGCACCGTTCAGAACCCGGCCGGCAGCTCGACGAGCTCGAACTGGATTCAGCCCAACGAGAAGACCGAAGACCCGCAGGACTGGCCGAGCTTCGAGTACGAGGGTGAAGGCGACGCGCGCAAGCTCAAGTACTTCGACGTGACGGGCCGCTACATCGCCGTTCCCGACACCACGTACTTCGAGGGCTACGGCTCGATTCCCCTCTGCTACTTCGCCGAAGGCATCTACGACTGCAGCTCGTCGGAGATCAAGATGCGCATCTCGGTGTCGAAGGTCGACCTGAAGCGCGTGCGTGACTACGAGCCGCTGCTCTACCCGAACGACATGATGTCGCTCTTCGGTGTCTTCCGCACCGAGCGCCTCAACTGGGACCGGAAGTTCGGCGCCATCGAGTCGTCGCGCATTCTCATCGGTCAGCGCCACCGCATGTGGGAGGAGTACTTCCAGAAGGACGGTGCTGGCGTTCCCGATGTCACCAAGCCGATCGACGCTGCGCAGCGCAAGGTCAAGCCGATCGTCTACTACTTCTCCCGCGCCGACCGCATGGGTGGCCAGGAGCGTTACGACGAGTTCATCGAGCCCGGCCAGCGCATCGCCCGCGACTACGACCGCGCCTTCAAGCGCGCCGTTGCCGCCGTTCGCAACGTGAAGCCCGAAGACGTCAAGGAGCAGGTCTACTTCCTCTGCGACAACCCGGTGAAGAAGGGCAACCCCAAGGAGTGCGGCGCCGAGGGCTTCTCGCCCAAGTTCGGCGACCTGCGCTACAGCTTCATGAACACGGTCGCCGAGCCCGTCGCCAACGGTCTGCTGGGCTATGGCCCCAGCTCTGCCGACCCTGAGACGGGTGAGGTCATCTCGGGTAACTCGAACACCTATCTCTGGGGTGTCGACCTCTACGGCCGCTCTGTCACCGACTGGATTCTGCTCCAGGCCGGCGAGAAGAACCTCACCGAGTACATCTCGGGTCGCGACGTCTCCAACTTCATCAAGCAGAACCCGGTCTACAACATCGCGAACGTCAACAAGCAGAACGCGACGATTCAGTCCGAACTGCAGGGCATTCCGCAGCGCAACGTCGAGACCCAGGGCGCGTTTGAGCGGCCGTCACCTCGCGTTGCCCGCCTGCTCGGCACCCTGAAGGCCTCGGGCGGCCTGCCCAAGGCGACCCGTAACGAGATGCGCGTGGCTGCCGAAGTGCTGAAGAAGCACCCCGATCTCGAGGCCGCCGTCATCGACAACCCCGAGGTTGGAGACGACATCGTCAACCTGCTGCCTCCGTTCGCCCAGGAGCGCGCCAAGACTGATGCCGCCTTCCGCCGCGACATGGCCCGCATCGCGCTGACGAACTACCAGTCGGTCTACGACTGGAAGAAGAAGCGCATCGAGTTCTTCTCGAAGAACAACATCTACATGGCCGAGTTCTTCGACCGCACCCTCGCGGGCGTCGCCAACGAGCTCCTCGCCAAGCGCGACGAGCAGCGCACCGAGATCAAGTCGAAGGGCAACCCGAAGTGCGGCACCCCCACCGCCTGCACCGACGACGAGGCGACCCGCCTCGCCAACGATGGCATCGCGAAGTACGTGCGCCAGCAGGTGTGGCTGTCGACGTCACTCCACGAGATGGGTCACACGCTCAACCTGCGCCACAACTTCCAGGGCTCGTTCGACGCGGTGAACTTCTTCGACGAGTACTGGCCGCTGCGCAAGGCGAGCATCACCGTGCAGCAGAACGGTCAGCCCGTCATTCCCCGCACGCCCAACGACCTCAAGCTGGCTGCCGAAGGCACCGAGTCGCAGCGCCTCGCGAGCATGCACAACTACGAGTACTCGTCGATCATGGACTACGCCGGGAAGATCTTCACCGACTGGAGCGGCCTCGGGAAGTACGACGAAGCGGCGATCATCTTCGCCTACACCGCCGTCGCGAAGCCGGGCTCCACTGGCGCGGCCACGACCGACACCTCGTATGTCGAAGTGTTCAACTCGGCGCGCCGTGACAGCATGCAGTTCCGCGGCTCCGACGGCGCCCAGATGACCATCAGCGGCGCGGCGGTCGATCTGCCGCTCGTGAACGTCACCCACACCAACCCCAACGTTCGCAACTACACCGAGCGCTTCCACTACAGCCTCGCGCCGCTTCACTTCGGCGAGGGCCCCGCGACCAACATCAGCGCGGTCATCGACAACGGCATCGAGAAGCTGAAGGACCGCAAGCTCGTGAAGTACGAAGAGGTTCGCAAGGATGAGGAGCGCGTGCGCGAGATCCTCAACGGCGACCCCTCGCTGGCGAACGACCCCGACCGCGCGAACGGCATGATCGGCACCTCGCTCCTGCGCGTGCCCTACATGTTCTGCTCAGACGAGTCGGCCGATGGCCCGGTGCAGTCGTGCTACCGCTTCGATCGCGGCGCCGACTACTACGAGCAGACCCGCACCCACCTCGAGGACTACTGGAACTACTACGTCGACTCGCACTTCCGCCGCGACAGCGCCTTCTTCAGCGGCAACGGCGCGATCAACTCGGCGTACGGCACATTCATCAACGTCGCCAACTCCTACAAGCACTACATGCTGGAGCTCTACCGCCAGCCTGACCGCAACCAGGAGCAGCGCCTCACCTACCGCGTCGACCCCGTCCTGCAGGACCTGTGGACGATCGGCGTCATCGACGGCATCAACCAGCACCTCAACGTGATGAGCGTGCCGCCGTTCGGTCTGTTCATGTTCCGCACGCTCCGTACCACCGGCGCGCGTTGGGACGTCATCAGCGAAGGTGACGACTTCGACGCCCTCACCGCCGCCGGCCGCGCGAAGTACCAGGAACTCTACAGCTCGCGTCTGGGCGCCCAGGACTTCGCCACCATGCCGCGCGGTCTCGGCCGCCGCATGTACAGCCGCTACGACTTCAAGAGCGGCTTCGGCTTCTTCCAGCGCATGAGCGAAGCGGGTCACTACAACGACCAGATCGGCGCGATGTTCGCCGCAGTCATCCCGCAGATCGACGTGCAGGGCCTCGACACGGACTCCGACCAGAACCGGTTCAACGTGCCGTACTACCTGCTCTTCAAGGACGAGATGACCGACACCTTCGGCGCGCTCTGGGGCAATGACGAGCTCAAGGTTCGCCCGACGGCCTTCAAGCGCACCAACGACCGCGGCGAGATCACCGATGACCTCGGTCTCTTCTGGCGCGTGTACGTCAACGGCTCGGACATCTTCTCGAACTTCAACTACCCGCCGCAGCAGCCGGGTCGTTGCACGGGCAACAACCGGCCGCCCACCTGCTTCACGGCTGGCCAGAACCCCGCGCCCGCGAACATTCAGCTCACGTTCACGAGCCGCATCTACTCGCTGTTCCTCGGCATGGCGCTCTTCCGCACCAACTTCGATCTCGACTACGCGAAGACGAACCAGATCTACCGCGTGGGTGGCAACGAAGACTTCACGGTCGCGCCCGGCTACGAAATGGTCGAGGTGCCTGACGTGACGACCGGCGCTCGCTACGTCGCCGTTCGTCCCGCGTGCCCAGTCGGTCAGACGTGCCCCGACACGGCGGCGACCTCGCTCATTCGCCACACGCAAGACATCCTGCTGATGGTTCAGAACCCGGGCCTCTGCCCGCTGCCTGACTACCTCGTCGTTCAGGGCTACGGCTGTCTCGCGGCCGAGCAGGCCAACAACCCCCGCATCATCGAAGACCGCCGCCGCTTCTGGACGGAGATCTTCCGCGATGCCGTTCGTGACCTCGACATGGCCCGCTCGTTCTACGGCGCCTACGGAAGGGCGTTCTGACCATGACCGCACGGAACTTTTTCGGAGAAACCATGAAGCCCTCGTTCCGCACCCTGTTCGCAGCCTGCGCCGCCTTCGTGGCGGTGGGCTGCACGCAGCCTGAACTCATCGACCGCACGCAGCCGAACTACGTCAAGAAGACCGACCTGCTCGACGGCCAGTGGTACATCAAAGAGACCGTCGTCGATCTGCCGAAGACCCCGGGCGCGCCCGGAGTCATTGGCTCGGGCGGCAAGCTCGAGAAGGTTCGCTGGGAAGTGCAAGAGAACATGCTGGTCGGCTACCGCTCGTACGAAGTGGTGCCCGGTGCTGACCCGCGCGTCGACCCCGTGAAGTCGAAGATCGGCGACGTTCGCCTGCGTGATGGCAAGCCCTTCAAGGGCAACCCTGTCTACGCCTTCCCCATCGTGAGCCACTTCGATCGCCAGCGTCAGTACAACGCGGCGACCGGCGAAGTGACCAACGTGCTCGTCGAGGATACGGCCGATCGGCCCTGGTACCAGCGCGAGTTCATGCGCGTGAACTGGTCGAGCAACCAGATCCTCAACTACCAGAGCGCGACCGGTCCGTTCGACTTCGCCTTTGGAGTGGTCAAGACGCGCGTGGTGACCGACCAGGATCAGGCCGCTCACAACGAGTCGATGGTCTATGCCTGCTCCAACGGAGTTCAGGGGACGAACTCGACGCTGAAGTGCGCTGATGGCGCGAAGCTCTCGTACCTCGACTTCACGACCCAGGCGATCGTCGATCCTCCGGCCATCAACTACCCGGGCTACGGCCGTCTGCCGTACTGCATCTTCAACCCCACCGTCGACTGCGAGAGCTCGAACATGAAGATCCGTACGTCGATCATGAAGGTCGACGAGGCGCGGGTCGATGACTACGAGCCGCTGACCTACAGCGACAAGATGATGGTGAAGTTCGGGTTCTTCCGGAACGAGCTCTACACCTACAGCAAGGACCGCTACTTCACGTACACGGGCCAGCAGTTCTTCGCGATGCGCCACAACATCTGGCTCAAGTCGAAGGAGCTCGTGAAGGACGGCCAGGGCAAGCAGGTCGTCGACCCCGTGAGCGGTCGCCCCCAGTACAAGACCATTCCCGTCACGCAGCGTCAGGTGCGGCCGGTCGTCTACTACATGACCGACAACACCCCTCGTGAGCTCTGGGGCGCTGCCGCTCAGCGTCACGCCGAGAAGGACGGCTTCGAGAAGAAGAACACCATCGAAGCGTCGTGGGATCGCGCGTTCCGCAAGGCCGTCGCCGTTCCGCGTGGCCTCGAGTGGAACGACCCCTCGATGCCGCAGATGTTCTACGTCTGCGAGTCGCCCGTTCAGGAAGGCGCCCCCGCGGCCTGCGGCAAGCCCGGCACCTACGCGCGCCTCGGCGACCTGCGCTACCACATGGCGCCCTACGTCGATCAGAACGCTGGCGGTCTGCTCGGCCTCGGCCCCTCGGCGATGGACCCTGAGACGGGTGAAGTCGTCAACGCCGTCGCCAACGTCTACGGCCCGGGTCTCGACACGTGGGCCGGTTCGTCGGCGCAGCTCGTCGATGTCGTCAACGGTGAGGTGAGCCTGTCTGAGCTCGTCACCGGCAAGGACATCAAGGATTACGTCTTCGCGAACCTGAACCCGACCGACCCGCGCCGGCCGCGCACCGGCCCGTTCACCGCGCAGCAGCCCCTCATCTCCGACGCGACGCGCCCCAATGGCTCGTTCGCCAAGCCCACGGGCCGTCTCGCCGACCTCCTCTCGACCTGGAAGCAGCAGGGCAGCCTGCCGCTGCTGAAGGGCGATCGGAAGGCGACCGTCGCGCAGCTTCTCAAAGAGAACCCCGCCCTCGAAGACACCCTGATCAACCTGCCTGAGGTGCGCGTCGCGGTTCTGGGTCACGTTCCCAACCGCGCGTTCGCTCAGCGTCTCGAGAGCGACTCGGCGTTCTACCGCGAGGTCGCGCGCAACATTCTGATGGGCATCGACCCCGTCGAGGAAGCGCGCACGAAGGCCAAGCGCATGGTCGACCCCTCGGTTGGCTGCTTCTACGAGTTCTCGTACTCCGACGAGGACTACATCGGCGTCGCCAAGCGCAAGCTGGCGCTCCAGAACTCGCTGATCTCGAAGTTCAAGACCCAGGGCAACACGGGCTGCGCGAACGCGTCAGCCTGCACGGACGCCGAGGCCAAGAAGCTCGCGAAGGCAGAGGTCTACAACGACCTGCGTCGTGAGGCCTTCCGCTCGGTCACGGAGCACGAGATCGGCCACACCCTCGGCCTGATGCACAACTTCATCGCCTCAGCCGACGCCATGAACTACCAGGAGGGGTACTGGGATCTGCGCAAGGAGACCATCGGTGTCGTCGCTGGTGGCCGCCGCGTGCTGCCCGTCACTCCGCAGAACATGGCCGACGCCGCGAAGCAGAACGAGAAGCAGCAGGACGCGGCCATGTACGAGTACCAGTACTCGTCGATCATGGACTACGGCGCGCGCGTGAACTCGCAGAACCGCGGCACGGGCAAGTATGACGACGCTGCGATTCTGTTCGCCTACTCGGGTGGCTTCGAGCCTGGCTGGGTCGAGGTCTTCAACGAGACCCGCAACGACTACCAGAACACGGCGGTCACGCTCGAGGTCGACAACCTCGCCAAGGTCTTCACCGCCCGCGGCGCGCACGTCGAGATTCCGCTGGCGATCACCGAGCACTACACGCCGGCGTCGAACCTCTACACTGACAAGTACCACTACTCGACGCTGCCCTTCCATTTCGCTGACGCCAACGGCTCGTTCGAAGATCGCCTGAACCAGGGCATCAACCGAATGAAGAACCGCTCGTACCGCAAGTGGAGCGAGATGCAGAAGGTCTACGACCGCCTCAACCAGGAGGTGAAGAACTACGCGCTGAACGCCTCGGGTCTGGGTGAGCGCGATATCGAGCGCAGCCGCACGGTCGTGAACGCCGCTGGTGGCAAGAACGTGCCGGTCGAAGTGCCGTACATGTTCTGCTCCGACTACGAAGTCGGCGCGAACCTGCTCTGCAACCGCAATGACCAGGGGGCCGACGTCTACGAGATGACGACGAAGTGGATCGAGCGCTTCAACCAGTCGTACGTGTTCTCGAACTTCCGTCGTGACCGGCTCATCTACTCGCCCTCGCAGATCGCGTCCGGCAAGTTCGGCCGCTACCTCGGCAACGTTCCGAACGTGTACCAGCAGTGGCTCTTCAACATCTATTACATCACCAAGTACTACCAGCTCTCGCCCGAGGAGATTGATGAGCTCTACGGCCTCGGCGACCCGATCTGGCAGAACTACTGGACGATGGCGGTCGTCGACTCCACGAACCTGCTCATGCAGCAGCTGACGATTCCGTCGGCCGGCTACCACGGCAAGCGCCCTGACGGCGTGTGGGAGTACCTGCCGACGGGTGACTCGCTCAACCGCCGCCTCTCGGATGTTGCCGAAGCCGCGCTCAAGGCCGACATCGCTCGCGCCGACAAGGGCGGCTACACCGACCTCGTCTACGTGCCGCGTGGCCCGGGCCGCTCGATGTTCACGGTGTTCGATTCGTTCGGCTACGACAGCTTCAGCCGCGTGAACGAGGCCGGTCACTTCTGGGACGTCTACGCTGCCATGCTCGCGCTGATCACGAGCGAGACGAACTTCCTCGGTGTCGACCGTGGCTCCGACGCGCTCCGCTACTCGCTGCCGTACTACCTCACGTTCAACAAGGAGCTCGCGCCCCTCTTCGGCAACTACTTCACCGAGACGGCCGACTACTACGCGCCGATGCTCGGAAAGAACGCCGACGGCACGGCGACGATTCAGCTCTCGCCGTTCATCAAGGCCAACGACTACATCTTCGGGTTCAACTACCCCGTCGCGCCGGTTCAGCAGGTCGACGGCAACGGCAACCCGATGACGATGTCGAAGGTCTACCCGGTGTCGACGTGGAGCGCGCGGTTCTACTCGCAGCTGTTCTCGATGGCGTACTTCACCCAGAACTACAACCTCGAGTACGCCGAGTTCTCGAAGGTGTACCGACTGGGCAGCGGCGAGGCCCTCGAGCCTGCGGCTGGCTACGACACGGTGCAGTTCGCTGACCCGTTCGGCGGCGGCTACATCTACGCGGCGCTCCGCAAGGTTGGCGACCCGAACCCGTCGACGGGCGCTGCCATCGTCACCCGCGCCATCGCCCAGAAGGCGAAGTGGGACCAGGCCAAGAACCTGAATCAGCGCGTCGACGGCTTCACGGCCGCCGAGTGGGAAGCGAAGGTTCGTGAGACCGTGCGCAACATGGAGATCATGCGCGGCCTGTACAACATCTTCGGCCGCGCTCTCTGAGCTGAGCTGAACCTGATGTGACGACGCCCGGCCCTCGTGAGAGGTGACCGGGCGTCGCCATTTCTGGGAGCTTTCGCGAAAGGCTCGCGATCGCTAGAACGGTTCTGTGCAACTGCCACCGCGGCAGCTCGATCTGTTCAGGGCCCCGGCGGTCAAGCCCGCGGTGTTGCGCGAAGCCCCGGTTGCGCTCGCTGCCGAGGCGCCGGCGTCACCACCAGTGCCGCCCGACCAGCTGACCGAGACGGTCGAGCCGCGGCCGATCCCCAGTCGGCAACAGGCGTTGAGTGCGGCGCGTGTGCTGGCCCATCAGGTCGCAGCGTTGCTGGGTGCAGACGTCAAGGTGCTGCTCTCGGTGCACGACAACCGCAGCACGATGATCAGCTTTCGGCGTGAGCCGCCGCTGTTGCGCCTCCGCGTTCACCACCTCTTCCTCGAGGCGCCTCCCGACATCGTGCAGGCGATCGCCGACTATGCGGGCCGAGGGAAGCGGGCCGCGGGTCAGTTGCTCGACGACTACATCGCCGACAAGCAGGGACGAATCAGGGCTGAACCGCGGCGCGCGGCGACGCTGACGACGCGGGGCAAGTGCTTCGATCTCGCCGACATCTTCGCGCGCCTCAACACGCTCTATTTCCAGGACACGATTCGAGCGCGCATCGGCTGGGGGCGTCACGCGGCCAAGCGGCGCCGAAAGTCGATTCGACTGGGCGTGTACGATCATCGCTCGAGGGAGATCCGTGTGCACCCCGCGCTCGACCGCCCCGACGTTCCGCTCTTCTTCGTCGAGTACATCGTCTTCCACGAGATGCTCCACCAGGTCTTCCCCAGCGCGCGCGACTCGGGCCGACACGTGCACCACCCGAAGGCGTTCCGAGATCGTGAGCGCGCGTTCCCCCGGTACCCGGCGGCGATCGCCTGGGAGAAGGAGCACCTGCACTCGCTGCTCCGGCGCTGAGGGCGATGGTGGATGCTCTGTGACGGCGAGGGGCGCGTCGTGAAGACGGGCCTCACGATGCTCGACGGCTCGCGTTCAGATGCACGATTTGGTCGAGCGCTCCCGTCGCGTCTGGTCGGCCTGCACGTCAGAGACGCACAGGCGTGGCCGCACATCTGGCCCTGAGTGGGTCTGCTCTTCACCTGCCGGCCTGCGCCTCGCTCCACCCCGGTCGCGAGGCGAGCAGTTCATCATCGCCACCGCGTGAAGCTTCGCGCCGACACGCGAGACGCCACGAGAACGTGACGCACTACGTGATGACTCATTGATGACTCGGTTCCACTGCTCCGATAAGGCGCGCGCATGCGTCGCGCGAAGATCGTCTGCACCTTGGGTCCCGCCAGCACCAGCCAGGAGATGCTCGAGAAGCTCCTGGACGCCGGCATGGACGTGGCTCGTCTCAACTTCTCCCACGGCACTCATGCCGATCACCAGGCGGTGCTCGACCGGCTGCGCGCGGCGTCGCTGAAGGTGCGCAAGGCCGTCGGGGTGCTGGGCGACCTGCAAGGCCCGAAGATTCGCACCGGCAAGCTCGAGAAGGGCGCCATCGAGCTCGTCGAGGGCAAGGAGATCTCGATCACCACCGACGAGTCGGTGCTCGGCACGCAGGAGCTCGTCTCGACGACCTACCCGCACCTCGCGTCGGACGTGAACGTGGGCGATCGCATTCTGCTCGACGACGGCCTGCTCGAGCTGAAGGTGCTGGCGACCGACAAGAAGTCGCTCATTCGCACCGAGGTGATTCACGGCGGCACGCTGAAGAACAACAAGGGCATCAACTTGCCCGGCGTCGCGCTGCGAGCCGACGCGCTCACGGCGAAAGACCGCGAAGATCTCATCTTCGGGCTCAAGGCCGGAGTGGACATGGTCGCCCTCTCGTTCGTGCGCACGCCTGAAGACATCGACATGTGCCGCGAGGCCATGCTCGCTGCCGGCCGCGTGGTGCCGATCATCGCGAAGCTCGAGAAGCCCGAGGCCATCGCGCGGCTCGATTCGATTCTCGAGAAGACCGACGGCGTGATGGTGGCGCGCGGCGATCTCGGCGTCGAGATCCCTCCAGAAGAGGTGCCCGCGATTCAGAAGGACATCATTCGGCGGGCCAACCAGCGCGGGCTGCCCGTGATCGTGGCGACGCAGATGCTCAACTCGATGATCGAGCACCCCCGGCCGACGCGCGCCGAAGCGAGCGACGTCGCCAACGCCGTGATGGACAACACCGACGCCGTGATGCTCTCGGGCGAGACGGCCTCGGGTGAGTACCCCGTCGAGTCGGTGCAGATGATGAGCCGCATCGTCGAGGCCGCAGAGTCGGCCATGCGCCAGTCGTTCCCGCGCATCGGTAGCGGCGAGCCCATCACGATTCCGGCCGAGTTCCCCGACGTCACCTGCGGCGTTGCGTGCCGCGCCGCGCGCGAAGCCGGCTGCTCGTTGATCGTCGCCTTCACGCTGACGGGCAACACCGCGCGGCTGGTGTCGCGGTACCGCCCGACGGTGCCCATCATCGCGTTCAGCCCGAACCAGGAAGTGCGGCGCAGGTTGTCGCTGCTGTGGGGCGTGATGCCGCGCGTGCTCGAGCCGGTGCAGGAGTCGGAAGAGATGGTTCGCCGCGTGGAAGAAGAGCTGCTCGCGCGCGGCCTGGCGAAGCGCGGAGAGCGCATCGTCATCGTCTTCGGAGCGCCCGTCGGTCAGGCCGGCAAGATCAACTCGCTTCGCCTGCACACCATCTCGATGTGACGTGACCTCACAGTGGACGTCAGGGTGTGCGGTGCGAGATGGCACGCTCCGCTTGGGCTCAGCTCGAACCGCCCGAGAAGTTCGATGAGAACTTCGTGCAGACCGCGGCAGTGTTGCCGGTGCTGCTTGGCGAGTTCGCTGTCGCGGATTCACCGATTGATGGAAAAGCCGTACCAGGCGGTGAGGATCGCAGCACACGGCCCGCAGCACAGATCGCTCAGCCGATGCGTTCGCTGAACGCGCAGTGAGGTGCCTCACCCGGCGTCAGTTCTCGTTCGAATGACTCGCGAGCTGGCGAAGCGCCATGGCTCAGGACGAGGTTTCGCGCTCGAGCTGAGTTTGACTCGACGAATCGTGCTGCATCAGAAGCGACTCGTGCGCGTGCCGGAAGGAGCGAGAGGTGCCGTGCTCGGTCGAACGTTCTCGACACCGGCGCTCGAGCCCGTCGAAGCTTGCTCTCAGGGCTCGGCCACCGTAACGGTCTCGGTCTCCTGCGCGTCGTAGGCGCAGACCTTGATGTGCTCCTGGCCAAAACCGTGCTGCCGTTCACCACCAAGGTGCGAATGAACGCAGCGACTCGCGAGCGCACAACGGAGTTCGGCGCGAAATGCTGCCTGTCAGATTGCAATCCCGAGATCCTCGCCTCGTCATCGCAGTGATCGCTACCGCTCATTCGCGCGCTGAAACGGTGTGGTCGAGCGAACGATGCCCATACTTCGCGCTCGGCTTCGAAGTTCGGAGGTTCTCGGCGCCGCACGACTCGTCGAATCACGCCGCCTTCAGCAACGACGCGTTCGCGTACTGAAACGGCGGCGCTGGGCGGCCGAAGTAGTACCCCTGCATCCACTCGATGCCGAGCACGCTCAAGACCTCGCGTTCGGCCTCGGTCTCGATGGCTTCGGCGATCACCTGCGCGCCCAGCTCCTTCGCGAGCTCGAGCATCGACGCCACCACGAGCTGTTGCTTCCCCGACTTCGGGAGCCCGCGCACGAGCGACCCGTCGAGCTTCACGAAGTCTGGCTCGACCGCCGCGAACGTCGACAAGCCCGCGTAGCCCGCACCCAGGTCGTCGACGGCCAGCCTGAACCCCAGGCTGCGCAGCGAGAACAGCTTCGACTGCAGCGCGTCGATCTCCTCGAGGCTGGCGCGCTCGGTGATCTCGAGCACGCAGCGCCTGGCGATTCGAGACAGCGGCGCGTCGGGCGAGACGAGGTGCGGGTCGTCGAGATCGGCGGGGTGGGCGTTCACGAAGAGCAGCGCGTCGTCTGGCAGGTGCACCGCGTCGCGCGCCACCGTGTCGCGAATCTTGCGGCCCAGCTCGTGGAGCCGTGAGGTCTCTTCCGCGAGCTTGAGCAGCTCCATCGGGTCTTTCGCGCCCTCGCGGCAGCGCACCAGCGCCTCCCACGCCACCGTGCGGCGCTCGGCGGTGCCGACGATGGGTTGATAGGCCATGTGCAGCGTCGCGATCGCGCGGTCGAGCTTCTGGTGCAGCAGCGCGGGCGCGTTCGATGAGCGCGAGCGCACCGCCTGCGTCACCACGTCGACGAGCACGTCGACCTCGAACGGCTTCTGCAGCATTCGCAGCGCGCGGTGCTCGAGCGCCTGCATCGCGGTCTCGACGGTCGGGTGGCCGCTCATCAGCACCACCGGCATCGCGATGTCGAACGCACGAATCGCCTTCAGCAGCTCGACTCCGTCGACGTTCGGCATGCGCACGTCACTGACGACCGCGTCGAAGCGGCCGGCTTTGAGGCGCTCCACCACCTGCCGCGGGTCACCGATTCCCTCGACCGCGAAGCCCGCACGCTTGAGCACCGCCGTGCAGACCCGAAGGAAGAGATCGTCGTCGTCGACCACGAGGATCGTACCCGGGCAGGTCGTGATGAGAGGGGAGGACATGGGGGCTCCGGGTGAAAACAGCCTGAGCATGAGCAAGGCGGGTGCCGCTCCGAGCCCGAGTGCTCTCGCGCACCTGAAGCGGCGTGCCTGAGTCAGAAGCGCCCGAGGAGGCCGCCCTGACCCGCCCATGAAGCCCTGCTGGCAGGCCCAGTTACGTCGATCGAATGTCGATCGTGCGGGCTTTGAGCGCGTGCTAGGCGCCGCCGTCATGAGTGACCCCACCACCACCGAGCGTGATCCCCTTCGCCAGCGCCTGGCGGCCCTCGAGCAGCAGGCCGAGCAGGGTGGCGGCGCCGAACGCATCGCGCGACAGCACAAAGACGGCAAGCTGACGGCGCGCGAGCGCATCGATCTGCTGCTCGATCGCGGCTCGTTCACCGAGCTCGACAAGTTCGTCACCCACCGTGCCACCGACTTCGGCATGGCCGACAAGAAGATCCCCGGCGACGGCGTGGTGACCGGCTACGGCACCATCGACGGCCGGCAGGTCTTCGTCTTCGCGCAGGACTTCACGGTCTTCGGCGGCAGCCTCTCGGGCGCGTACGCCCAGAAGATCTGCAAGGTGATGGATCTCGCGACGCGGGTGGGCGCGCCGATCATTGGCCTCAACGACTCCGGCGGAGCGCGCATTCAAGAGGGCGTCGAGTCGCTCGCGGGCTACGCCGACATCTTCCTGCGCAACACGCTGGCGTCGGGCGTGGTGCCGCAGCTCTCGCTCATTCTCGGCCCCTGCGCGGGCGGCGCCGTGTACTCGCCGGCCATCACCGACTTCATCCTGATGACCAAGGCCGCGTCGTACATGTTCATCACGGGCCCCGACGTCATCAAGACGGTCACCCACGAAGACGTCACGAAGGAGGCGCTGGGCGGCGCGCTCGCGCACAACCAGAAGTCTGGCGTCGCGCACTTCGCGGCCGACACCGAGCAGGCGGCCATCGCGCTGACGCGTCAGCTGCTCGCCTACCTGCCGTCGAACAACGCCGAAGACGCGCCCACCGTCACGCCCGATGACGACGCGGAGCGTGAAGAGGCCGCGCTCGCGACGCTGGTGCCGACGAACCCGAACAAGCCGTACGACATTCGAGAGGTCATCAAGCTCGTCGTCGACCACAAGCACTTCTTCGAGGTGCAGGAGCACTTCGCGAAGAACATCGTGGTGGGCTTCGCGCGCCTCAACGGCCGCTCGGTGGGCATCGTGGGCAACAACCCGGCCGTGCTCGCGGGCTGCCTCGACATCGACGCGTCGGTGAAGGCGGCGCGCTTCGTGCGCTTCTGCGACTGCTTCAACATTCCCCTCGTCACCTTCGTCGACGTGCCCGGCTTCCTGCCCGGCACGAACCAGGAGTGGGGCGGCATCATCAAGCACGGCGCGAAGCTGCTGTACGCGTATGCGGAGGCGACGGTGCCCAAGGTGACGGTCATCACGCGCAAGGCCTACGGCGGCGCCTACGACGTCATGGCGTCGAAGCACATTCGCGCCGACGTGAACTACGCGTACCCGACGGCCGAGATCGCGGTGATGGGCCCCGACGGCGCGGTGAACATCATCTTCCGCAAGGAGATCGAGCAGGCGAAGGATCCCGTCGCCGAGAAGAATCGCCTCGTCGCCGACTACCGCGAGAAGTTCGCCAACCCGTTCAAGGCGGCCGAGCTCGGCTACATCGACGAGGTCATTCGCCCTGAAGAGACGCGCACGAAGGTGATTCGCGCCCTCGAGATGCTCAAGGACAAGCGGCAGGAGAACCTGCCCCGCAAGCACGGCAACATTCCCCTCTGAGCGATATGACGGGGCCGTGAGAGGCGCCCGACGACAGCTGGCGATCTGGACCGCGGTGGCCGCGCTGCTCGTCGTCGTCTCGCTGTGGCTGCCCGGCAACGTCGTGTACCTGCTGGCGGGCGCCGCGTGGGGCCTGGGCCTCGCAGGCTTCGTCGCGCGGGGCCGCTACGGCAAGGCGCGCACGCTGCTGTCGCAGAAGCAATACGAGGCGGCCTTCGACGAGCTGCTCGCCTTCGAGCAGCAGGTGCGGCGTGACGGCTGGCGCCGGTCGTTGTCGTTCCTCTACACGGGCTTTCACACCAACGACCCGCTCGCGCTCGCCCGCTGCTACCAGGGCGTGGTGCGGCTCGAGCAGGGCCGACTCGTGGAGGCCGAGGCGTTGCTGAAGTCAGCGGTGGAGCAGGACCCGGCGTACGGCCTCGCGTGGGCCAACCGCGCCATCGTCGCCGCGTCGATGGGTGACGAGGCCTCAGCGCGTGCGCACCAGACGGTCGCGCAGCAGCACGGCATCACCGGCGCGACGCTCGACCGAACCATCGCCGCCGCGCTCGCGAAGACGACGAAGTGAGGGCCTCATGCAGCTGTTCCTGATTCGCCATGGCATCGCCGAAGACGGTGAAGACGACGACGCCCGCGCCCTGACGAAGAAGGGGCTTGCGCGCCTCGACGACACCGTTCGGCTGCTCGACGCGTTGGGGGTTCGGTTCGATCTCGTGCTGCACAGCCCGAAGCTGCGCGCGGTGCAGACGGCGCAGCGGCTCCATCGCCTGGTCGACGGCGACTTCGAGGTGACGCCGTTGTTGGCAGAGCCTCCGTCGCGGGCGCTGCTCGAGCTGTGCGAACGCGATCGCGTGGGTCTCGTGGGGCACGAGCCGTCACTCTCGGCGCTGCTCGCCTGGTTGGTGACGGGACGCGCGGCGGGAGGTGGGTTCGAGCTGAAGAAGGGCGCGGTCGCCTGCCTCGAGGGTGAGCCGCGGCCGGGGAAGATGACGTTGCGCTGGTTGATTCCACCGAAGGTCGCGCGCACGTGCTGACGCTGGCCGCAGAGACCCGCGCGCTTCGGCAGTTGGTGACGCAGTGTCAGCGCCGGCCCGAGGCCGAGGCCGTTCACGAGCTGCGAGCCACCGCGCGACGGCTCGAGGTGTACCTGCGGCTGGCGAGGTGGCAGGTGCTGCGGGCAGAACTTCGCCGGTTGATTCGTGCGCTCGGCCCGCTGCGCGACTGCGACGTGGCGCGGGAGGCGAGGCTCGGGGACCCATTCGAGGCGTGGCGCTCGGCGCGGCGTGAGGCCGAGGCCGTGAAGGTGCAGGCGCTGCTGCGCACGCGCGAGGTGAAGGCGTTGATCGACGCGCTCTCGGTGCTCCCGCCGCTCCACCGGGGCAAGGCGAAGGCGGTTCGTCGCGAGCTCGAGGCGCGAGTCAGCGTTCCGTTCGAGCCAACGTTCGAGGCGCTGCACGCAGCGAGGCGGGCGCTTCGTCGGGCGCGGCTGGCGAGGCAGTGGTTGAGCGACGACGCCTCCGAGCTCAAGCAACGGCAGCGGCTGATGGGCGTCGTGTGCGATCTCTCGTGCCTGGCGCGGCAGCTTCGCGAGTTCGGTGCGGAGGAGGGCGCCCACGTGTGCGAGCGCGGTGTCGAGCGACTGGTCGACGCCTTCGCTCAGACTACTTGAGCTGACCGGCCTTCTTCTCGAGCTCGGTGGCCTTGCGCTTGAGTTCTTCGGCGAGGCTCTGCAGCTTGCGGCGCTGCACGTCGAGGTCGTCCATCTCGTCTTCGTCGCCCGTGGCGATGCTGCGCGTGCCACCGCCGACCTGCGGGCGGGCATCGGAGCTGCTGGTGATGGAGAGCGCGCGCGAGTCGAGGGGCCCGTTGGCGATGCCCGAGCTCTTGCTCGCACCACCCGGCTGTGCCGTCGAGTTGGTGAAATCGGAGGCATTTCCAGCGCGCGCAGGTGCTGGTGCAAACCCACCGAGCGACGGGAATGTCGGAGGTGGCGCCTGGGGCGCGCTGCCGGCGGTGACGGGGCCCTGCGTCGGAGGCGCCGAGTTGTCAGAGGCGAAGCTGCTCTCGGTGTTCGAGCCGACTCCAGCGCTGCGCGACGGTGCCGTCGGCGCTTCGCCCGTCACGGTGTCTTTG
>JBEOKA010000535.1:0-40235 GCA_040275325.1 Myxococcaceae bacterium | reverse complement strand
CAAGGGCTGACGCGCGCCTTCTTCGACTTCAGCTTCCCGCGCATCGCTCCCGCGACGGACTGCTGCACGGCCTTCTTCGTCTCGGCCAGCTCGTCGGGCACCCAGAAGTGCAGCGTGCGGCCATGCGCCTCGGCCGACATGCGGAAGAAGCGCATGTCTTTCGCGGTCGCGCGTTCGGGCGCGGCGGCGATGCACTTCGTGCACAGACAGGGCAGCGCCGTGTCTGGCTCGTGCGCGGTGAGGTTGCGGGTCTTCGGAGCGGTGGTCTCGACAGCGCCGGCGTTCGAGCCGAGCAGCACCTGCGCATCGGCCGGAGTGAGCACGCGCGGCGTCTGCAGTGACATGCCCAGCTGCCCGGGCGCGGCGGTGATGCCCCTGCCCGAGTCGAACTTGATGGAGCCCTTGATCGCCGTGAGATCGGTGATGGGCGTGCGGTTGGGCTTCGAGTTCCACTGCTCGCCGTCGAAGGTGAGGCCCTCGAGCACGGCGACCAGCCACAGCACGTCATCGGGCCGCGCGGTGACGAGGAAGAGGCGGCCACCGGTCTTCAGCTTCTCGAACGCCTTGTGCGTCGAGCGGTAGAGCGCGATGGGCAGCGTGGCTCCGGGCTTCGCGCCAGCGTGCTCCTTCTCGAAGATCGCCTTGCTGATGATGGCCATCATGTCGGGCATGGCGCGCACTGTAGACGAGCGCGATGGTCTTCGCCGGGATCGCGTGGCACATCTGAGGGCCGATGAGTCCCGACGAGCTCGTGCGCTTCGAGGTGTTCGACGACGCCGTCGCGGTTCGCAAGCGCGCAGTGACGCGGCTCGTGGTGTCGTCATCGGCCGACCTCTTTGTGCTGCGCGAGGTGTTGCTCTTCGACGAAGACGCGGGAGTTCGTGCGCTGGTGCCTGCGCGGCTGGCCGAGGTCGATGACGCGCGGGTCGTGCCGTGGTTGGTGCAGGCGGTTGGTGACGAGCGCCCATCGGTGCGTGAAGCCGCGTGGAACGCGCTCGGCCGTCGGCGCGCGGTGGAGCTGGTCTCGATCGCCCGCCGGGCGCTGCGTGACGACGATACCTGGTGGGTGCGTCGGGCGGTGATTCGGGCATTGGCGCAGGTGGCGAGTGACGAGAGCGTCGACGTCATTCTCACCGCGTTCGACGATCCCTTCTGGCGGGTTCGGCTCTCTGCGACGCAGTCGTTGTGGCGACGACTGGGGAATGATCGCCGGTTGGTGTCGAGGCTCGAACAGCTCAGAACATCTCCATCTGCGTTCGTTCGGGGCGCAGCTGCATGGCTCTTGTCGGACGAGGGAGAGGAAGCCGCTCCAACGCCAACGTTGTCGGGCCTCGATGCTGATCCTGCCGTGACGGCGGCGCAGTGGTCGTCGCTCGAGGTCGACGCGAAGACGCTGGTTGCCCTGCTGGGAGAGCCGCACGACTCGTTGCGCTGGGCCGCTCGCAAGCGCCTCTCGAGAAGTGCGGAGCTCGACGTCGCCGAGTTGGTGCTCGCGTGGCTCGATGAACCGCGCGTACCGCATGCGGCTCGAACGGCGGTCGCGTGTCTCGAGGCGATGCCGATCGATCACGCCGAGCTCTCGCGGCGCGTGCTGCGGAAGCCGATTGGAGCCGGGCAGGCATCCTTCGCCTGCGCAGTGCTGGCCAAGCGCGGCGAGAGCGACGATCTCGAGCTGTTGCGCGGCCTGCTCGAGACGCCCGTGCTCCGCTGTGCTGCGGCCGTCGCGCTGGTGTCAGACGCCTCGAACGAAGCGCTCGTCGTCTCGGCCATGCAGCAGACCGACGTCTTCGAGGTCATCGTTCGCTGGTGGGAACAGGTTCGCCGCCCGGACCTGAAGTCGATCGCGCAGGCGATTCTCGCAGGCGATGCGACGCCGGTGGCGCGCGTGCTCGCAGCTCGCGCCCTCGAGAGACTCGACGTGTTGCGCGAGAGCGCTTCGCTCGACGGGGCTCCAGGAGCGCTCGCGATCGAGGCGTTGCCGGTCGCCGAACGCGCGGTGACCTCGGAGGACCCGTGGCATCGTCGCGCGGCGCTGACCCCGGAGCGTGCGCTCGCCGTCGTGAAAGCTGACCCCGATCCGCCAGCGCGGCGCGCGGCTGCGGCGTTGCTGCTCAAGCACCGCGCTTCTCTGAACCCGTCGGAGCGCCACGCCGCGTTCCTCGCGCTCGTCGAGCAACCCGATGCGCACCTTCGGGTCATGGCGTGCTCGCTCATCGCGCCTGATGACCTCGAGCTGTTGCCTGAGCTGCTTCGGCTCTCGCGTGATTCGTCCGAGGCGGTGCGCTCGGCCTTCGTCACTGCCGTCGACCACCTCTCGAACCTGCACGAAACGCTGCAGTCGTTTCTCTCGAGCGAGCAAGATCCGCTGCTGCGCCGAACGGCGTATTCGTTTCTGGTGAAGGGCGCCGACGCGCGTGCTCTTGGCGCCCTCGAGCAGGCGCTGCGCCGACCGGACGAAGACCCGCTCGTGCGGGAGCACCTGCTCGCGCTCACCATTCTCTTCTCGGAAGAACAGCTCTCCGCGTTTCCCGAGGTGCGTGCGCTGCGACCGACGAAGCGGGTGGCGACGTCCGTGGTGGACCGTCGCGTCGAGCTGCCGCCGGGTCGAGATCTGCGGCTGCTCGGTGGCGTGCAGGTCTCGTCACTCACGCTCTCGGGTGCGAACGGGCTCGAGCCTTCGGGTTACGCCGCCGCCGTCGAGCGCGGCGTCACCTCGTTCTTCTGGGAACCCGACTCGCGCGAGCTGACGCGCTTCCTCTCGCATCGGCCCACGGCGCCGCTCTCCATCATCGCGGGCAGCTACGAGTCGGGAGCGGTCGCCCTTCGCAGAGACGTCACGCGCCAGCTGCGAATGCTGCGGCGTGATGCGCTCGATGTGTTCCTGCTCTTCTGGGTGCGCTCACCGTCACGACTCTCTGACGCGAACCTCGAGACGCTCGAGCAGCTGCGACAGGAAGGGCTCATTCACACGTTTGGATTCTCGACCCACCTGCGTGACGTGGGGGCCGATGCCATCGAGCGTGGGCGGTGGCCGGTGGTGATGACGCGCTACTCCGCCGCGCATCCTGGCGCGGAGCAGCGTCTGCTCCCGACGGCGAAGCAACACGGCGTTCCCGTCATCGCGTTCACCGCGACCTCGTACGGGCAGCTGCTGCGTGAGGTCGACGGCGTGGTGCCAGCAGCTCCGCTCCCGACCGCCGAGGAGTGCTACCGCTTCGCGCTCCATGCGCCTTCCGTCGCGACCGTGCTCTCGGCCCCGCGCGCGTTCGACGAGCTGGAAGAGAACCTGAAGGTGCTGGACTCGACTCCACTGAGCGCCGAGCGCGAGGCCGCCCTGCGACGGCATGGCGAGCACGTTCGAACGATGGACCGCCGATTTCGCGCGCAGGTGCGTTCACCGCTTGAAGGGTCCACGCGCTCCTGATGTGGTGTCGCGGCTCCCGGAGTCGCGTTCGGCTAGCCATCTCCGCGATGTCACGTCGCGGGTGAACACGACTCACCATGAAGAATGAATTCGCCCGGGAGTCGCCTTGCGGCTTCTTCACTCCCGGCGTCCTCTGCAGGCAGGTAACCACAGACGCGATTCCGGGAGCGTCTGCTTGCACCACCGACGACCGGCTGCTGTGTTCTCGCGGCTCCCGGAGTCGTGTTCGGCTAGCCATCTCCGCGATGTCACGTCGCGGGTGAACACGATTCACCATGAAGAATGAATTGGCGCGTGAGTCGCCTCGCGGCTTCTTCACTCATGCCCTCCTCTGCAGGCAAGTAACCTCAGGCGCGACTCCGGGAGTGTCGTCTGCTCAAGTCGCCCCATGGCGCTTGCAGAGCTGCTGCTCGACCTGAAGGAGCTGCTCCAGAACCCCGAGAAGAACGCCGAGGCCATCGTTCGGCTCCTCGAGCAACACGCAGACCTCGCAGAGTTCGAGGTCGCGCGCGCGTTCGCCGGTGGCGCCGTCGCAGAGGGCATCGAGCGGCGGCTCAAGAACGTCGACCCGAAGGAGCGGCTCGCCGCGGTTCGGAGCATCTCGGGCCTCTTCCCCCGCGCGCCGGCCGCGAGGCTGTTGCGCAAGATGGTGAAGGACCCGAGCCGCAGCGTCTCGGCCGCCGCGCGTGCTGGCGTTCGGCGCCTCGGCCTGCGCGACGTCGCGCTCCCCGACTCCCGGTGGACGCCGGACCGCGAGACCCCGCTCGTGCCGGGCGGGTGGAACCCTTCCGGATGGTGGGCCGGCCTTTTTGGACGCAGCACGAAGCCGCCTCCGAAGGTGTCGCTGCCGAAGCTGGCCACCCGCGCCGACGTCGCGAAGTTGGTGGGCGTGACCGAAGAAGAGCTCACCGCGTTCATGCGGCCGGGCTCCTCAGCTGGCTCGGGCTATGTGGAGTTCGACGTTCCCAAGCGCAGCGGTGGCACGCGGCGCATCGCGGCGCCTCGCGCGAAGCTGCGAACTGCGCAGAGAGCGTTGCTCGACCAGGTGCTCTCGAAGATTCCACTGCACGGCGCGGCGCACGGGTTCGCGATCGAGCGCTCGGTCGTCACGAATGCGCAGCTGCACGTGGGCGCCTCCATCGTCGTGAAGATCGACCTCGAGGAGTTCTTTCCCTCCGTTCACTACCGCCGCGTGCGCGGGCTCTTCGAGGCGTACGGCTACAACACCGAGGTGGCCTCGACGCTCGCGGGGCTGACGACGTGGCGCGCGAAGCTGCCTGACGGGCGCGTCGCGTGGCCGGGCTGTCTGCCGCAGGGCGCACCGACCTCTCCCGCCATCGCGAACATCGTCTGTCGAAGGCTCGATTCCCGGCTCACGGCGCTGTGTGCCCGTTTCGGCGCGACGTACACGCGCTACGCCGACGACCTCGCGTTCTCGTTTCAGAAGACGCCCGAGCGCCTCGGCCGCTTCTTGTGGTGGGTGAACTCCATCTGCCAGCAGGAGGGCTTCTCGGAGAACGACGGCAAACGCCGCGTGATGCGCTCGGGTGGGCGCCGCATGGTGACAGGCCTCGTGGTGAACCAGAAGGTCTCGATTCCCAGAGAAGACCGGCGACGCTTCAAGGCGATTCTACACAACGTGAAGAAGCACGGGCTCGAGTCGCAGGCGCGCGGGCGTGAAGACTTCAAGTCGTGGCTCGAGGGCTACGCGAGCTGGGTGCGCATGGTGCATCCCGAGCTCGGCGCGAAGTGGCAGCGCGAGGTGAAGGCGCTGACGCGGGGGCAGGGATGAAGCGCAACGAGCAGTTGCTGCAGGTCATCGCCGATCGCCCCGACGCGCCCGAGCCGAGGCAGGTCTACGCCGACTGGTGGCAGGAGCAGAACGACCCTCGCGGTGAGTTCGTCGCGACGTCCATTCTGCTCGCGAGCGGTCCGAACCCGATGCGGCGCAAGCAGCTGCTGGCGAAGAAGGCGGTGCTCGAGCGCACGCACCTGACGAGCTGGACCGAAGAGCTCACGAAGGCCGGCGCCTCGAGCCCGCGCTTCGACCGTGGCTTCGTCGCCGAGCTGACGCTCCCCGAAGACAACCTCAGCGCGCTGCCGTCGTTGATGGCGCTCGAGCCCATCACCAACCTCGTCACGTTTCTTCCACGGGGCACCGAGCTGGCGAAGGTGATGCAGGCCGAGTGCTTCGATCGCCTCGAGCACCTGAGCGTCTCGGGAGCGCTGGACAAGTGGGCGGCGGCGCTCTCGAAGCCGAAGGTGGCGCGGTTGGCAGGGCTCACGTGCGTCGGCGGTGGGCTGTCGGGCGACGGGCTGCGGTCCCTGCTCACTCAGGACTTCAAGGCGCTGCGCCGGTTGAGCCTCTCGGGCTCCGAGATTGGTGACGATGGCCTCGCGGCGTTCGATGACTGCGAGTGGTCGGTCGACACGCTCTTCCTCGCGCGCAGCGGCGTGACCGATGAAGGCGTCGCGGCGTTTCTCGCGTCGGACTTCTCGATGGGCCTGCGGCACCTGTCGTTGCGGGGAAACGAGCTGACCGATGAGGCGTTCGAGCTGTTGTTCGAAGGCGAACACGACGGACTGCAGCGGCTCGAGCTGAGTGAGAACGAGTTGAGTGACGAGCTGCTCGTGCGTTTCGCCGATCCCGAGGTGCTCCCGGGACTCAAGCGGCTCGAACTCGTGCGCGTCGACGCCAGTGGCGCGACCAGGAAGAAGTTGAGTGCGCGGTTCGGCGACGCGGTGAAGTGGGGCTGAGGCTCGGGCCTCCTTCCAGCGCATTCTGGGTGAACACTGAGCCGCGCCCACCAGGTGGAGCTGATTCTCGTCGCGCTCGCGACAGTGAAGAGAGTGTGAGATTTTCGGCGCATGGCGATCAGTCACATCAGCGCGAAGCGGTTCGGCGTCTTCACGAGCCTGGACCTCGACTTTGTGCCGGGCATCAACGTTCTCCTCGGAGCAAACGCGACCGGGAAGAGCCAGCTGCTGAAGCTCCTCTACGCGCTCCACACCGAGGTCGAGAACAACAGTCTTGGCGGGCTTGAGGGCAAGCTCCTTCGGGTTTTTCGGCCAGACTCACTTGGGCGCCTCGTCCATCGCACCAACGGCCGAAGCAAGGCTTCGGTGGCGATGAAGATGGCCGGCGGCTCTGAGATTTCCTTCACCCTCAGCACGCTTGGTCGCTTCACCCCTGAAGGCACGCCCGGCAAGTTTGAGCCAACGGCGCGGTGCATCTTCATCCCGTCTCGCGAAGTGCTGTCGCTCTTCCCGGGATTCGTCGCGCTCTACGATGGGCGCGAACTCGAATTCGACGAGACCTACTACGACACGCGGAAACTCCTGAGTCTGCCCGCGCTTCGCGGCCCACGCGCAGCCAACGCTTCGAAGCTGATGCGCCACGTCGGAGACGCGCTTGGCGGAGGTGTCACGGAAGCCGACGGGCGGTTCTACGTGAGCCGCAGCGAGGGGGGCGTTTGGGTCGATCTGGAAGCGAGCCTCCTCTCAGAGGGGCTCCGCAAAGTCGCAACTCTGGTTCGGCTGATCGCGAACGGTTCGCTCTCAGACAAGAGCGTTCTCTTCTGGGATGAGCCCGAGGCAAATATGAACCCGCGTCTCCTCCGAGACATGGTCCGCTTCCTCCAGGGAGTGGCCGAGCAGGGCGTTCAGGTCTTCGTCGCGACGCACGACACGCTGCTGAGTCAGCGGCTGTCACTTCCAGGTGAGTTGGGACTCAGGAATGCCGTGCCCACGAGGTTCTTCAGCTTCTTCCGGACCGAGAAGGACATTGTCGATGTCGAGCAGGCAGCAACTTTGAGGGAGATCGAGCACAACCCGATCCTCGAGGAGTTCAAGAGGTTCAGAGACGAGCAGTACGACCTCTCGGGCGGGGACAGCGCGGCGTGAGCGCGAACATCGATGTCGACGGGCTTCGGCTGACCGCGACGACCGACTGGAACCTGAGGAAGTGGGACGACAGTACCGCCTACCGCAAGGGGCTCCAGAAGCTCATTGAGGGGTCAAAGGCCGTCGACCTCGTGGGGATTCGAAGTCGGGTCGTCTACTTCATTGAGCTGAAGGACTTCGTCGGCCACCACATCGAAAACAAGCAGCGCCTGACTTCGCCAGACCTGCCCATCGAGATTGCGAGCAAGGTGCGCGACACCGTCTCAGGGCTCGTTGGGGAGGGGCGCGAAGTCGGCACCGAGTGGACCGAGGTCTCCCGCGAACTCGTCGGTCCGAACCACCTGCACGTGATTCTCTGGGTCTTCGTCGACAAGCACGAACTCAAGAATGAAGTGACGATGAACACGCTCGAACAAGAACTCAGCAAGTGCCTTCGGTGGCTCAAGAAGTGCCGAGTCAGAATCGCCACGACGCAAGATGACCACGCTCTCGAGGGCATCACTGCCAAGCGCCTGAAGAAGTAGGCGGTGCTTTCTCTTCCTTCGAGGCGCGGAGCGCTCCTCTCGAATCAACGTGCAGCGATCTCAGCTCGGATGACCTTGGCGAAGTCACGCGTGCGCAACTGCTCGAGCGTGAGTCCGGTCGCCTGAAGCTCTTCCTCGGTGAACGCGCCGCACGACCAGCCGCGCAGGAAGAAGTTGAGCAAGCCTTGTCCCGTGGCCGCGTCGTCGAATGAGGTTCCCACCGCCGTGGCCTGTCCCAGCTGACCGACGAAGTTCGACAGCCGCTTCGTCATCGCCTCGCGCTGACTCAAGAAGAACGCGTACGAGACCACGTAGCGCGGCACGAGCTGGCCCGGGTGCAGGTCCCAGCCCTGGAAGAAGCCCTGGTCGAGCGCGTGGGCGATGTTCTTCGCGTGGGCTCTCCAGGCCGTGTGAATCGCGGTCGTGTTCTCGGCGCGCTGTGCGTCGGTGGTCGCGGCCTTGTGTGGAGCGATGGGGAGCTGCGTCGTCGCTCCGTCGGCGAGGAAGACGCCAGTGCCAGCGAACGCCGTCTTCATCAGGTGGCGCAGGTGATCACAGGCCGGGTGATCGAGCCGCTGCATCGGCGCAGCGATGTCGAGCGACGCGGTGTAGTCGTACGCGCCCACGTGCGCGGCGAAGAGCCGGCCCTTCGACGCGTCGATGAGCGAGGGCAGGGTGAGGCGGCCCTTGGAGTCATAGAGCCCGGGCCCCGACTCGATCATCGCCTCGACGCGCAGCGGAGGCAGCGACAGGCGTGATTCCACGCGCTCCAGCGCGGCGATGAGCGCGCGCAGCTGCCGTGGGTCCGTCACCTTCGGGAGCGTGATGATGAAGCCCGGCGGCGTCTTGTTGCCGAGCGCTGTGAGGAAGGTGCCCAGCGTGGTGAGCGCGCGCGTCGCCAGCTCGACCGACAGCGGCTTGATGCGCAGGCCCAGAAAGGGAGGCGGTGAAGTGAGCTTCGCGACCTGCTCCGCCGCCTGCTTCGCGTGGCCCGTCTCCTCTTCATCGGAGCGATGCCCGTAGCCATCTTCAGAGTCGATTCGGTAGTCCTCGACGGCTTCGGTCGCGAGCTTCGTCGTCACGCGCGCGTGCACCTCGGCGGCGATGGCCTCGTCGAGCGAGAACACCTTCGCGAGCTCGGCCGGCGTCGGCGCGTACGTCTCGAGCATGGTGCTCGCGACCTTGCCCAGCTTTGCGGGCGTCTCGGCCGAGAACAGGTGCATGCCGCCGTAGACTACGTGCAGCGGTTGGCGGCGGCCACGATCTCCCGGGAACCGCGAGGTGAAGTCGGCCTGCGCGGCCTTCACGAGATCGATGACGACGGCGTCGGAGAGCACCATGCGCCGCTTGTACGGTGCTGCCTCGCGGAGGAGAAGCTGCGCATGGCTGGAATGACCGCTGCCGAGATCGAAGCGTTTCTGGTGAAGGCGTTCCCCGGCGTCGAGGTTCCGAAGGTGCGAACCGCCGACGGCAAGACGGCGCAGCTCGCGGTGGAATTTCACCCCACGCACCTTCGCCCCGGCGGCACCATCTCGGGCCCCACGATGATGGCCCTCGCCGACACCGCCATGTACGCGCTCGTGCTGTCGGCCATCGGAGAGGTGCCGCTCGCGGTGACGACGAACCTGTCGATCAACTTCCTGCGGCGCCCGAAGCCCGAAGACCTGCTCGCCGAGGCGACGATGCTGAAGCTGGGGCGCTCGCTCGCGGTGGGAGAGATCTCGCTGCGTTCGGCCTCGTCGCCCGACGTCTGCGCGCACGCTGTCGTCACGTACTCACTCCCGCCCTGACGACTCCTCGATCAGCTCGACCTCGGTGAGCACCGTGGCGTTCGGCGGGAACGTTCGCACGCCCGAGTCGAACTCCACCTCGATCGCCGTCGCCGTTCTCGTCAGCACCCGGCCCAGGCCCCACTCTGGCCGGCTCGTATGTGTCACCCAGTCGGAGCCTCCCGCCCCGAGCCTCACGACCGAGCGCCGTGCGAGCCCCTCGAGCAGCACGCGCTGGTTCTCGTTCGGGCGGAATGAGGAGAACACCAGCAACTCCCAGTGCAGGCCCGTGTCGGTGAGCGCGTCGATGAGGGTCTCGTCCCAGACCTGGCTCAGCACCAGCACGCGCGCCTGTCTCAAGAGCCCCGCGGCGAGGAGCGTGTTGATGGAGTGCCGAGACTCGAAGACGAGGGTCTTCACCTGCGGAACCGACTTCGCGAGCGGCGCGGCGACGACGTCGGGGCCGAAGCCGAGCGAGGTGAGCGACTGACTTCGAACGAGCTCGGCGTCTTCGACACGGTTGAGCTGCAGGTGCTGCAGGCGAGGAAGGGCCTCGACCGACGCGCTGGCGCCCTGGCCCCACTGAAGCTCGAGCCGCCGCAGCGAAGGCGGAATCGCCGGCAACGGCCCGACCCAGCTCTGCAGCGACAGCTCCTCGAGCAGGCGCGCGCTCGGGTGACGCAGCGCCTGCGTGGCCGCTCCAGCGGAGCCCGCGTCTCGAACGTTCACCGTCATCGTGCGCAGAAAGCCCGCGCCCCAGGTCACGCGCACGTCTTTCACCACTGGCCACAGCTGCCGCTTCAGCTCGACGAGCCGGGCCGTCTCGGGCGCCTTCGCGAGCTCGAGGGCGATCAGCTCACCGCGCGGCAGGCCACGCTCCTGCAGATGATCGTGCAGCACACCGAGCAGCGCCGGGTCGCGAGGGTTCGGCGCCAGCTTCGCGATCAACGCCTCGGTCTCATCGTCGAACTCGTCACCATCGGCAGCGCGGCTGGACTTCGCTGCCGCAGCGCGCGCGACGGAGGTGAGGAAGGCCCGATGGCCGCTCAGCAGGCGCTCGGCCTCCGTCCGCAACTCGGCGGGAGCGGCGAGCATCGCGATGATGGCGCCGTTGGGCTGATCCTCCACGAGGCAGGCGAGGTGGTGATAGCGCTCTACGGTGTGATCGTACTGCGTGATGAACTCCGCGATGCGCAGGGCGTCGCGCTCGATGCGGCTCCCACACGTTCGGCACGTCGCGCGGCCGCTGGGCGAATGTTCGAGCCTCACAGGAACCGCTCCGTGAAGGCCCACCACGCGGGCACCGTCGCGAACGACAGCAACGCGCCCACCGCCGACATCGCTGCCGAGAGGGATGTCGACAACCGGTACTCCGCCGCGAGCACGGCCGCGGTCACCATCGGAGCCATCGCCGCCTGCGACACCGCGACCCGATCGGTCAGCGTGAAGGCGCCACCGAGGGCGAGGATGACTCCCAGCATCACCAGCGGAGCGCCCACCAGCTTCCACGACAGCCCCAGCGCCAGCTTTCCTCCATTGCCTTTCAGCCCCGAGAGCTCGAGCTGCCAGCCCACCGAGACCAGCGCGAGCGGCGTGAGCATGTCGGCGAAGCGCGTCAGCACGGCGACCATCGATGGTGGAAACTCCACGGGCCTGAGCGCGAACGCGAGCAGCAACGAGATGAACGGCGGAAAGGTGAAGAGCCGCTTGAGCACCACGTCGGGCCGCGTGCTCTCGCCACCGAACGACATCGCGAAGGGTACGGCACCGAACGCAAAGACGAAGAAGCTGCCGAGCTGATCCATCATCGCCGCAGGCACGACGGCTCCCGGTCCACCGAGCGCCTCCATCAACGGCACGCCGATGAACGCCGTGTTCCCGAGGCCGGTGCTCAAGGCGAGCGCGCCCGCGACCTCCTTCGTCGCCCAGCCGCGCTTCACCGAGACGATGGCTGCCAGCGCCGCGAGGCCGAACAGTGCCCACAACACGACAGCTGCAATGAGAAAGCGCGACTCCAGCGCAACGCCGTGCACGGTCTTCAGCACCAGCGCCGGCAGGGACACGTACAGCACCCACGTGTTCAACACCTTCGGCGTCTCTCTGGGCAGCGACGGCACCCGGCGCGCGATGGCGCCCAGGGTGAAGCAGCCGACCAGCAGCGCGAGCATCAGCGCACCGCGGCGAGCGTGGCGACGATGGCTTCGCCGTACAGCGAGAGGCGTTTGGCGCCGAAGTACGGCAGCACCTTCAGCTGCTCGGGCGTCTTCGGGTTGAGCGAGGCGATCTCCTCGATGAGCGGGTTGGACAAGATGACCGAGCCCGTCACCTTGCGCTTCGCGGCTGCTTCTTTGCGGAACGCGAGCAGCGCGTCTTCACGGCGGCGTTTGCCCGGCTCGCGCTCCTTCTTCTCTTCTTCGACGACGAGCGTGCCCGCGCGCTGCTCTTCGATGCACTGCTTGATCAGCTCGACGACCTGCTCGCCGTGGTCGCGCACGAACTGACCACGCACGTTCTTGATGCGGGTGAGCTCCTTCACCTGCGTCGGCGCCTTCGCTGCGACCTCACCGAGCGCGGTGTTCGACAACATGCGACCCATGGGCACGTCGGCCTTCTCGGCGAGTACCAGCCGCAGCGCGTGCAGCTTCTTCGCGATGCCCTGCGCCAGCGCGACCTGCTTCGGCGTCAGCCCCTGCTTGGGCAGCTTGAGCTCGGTCTGCGAGAGCTCGGGCCGTACCTGGGCCTCGGCGCACATGCGCGCGCAGTCGAGCTCGACCTCTTCGAGAATGTCGGCGTCGACGCACGCCTGCTTCACCATTCGCCCCAACTCCGTCAGGTAGCGCACGTCGTCGGCGATGTACGCGCGCAGCTCGGCGGGCAACGGGCGCACCGAGAAGTCGGCCTGCTGGTGCTCCTTCTTCAGCGTCGCGCCCAGCTTCTCGAGCACGAGATCGCCCAGGCCCACCTTCGGCCAGTTGAGCAGCGTCGCCGCGCGGTGCGTGTCGAACAGGCCCGCGACGCGAATGCCCGCTTCGGCGAGGTACTGCAGGTCTCCCATGGCCGCGTGGAAGATCTTCGTGCGCTTCTCGTCGGCGAACACCTCGGCCAGCGCCGAGACCTTCACCTCGGGCAGCAGCGTGTCGAGCAGCCAGATGCGCTCGTCGCTGCCCACCTGCACGAAGCACAGGCTCGCCTTGAAGTGGTGCATCGAGTCAGCCTCGACGTCCACCGAGAACTCCTTCACCTGCGCCAACCCGGCCTTCAGCTCGTCGAGCTGTGACGCGCGGGTGACGTCCACCACCACTTCGGGAATCGGCACGGGCGGGCGACTAGCAACAACCTCGCGTTTGGGCTACGGCCGCGCCGCGAACGGGAAGCGACCTTGACGATGAACGAGCTCGACAAGCTGGAGAAGAGCATCGTGTCGGCCGCCGGCAAGGCCGTCGCCGAGTGGAACCTCATTCAAGACGGCGACCGCATCATGGTCTGCCTCTCGGGCGGCAAGGACTCGTACACGATGCTGCACGTGCTCGAGCAGCTGCGCCGCCGCGCGCCCGTTCGTTTCGAGCTCATCGCCGTCAACCTCGACCAGGGCCACCCGGGCTACCCCGGCCATCTGCTCGAGGAGTGGCTCCGCTCGAACGGCTACGCCTACCGAATGCTGAAGGAAGACACGTACAGCATCGTGCTCGACAAGCTGAAGCCGGGGCAGACGCAGTGCTCGCTCTGCAGCCGCCTGCGCCGTGGCATTCTGTACAACGCGGCCGTCGACCTCGGCTGCAACAAGATCGCGCTGGGGCATCACCGCGACGATCTGATCCACACGTACCTGCTCAACCTCTTCTTCGCGGGCGCCTCGGCCACCATGCCGCCGCTGTTGCACAGCGATGACGGGCGCAACACCGTCATTCGCCCGCTCTGCTACGCGAACGAGGCCGACATCGCGCGCTTCGCCGAGCTCAAGGCCTTCCCCATCATTCCCTGCGACCTCTGCGGCTCGCAGGAGAACCTGCAGCGCAAGAAGGTGAAGCGCCTGGTGGAAGAGCTCTCGAAGGACATTCCGAACCTCAAGAGCAGCATCATGTCGGCGATGGGCAACCTGCACGTCTCGCACCTGCTCGACAAGCAGCTGTGGACGGCGCCGACCGAAGAGGCGCCACCGCGCGCCCAGCTGAAGACCGCCGAAGGGCTGGTGCCGCTGAAGTTCGGCGAGGCCGCTTCGAGCACCGGGGGAGACAGTCATGGCGCATGAGACGATTCAGACGGCGCGAACCGAGCGCAACGCCGCCCTCATCGAGACGATGTTGCTGGCCGCCAGCGCCGACGGTCGCGTCGACCCCCGCGAGCTGCAGATTCTCATCGCGCGCGTCATCGAGCGGCCCGAGTTCGAGGGCACCGACGCTCAGGCGTTGAACGCGCTCGTCGAGGCGTCGGCGAAGCGGCTCTCGCAGGCGGCGAAGCTCGAAGACGTGCTCACCAGCCTGCGCGAGCGGCTGCCCGAGCACCGCAACCGCCTGCTGGCTTTCGGGCTCGCGGCGTCGGTGGCGTTCGCCGACCGAAAGGCGAGCCGGGAAGAGCTGGGGCTGCTCAAGACGATTCAGTCGGCGCTCGGCATCTCTGAGGCCGAGGTGCAGCGGGTCGTCGACACGGTTCAGCGCGGCGAGTCGTTGGCCGAGGTGCTGGGCGATCCTCCCGAGCTGCTCTTCACCGAGACGATGGTGCTCGTGGGCGCGGCCGACGGCGTGGTGCGCGAGAGCGAGCTGATGGCGATGTTCGAGAACCTCGCAGGAGACCCGGTGTTCCACGACGTCTCGCGGGCGGCGGCCGAGCAGGCGCTGCGCACCGCCATCACGAACGTGGCAAGCGAGGGGCTGCCGCGCCGCCTCTCGGCGCTCGCGCGCGGCCTCACCACGCGCAGCCAGCGCAAGAAGGCCTTTCAGCTCGCGGTGCGGGTGGCGAACGCGGGCGAGTCGGGCCCCGGCAAGGCAGAGCTCAAGGTGCTCGAGCTGCTGCAGAGCACGTTCGGCCTGGCCGATGACGAAGTGAAGAAGCTGACGGCGGAGGCGTGATGGCGACCTCGAACCCTCCCAGACCCGCGCGCGCCACGTTGCGCTTCGCCGTGCCGCCCACGCTGGGTGACGTGCAGGGCCGCTCGGCTGCGCTGCAGAGCTATCTGTCAGAGGCGCTCGGCAAGCCCGCCGAGGTAGTGGTGCCCACATCGTACGAGACGCTCGCGAAAGACCTGCTCGCCGGAAAGGTCGACGCTGCGTGGGCGCCGCCGTTCGTCTGTGCGCGCATCGAGGCCATGGGCGTGCGGGTGCTGGTGCGTGGCGTGCGCAATGGCGCGTCGACCTACCGCGCCGCCATCGTCTGCCGCGCCGACGCGAACGTGACGAAAGACACGCTGCAGGGCACGTCGGCTGCCTGGAGCGATCGCGACTCCGTCGGTGGCTACCTGCTGCCGATGGCGTGGCTGCGAGAGCAGGGGCACGACCCCGCGAAGCTGTTCTTCCGGCAGGACTTCGTCGGCAGCTACAAAGGCGCGCTCGAGCTCGTGGCGAAGGGCGCGGTCGACGTGACGAGCCTGTTCGCTCCCGCGACGAAGGCGGGGCAGGGCGGCGCGACCGGGCTCGGCGAAGTGTGGCCCGGGCAGGAGGCCGCGTTTCGGGTGCTGACCTTCACCGACGAGTCGCCCAACGACGGCGTGGCGGTCTCCATGTCCATGACGGGGCCGCTGGTGACCGAGCTCGAGAAGGCGATGCTGGCGATGAAGGACTCGCCCGTCGGAGCGCAGGTGCTGAAGGACCTGTTCCACGCGGACAAGTTCGAGCCCGCGCCGCGCATGGGCTATCGCGCGCTGTACCGCGTCGCGCTCGCGAGCCTCTGACGACGTGTTGGATGTGCTCCGGCACTCGCGCGCGGCCGTTCGCTGGGAATACCCTCGAGCGGAATGAGCGGTGACATTCCATCCGGCTCCGCCGCGCCTGAAGCGCAGTGGGGAGAGCAGGGCCTTCGCAGTCGACGCAAGCGGCTGGTGCTCCTCGTCGGCGACGTGCCGCTCTCGTTGCGAGCGACGCTCGACCAGCGTGGTGCCCAGCTGGTGCTCGCAGGCGGCGTGAGTGAGGCCTTCGCGCAGCTGGCGGAGCACACCTTCGACGTCGTGGTGATCGAGCCCTACACCGACGCCTGTGCGCGCGACTTCGTCAACGCCCTGAAGGAGACCGCAGACGCCCACGAACACACCGTCGCCACGCTGTACGGAGCGCCAGGCCAATCTCCGTTCCTTCGTGGCGTTCGGGTGCCCCCGCTGGAAGGGCTCCGCGAGCTTCGCGCGAAGTACGCCTACGTCCCCTTCGTCCTCCTGCCGATGACGGGCGAGCAGCACTACGCGGTCATCGTGAAGCCGCCCGAGTTGTCCGAGCTGCGCAAGGGAAGGGTGCTGCCAGTCGAGCGTCTCGGCCCAGGAGTTCCTGAAGGGCAACACCGCGCTGGCGTGAGTCAGGCGGCGGCTCGGGCGCGGCCCACGCGCTCGCGCCAGAACTCGAGCGTCACGCGCACGGCTTCATCCATTGGTGTCGCGCGCTGGCCGAACGCGTTCACGAACTTCGAGTCGTCCACCACGAACGGCAGCTCGTGCTGGTACTGCATCTCGGGCAGCTCGCGCAGGAGCGGGCTGAAGAGCCCCATCACCCGGTAGATCGCGTGCACGGCCCACGGCGCGGTGGTGCTGACCGACACGCCAGTGCCCGCGAGCTCGACGATTCGACGAACCCACGCCTGCTCCGTCATCGGCGGAGCCACGGGCAGGTGCCACACCTGGCCGAACGCTTCGTCATGCTCGGCGAGCGTCACCAGGCCGCGGCCGACGTCTTCGATGAACGAGACCGAGTGCAGCGTGTCGCCCGTGCCGAAGAGCCGCACCGACTTTCCCTGCACGGCGTTGCCGAACAGCATCTTCGTCGGCGTGGAGTCGACGCCCGGGCCGAAGAAGTCGGCGGCGCGGCCGATGGCGACCTTCACCTCTCCGAGTTCGTGCGCGCGCATCATCAGCTCGGCGCCCTCTTTGCGCGCGCGGCCCTTGGGTCCATGCGGACGCAGCGGAGACGTCTCGGTCAGCGGGCCATCGGGAATGCCATACGCGTACAGGTTGTCGCAGAGCACGAGCCGCGTGCCGGTCTGCATCGCGGCGTCGAGCGCCCGCTGGAACATCGGCACCAGCTCGGTCGGCCAGCGCCAGTACTCGGGCCGCGCGCACAACACCGCGGTGTGAACGCCCTCGAGGGCCTTCGTGAGTGAGGCCACGTCGTTCGCGTCGGCGGCGATGGTCTCGACGTTCGGCCGCGCCTCGGGTTTCACGTGCCGTGAGATGACGCGAACGCGGTGACCGCGCTCGACGAACGCGTTGACGGTGGCGGCGCCGGCGAACCCGGTGCCTCCGATGACGGCGAAGAGCGGTGACATGAACGACTCCTTCGGTGCGCGCGCGCTCGAGTGCGCTTCGCGATGAACGAAGAATGCACTCGTGCCTGCACCATGCTCCCGACCGGGCGACGAGCGGCACAGCCACCCTGACGAACGGTCACCGCGGCGCGACGGAGGGCGCGCCCGTGAACTCGCGCACGAAGCTCGATGCCGGAGCGGCGGCCAGGTCGCTCCACGTGCCGTGCTGGGTGAGGCGGCCCGCTTCGAGCACGGCGAGGTGCTGGCCCAGGGCTCGCGCGTCGTCGGCGTCATGCGTGACGACGAGCGTGGGAATCGTCAGCTGCTCGAGCCAGCCCGCGAGAAAGGTGCGCACCTCGCGGCGGGACGAGACGTCGAGGGCAGCCAACGGCTCGTCCATCAACAACGCGCGGGGTCCGGTGCACAGCGCTCGCGCCAGCGCGACCCGCTGCCGCTCTCCGCCCGACAGCGTGCGCACCTCGCGGTCGACGAAGCGCTGAAGCTCGAGCTGTTGCAGCAGCGTCTCTGCCCTTTGCGCGCGCTCGGCCCGCTCGACGGCCGTCGCGCCACAGCGGACCGCGAAGTCGAGGTTCTGCCGAACCGAGCGCTGGGGAATGAGCCCCGAATCTTGCGGCACCCAGGCGAGCCGCCGCTCCTCGACCGGTGCCGACACGCCCGCCGCCGTGTCGAGCAGCACCGTGTCACCAATGGACACCCGCCCCGACACGACCGGCCTCACGCCCAGCAGCATCGACAACAGGGAGGACTTCCCCGCGCCGTTCGGCCCGATGATGACGAGCGTGCGCGTCACCACAGGCAGCGTCACGTCGACCGAGAGCGCGCCCACCTCGCCCCGCAGCTGAACCGACAGCCCGCTCGTCATGGAGTGCGCTCCTTCGTCACCACGCGCACCAGCAGCAGCAGCGCGAGCGCCGCGACGATGAGCACCACCGAGATGCTCTGCGCCACCTTCAGGTCGGTCTCGAGCGCCGTGTAGATGGCGAGCGGCAACGTCTGCGTTCGTCCTTCCAGGTTGCCGGCGAACATCAACGTCGCGCCGAACTCTCCCAGCGCCCTTGCCCAGCTGGTCGCGCCGCCAGCGATGAGTCCCGGCGCTGCGAGGGGGACGCCGATGGAGAAGAAGATGCGCAGAGGCGACGCGCCCAGCGTGCGCGCGACCGTCACCAGGTTTCCATCGAGGCGGCGAAAGGCGCTGATGGCGGCCTGCAGGAAGAAGGGCGCCGAGACGAAGGTCTCGGCCATCACCACGGCGAGGCTGGTGAACGACGGCGACCACCCATCAGGGCTGAAGGCGGCGCTCAAGAGGCTGCGGCGGCCGAAGGTGAGCAGCAGCGCGACGCCCGCGACGGCTGGCGGCACGACGACGGGCAGTTGGAGCAACGACTCGAGCACCCGCGCGCCCCGGCTGCTGCTTCGCGCCACCACCCACGCGAGCGGCGTTCCACACGACACCACGATGGCCAGGCTGGTGAGCGTCGTCGACAGACTCAGCTTCAGCGCCGGCCACACCAGCGGGTGGGCGAGCCCTGCGAAGAAGCCCCGGCCCGTCGAGGTCAGCAACACGAGCAGCGGCGCGAGCAGGTACAGCGCGAGCAGCGCGCCGACGGCGGTGAGCGCCAGGTGCTGGCGGCGCCACTTCGTCATGGCACGACCGGAAGGAAGCCGGCCGACGAGAGCTGCCGCTGGCCCTCGGACGAGCGCACCAGCTCGAGCCACGCCGCCGCGAGCGTCGGGTGGGCGGGCTTCGTCACGACGGCGATGGGGTACTCGGCGACGACGCGCAGCCCCTCGTCGAGCGACACGATGGTGACGCCGGCGTCGGCCACCGAGAGCGCGTCAGTTCGGTACACGAAGGCCGCCTGCGCCTCACCGAGCGAGACCCGCGCGAGCACCTGTCGCGCGCTGAGCTCCTTCGACACCACCCGCGCCTCGAGCTGCGTCACGAACGCTGGCCCCAGGGAAGAGCTCGACGCGCGCTGCAGGAACTCCCGCGTGTAGCGGCCGATGGGCACCTCGGGGCCGCCCATCACCACCCGCTCGAGCGAGGGCACGTCCTCGAGTCGTGTCACGCGGGCCGAGGCCTCTCGAGAGACGGCCAACACCAGCTCGTTCTTCGCGAACGGCGTCGACGGTTGCACGCGGCCCGCCTGCTCGAGCTCGGCCATGTGCCGCACGTCGGCTGAGGCGAAGACGTCGGCGGGGGCGCCGTGCTCGAGCTGGGTGCGCAGCTCCTGGGTGCCTGCGAAGTTGAAGCCGACCGACGCCTCGGGGTGCTGCTGCTTGAACGTCGTGCCCAGCACGCCGAAGACGTCTTTGAGGCTCGAGGCCGCGAAGACGATGAGCTCTTTCTCGGGCGCTGGCTTGCACGAGCACAACAGCAGAGCGACGAGCAGTCGGACCTTCATGCGGGGACGCCCTTCTTCGAGACCCGTGCAGCCTTGTCAATCGTGCTCGACCCCTCATGACGTGGATCAGCACGCGTCTGCTCGCCTTGCGAACGAAGTGCTCGGTGAGAAGGTTCAGGCGTGACTGAGTCCGCGCGCTTCCTCGAAGCACTCCTCGCAGGCCGGCGAGAGGAGTGCCGTGACATCGTCGACGGTCTGCTCGCGGCCGGGGTGACGCCGCGGGTGCTCTACGTCGAGCTGTTCCACGAGGCGCTCTACGAGGTGGGCCGCCTGTGGGAGCAGGGCCTGGTGACGGTGATGCTCGAGCACCGCGCGACCGCCATCGTCGAAGGCCTGATGGGGCACCTCTTCCCCGCCGTGGCTCGTCAGGCTCGGGTCGGCAAGCGGGCCCTCGTCTCGTGCGCGGCCGACGAGTTTCATCAGGTCGGGGGCCGCATCGTGGCCGACACGCTCGAGGGCGCCGGGTGGGACGTCGACTTTCTCGGCGCCAATGGCTCGCTCGAGACCCTGCGCAGCCGCGTCGCGGGTACGCGCTTCGATCTCGTAGCGCTCTCAGTGAGCGTGAGCAGCCACGTGCCGAAGCTCGTCGAGTCGGTGGCGGCGGTGCGCCGGGCCGACGCTTCGGTGCCCATCATCGTCGGAGGCCGCGCGCTGCTGGACTCGGGAGCCTCGGTGGTCGCGGGCCTCGGGCTCTCGAACGTGCGCTGGTTGGCGTCGCTCGACCAGCTCGACGAATTCCTGAAGGAGCTCTGATGAACGCGCTCGACGGCACCCTTGGCGCCTGCCTTCGCACCGATTGCCCCACCGTCTACCTGCGGCTCTCGGCTGACGCTCGGTTGGTTGAAGCCAACACGTACACCCAGGCGCTGCTCGGAGCGCGGGCCACGGTAGGCGCGGCGTGGAGCGAGCTGGTGGTGAACTTCGACGCGACTGACCTGCCTCGCGAGCGCGCCGCGAAGGGGCCGCTTCCCCAGACCGTGAACTTCATGTCGTTCGCCGAGCTGCCCGTCACGGTGCGGTGCACGTTTCACGACGTCGAGGGCCACACCGCCGTGATGGGCGCCGTCGATGTGCTCGAGCACGAGGCGTTGCGCAAAGAGCTCATTCACTCGACGCAGGCGCTGTCGAACCTGACGCGAGAGCTGCAGCGGTCGAACGCAGAGCTCGAGCGCATGAGTGCGCTGAAGTCACGGTTCATCGGCATGGCCGCGCATGACCTTCGCTCGCCGCTCTCGGTCATGCTGTCGACAGTGCACGTGCTCGAGGGCGAGGCGAAAGGAGAGCTGAAGGAGGATCTCGCGACCCTCGCCAGCTCGGCCCAGTTCATGCGCCGCCTCGTCGACGACTTCTTGAGTGTCGCGCTGATCGACGCGGGGCGGTTCGAGGTGAAGCTCGCGCCGGTGCTGGTGGCCACCATCATCGACCAGGCGCTGAAGGTCACGGCCCGCGCGTCGGCGCACCGACGGTGCCTGGTGCGCGTCGAGCCGTTCGACGAGGGGGCGACTGTGCTGGCCGATGCGCCGCGGCTCGAGCAGGTGTTGATGAACCTGCTCAACAACGCCTTCGAGCACTCACCGCCCGGCGCCGAGGTGACGGTGCGCTACGAGGCGCGCGAGCGGCAGAGCCTGCTGCACGTCAGCGATCGCGGGCACGGCATCGCACCCGAGGTGCAGCGCGACCTGTTCAAGGCCTTCGTGCACACCGACGGGAAGTCCCTGGGCGCGCGCGGCACGGGCCTGGGCCTCGCCATCTCGAAGCTCATCGTCGAGGCGCACGGTGGCTCGCTCACCGTTCGCTCCTCGAGCGAGGGCTCGACCTTCACCATCGCCCTGCGGGCCTGAGCGGCGAGTCATTTCGACTCGTCTGGGGCACAGTGAGTCAGTCTTCCACGGGCGCAGCGGGGCGTCGTGGGGGCAACGGGGTGGCACGCGGGGTGCTGACTGAGGCCTCACCCCCGGCCGCGCGACGATGCGGCCCCCAGCAGAGGCGGAAGCGTGCAGAAGAAGACCCGGTTGGTGAAGCCTGTCGTGCTGCTCTCGCTGCTCGGTCTGGTGGCCTGTCACACCGAGAAGGCCGAGGTCGAAGAGAAGCGCCAGCTGCCGGTGACGAGCCCCCTGCGCAAAGCGACCGAGCTCACCCGCGAGTACGTCGCGCAGATTCGGGCCTATCAGCACATCGAAGTGCGGGCGCTCGAGCGCGGCTACCTGCAGGACATCTTCGTGGACGAGGGCCAGTTCGTGAAGAACGGCCAGCGCATGTTTCAAATCATGCCAATGATTTATCAGGCCGAGGTGCAGAAGGCCCAGGCCGAGACCGAGCGCGCCCAGATCGAATACGACAACACGAAGGCGCTGGCCGAGAAGAACGTCGTCTCACAGAACGAGCTCGCCATCGGGCGGGCCAACTTCAACAAGGCGCAGGCGCAGCTCTCACTGGCGACGACGCACCAGGGCCTGACGCAGATTCGGGCGCCCTTCAGCGGCATGATGGGGTTGTTCAGCGCGCGGAAGGGCAGCCTCGTCGACGAAGGCGATCTGCTCACCACGCTGTCTGACAACAGCACGATGTGGGTCTACTTCAACGTCACCGAGGCCGAGTACCTCAAGTACAAGACTGAGTCCGAGGGCAAGAAGCCGTGGGCGGTGCGCCTGCTGATGGCCGACGGGAAGATCTTCGACCAGCCTGGCGTCGTCGAGACCATCGAGGCCGACTTCGACAACGAGACGGGCGCCATCGCGTTTCGCGCGACGTTTCCCAACCCGAAGCAGCTGCTGCGGCACGGCGAGACTGGGAAGATCCTGGTCACCGAGTCGTTGAACGACGCGCTCGTCATTCCCCAGGCGGCGACCTTCGACGTGCTCGACAAGAAGTACGTGTTCGTCGTCGACGAGCAGAACGTCGTGCACTCGCGCGCCATCACGGTGCAGGCCGAGCTGCCGCAGGTCTACGTGGTCTCGAAGGGCGTCGACGAGAAAGACAAGATTCTGCTCGAGGGCCTGCGCAAGGTGCGCGAAGGCAGCGTCATCGAGCCGAAGTACCAGAAGCCCCTCGAGGTGCTCGCGCATCTCGAAGCGCCGTCAGAGTGAGCCGGTTCGTTCATCGCGCCGTCACCAGGTGAGTCACCATGTTCGAACGTTTCATCCACCGGCCCGTGCTGGCGATCGTGTTGTCCGTGCTCGTCGTGTTCCTCGGCGTGCTGGCGATGCGCACGCTGCCGGTCTCGCAGTTCCCCGAGATCTCCCCGCCTCGCGTGATGGTGTCGCTCGCCTTCCCGGGCGCGAGCGCCGACGTGCTGGTGAAGTCGTCGCTCATCACGCTCGAGCGCGCCATCAACGGCGTGCCGCACATGAGCTACATCGTGTCAGACGCGACGAGCGCGGGTGAGGCGACGATTCAGGTCGTCTTCGAGCTCGGCACCGACCCGAACCAGGCCCTCGTCAACGTCAAGAACCGCGTCGATCAGATGATGAACCGCCTGCCGCCGCTGGTGCAGCTCGAGGGCGTCATCGTCAACCCGGTACAGCCCAGCATGCTGATGTACGTGAACCTGTACAGCACCGAGCAGGATGCCGATCAGAAGTTCTTGTACAACTTTGCCAACGTCAACCTGCTGCCCGAGCTCAGCCGCATCAAGGGCATCTCGCAGACCCGCATTCTCGGCTCTCGGCAGTACGCCATGCGCATCTGGCTCAAGCCCGATCGCATGCGCGCGTACAACGTCTCGACCGACGAGGTGATGGAGGCCATCGCCGAGCAGAGCGTCATCGGCCGCCCGGGCCGGCTGGGGCAGGCGACCGGCAAGCAGTCGCAGGCGCTCGAGTACGTGCTGGTCTACGAGGGCCGGTTCAACAAGCCAGAGCAGTACGAGAACATCATCATTCGCGCGAAGGCCGGCGGAAAGCAGCTGCACCTCAAAGACCTCGCGCAGGTCGAGCTGAGCAGCGAGTTCTACGACATCTACTCGAACCTCGACGGGCACCCGTCTGCGGCCATCGTGCTCAAGCAGACCTACGGCAGCAACGCGAGCGAGGTCATCGAGGCCGTGAAGGCGAAGCTCGACGAGCTGAAGGCCTCGTCGTTCCCGAAGGGAATGGACTACCAGGTCAGCTACGACGTCTCGAGCTTCCTCGATGCCTCGACCGAGAAGGTGGTGCACACGCTGGGTGAGGCGTTTCTGCTGGTGGCCCTCGTGGTGTTCTTCTTCCTCGGGGACTGGCGCTCGACGTTGATCCCGACGCTGGCCGTGCCGGTGTCGCTCATTGGCGCCTTCGTCGCGATGCAGGCGTTCGGGTTGACCATCAACCTCATCACCCTGTTCGCGCTCGTGATGGCCATCGGCGTCGTCGTCGACAACGCCATCGTCGTGGTCGAGGCGGTGCACGCGAAGATGGAGGCCGAGGATCTGGCGCCGTACCCCGCGGTGCAGAAGGTGCTGGGTGAGATCAGCGGGGCCGTCATCGCCATCACGCTGATGATGACGGCGGTGTTCGTTCCGGTGGCGTTCATGACCGGCCCGGTCGGCGTCTTCTACCGGCAGTTCGCCATCACCATGGCCTCGTCGATCGTGCTCTCGGGCGTGGTGGCGCTCACGCTGACGCCGGTGCTCTGCGCGATGATTCTCAAGAAGCCCGACCACCACGCGCCCAAACGCAAGACGCCCATCAACCTCACGCTCGAGGTGTTCAACCGCCTCTTCGAGCGCGGCACCAACCGCTACGTGAGCGTGCTGAAGCTGGTCGCGCACCGCCGCCTCGTCACCTTCCTCGCGTTGACGGTGTTTGGCTTTGGCATCGTGTGGGTCAACCGCGTGCTGCCCTCGGGGTTCGTGCCCAATGAAGACCAGGGCATGATCTACGCCATCGTGCAGACGCCGCCGGGCACGACGCTCGAGCGCACCAACGACGTCTCGCGCGAGCTGCAGAAGCTGGCGGCCACTGTCGAGGGCGTCGAGTCGGTGTCGTCACTCGCAGGCTACGAGGTGCTGACCGAGGGCCGAGGCTCGAACGCCGGCACCTGCCTCATCAACTTGAAGAGCTGGTCGCAGCGCAAACACTCGGTGAACGAGATCATCGAAGAACTCGAGAAGAAGTCGCAGGAGATCGGCGCCGTCGTCGAGTTCTTCCAACCGCCCGCGGTGCCCGGCTACGGCGCGGCCGGTGGCTTCTCGCTTCGCCTGCTCGACAAGACCAACGACACCGACTACCGCGAGTTCGACAAGGTGAACCAGGAGTTCATGGACAACCTTCGAAAACGCAAAGAACTGACCGGGCTCTTCACGTTCTTCGCGGCCAATTATCCCCAGTACGAGATCGTCATCGACAACGAACTCGCCATGCAGAAGGGCGTGTCGATCAAGAAGGCGATGGAGAACCTCGATATCCTCATCGGCAGCACCTACGAGCAGGGGTTCATTCGGTTCGGGAACTTCTTCAAGGTGTACGTGCAGGCGTCTCCTGAAGCGCGCCGCATACCGTCGGACCTGCTCGCCTTCTACGTGAAGAACGACCGCGACGAGATGGTGCCCTATTCGGCGTTCATGACGCTCAAGAAGACCCAGGGGCCCAACGAGATTACCCGCTACAACCTGTACAATTCGTCGGCGATTCGTGGCGAGCCGGTGAAGGGGTACACGAGCGGTGATGCCATCAATGCCGTGAGGGAGGTTGCCGCCGCGACCCTCCCGCGTGGCTACGACATCGCGTGGGAGGGGCCGTCGTATGATGAGGCCGCGCGTGGCAATGAAGCCATCGTCATCTTTGCTATCGTGTTGGCGTTCGTCTACCTGGTGCTGGCGGCGCAGTACGAGAGCTTCTTGCTGCCGCTCGCGGTCATTCTGTCACTGCCCACCGGTGTCTTCGGTTCGTTGTTCCTCGTGCAGATGTTCGGGCTGGCCAACGACATCTACGCTCAGCTCGGGCTCGTGATGCTCGTCGGGTTGCTCGGGAAGAACGCCGTGCTCATCGTCGAGTTCGCGGTGCAGAAGCACAAGGCGGGCAGCACGGTGCTCGAGGCGGCCATCGAGGGCGCAAAGGTTCGGTTCCGCCCGATTCTGATGACCTCGTTCGCCTTCATCGCCGGTCTGATTCCGCTCGTCGTGGCGACGGGGCCGGGCGCCATCGGCAACCGTACCATCGGCGCCTCGGCGCTCGGCGGCATGTTCTTCGGCACCGTCTTCGGGGTCGCCATCGTTCCGGGCCTGTACTTCATCTTCGGCACGCTCTCTGAGGGCAGAAGCCTCATCAGGGACGAAGAAGAGGTGCCGCTCACCGAGGGCCACCACGATGCGTAAGGCGCTGGTGGCGGTGGTGCTGGTGGCGTGGTCGGCGTGCATTCCCACGCTCGTCGAGAACCCTCCGCGCGACGCGAGCCAGTACCTGCCGGGTGGCTTTCAGCGCGGTGGGCTCGATGCCGGAGTCGATGTCGATGCAGGCGTGCCCCCGAACGCCGGCTTGCGCCCGTGGAAGCAGTTCTTCGCCGACCCGCCGCTGCAGCAGCTCATCGAGCTCGCCCTGAAGAACAACCAGGAGCTCAACGTTCGCATGCAGGAGATCATCATCGCGCACAACGAGGCGGCCGCCCGGCGCGGTGAGTACCTGCCCCGGCTGAACGCGGGGCTCGGCGTCGGCGTTGAGAAGGTGGGTGGCTTCACGAGCCAGGGCTTCTCGGACAAGGCGACGGGCGTGCCCGAGCACCTCGGCAACTTCGGGTTCGGGCTCACCGCGACGTGGGAGGTCGACGTCTGGGGCAAGCTGCGCAACGCCGCGAAGTCGGCGACGGCGCGCGCCGAGGCCTCGGCCGCTGCGAAGGACTTCATGGTGACGCAGCTCGTCGCCGAGATCGCCCGCACCTGGTACGAGCTCTGCGCGCTCGACCTGCAGCTCGAGGTGCTCGAGCGCAACATCGCGCTGCAGCGCGCTGGCCTCGAGGTGGTGAAGAGCGAGAAGCAGGCGGCGCGCGTGACCGAGCTCGCCGTGCTGCGCTTCTCAGCCGAGCTGCTCAAGAACACGAGCCGCCTCTACGACCTCGAGCAGGAGCGGGTGCAGGCCGAGAACCGCCTCAACTTCCTCGTCGGCCGGTTCCCGCAGCCCGTGGCCCGAGACGCGCAGACGATGCTGGCGCCGCTCCCCGCCGTCATCGAGTCGGGGCTGCCCTCGCAGCTGCTCAAGAACCGCCCAGACGTCAGACAGGCCGAGCTCGAGCTCGAGGCCGCGAAGCTCGACGTGAGGTCGGCGTGGGCCAGTTTCTTTCCCGCGCTCAGCCTCGACGCAGGGCTTGGCTACAACTCCTTCAATCTCGTTTACCTCGTCACGACGCCCGAGTCATTGCTGTACAACCTGGCCGGCAACCTCACGGCACCGCTGCTCAACCGCGCGGCCATCGAGGCGCAGTACCGCTCGGCCAACGCCAGACAGCTGCAGGCGGTGTTCTCGTACGAGCGCACGCTGCTGCAGTCTTTCACCGAGGTCGCCAACCTGCTGGCCACCTACGAGAACGTGAAGAAGCGGTACGAGCTCGAGCGGCAGCAGGTCGAGGCGTTGAAACAGTCGGTCGAGGTCTCGAACGTGCTCTTCCAGTCGGCGCGCGCCGACTCCATGGAGGTGCTGCTCACCCGCCGCGACTCGCTCGACGCCGAGCTCGAGCTCATCGAGACCAAGCGTCGGCTGCTGCACGCGATGGTGAACCTCTACCAGGCGCTCGGCGGAGGATGGGAGCACGCCTCGTGAGCTCCTCTCATGGCGCGATGGAGTCGCGAGGCCCGTGCTACGCACGACTCCCGTGCGTTCCCTGGTGTTCCTGTTCACCCTTGCCTCGTGTTTGCCGCAGGTCGGCCCACCCATCGAGCCCGACGCTGGCGTGACCGCAGGCGGAGTGAGCGCGATGGACGGTGGCTCCACTGGTGGTGGGGCGGCTCAGTCCTGCTCCGACACCATGCAGAACGGTGCCGAGACCGACGTCGACTGCGGTGGAACGTGCGGCCCGTGCGCGCTCAACGCCAGGTGCGGCACGGCGCTCGATTGCGACTCGGGCCTCTGCTCAGGCAGTCGATGTGTGGCGCCACAGGCCGTCTGCGGCAACGCCGTGCGCTGCACCTCGTGGACGGACCTGACCGACTCGCCCTCGAAGGTGGTGCGCTTCCCCAGTGGGAACGATCGCTACACCCCGGCCTGCGTGCGCGTGCGCTTCGGGCAGAGCGTCACCTTCCAGGGCGGCGACTTCGGCTCGCACCCGATGAGCCAGGCGTGTGGGCCAGTCATTCTGCCTGCCTTCGAGCAGAGCAGCGGCACCTCGGCCTCCATCACCTTCGACAAGGCGCTCGGCGTCTTCGGTTACTTCTGCACGCACCACGGCTCGGCGAGCGGCTCGGGCATGGCTGGCGCGATCGAGGTGGTGCGCTGAGCCCCGTCATCGTCACCCACTGCCCTGCGTGCGGAGTCGCCGTTCCTCCGAACGCGGTGGTCTGCCCTGACGACGGCACCGAGCTCGTCTCGGCCGACAACGACCCGCTCGTCGGGCAGGTGGTGAGTTCGTACCGGGTGGAGCGCCGGCTCGGGCTCGGCGGCATGAGCGCGGTCTACGAGGCCGTCGAGACGAACATCGGCCGCAAGGTGGCCCTGAAGATCGTCCACCAACACCTGAGCGACGACCCGAACCTGCCGACGCTGTTGTCAGAGGCGCGCGCGGTGAACTCCATCGGCGACGAGGGCATCGTCGACATCTTCGGCTTCGGGAAGCTGCCTGACGGCCGCTCGTACCTGGTGATGGAGCTGCTCAGCGGCGAATCGGTCGAGGCGCGCCTGAAGCGGCAGAAGCAGCTGTCGGTCGCCGAGGCGCTCGAGGTGGCCATTCCCGTGCTGCACGCGCTCGAAGCAGCGCACGCGGCCGGCTTCGTTCATCGTGACATCAAGACCGGCAACCTCTTCATCCACCAGCGGCCCAACCGCCCGCCGCTGTACAAGGTGCTCGACCTCGGCCTTGCGATGAAAGTGAAGCAGGGCTCGACGTTCGCCATGGGCACGCCCGACTACGTGGCGCCCGAGCAGGCGGCGAACAAGCGCGTGGGCCCCAAGGCCGATCTCTACGCGTTCGGCGTCGTGCTGTACGAGCTGCTCACGGGCAAGCTGCCCTTCTCGAACGCCGACGCCAACCGCGTCATCTCGATGCACCAGAGCGAGCCGCGGCCGCACGTGAAGACGCTGCGGCCCGATGTGCCCGAGGCGCTCGACGCCCTCATTCGCGCGCTGATGGACATCGAGGCCGTGGCGCGCCCCGCGTCGGCGGCCGTGGTGCGTGAGCAGCTGCTCGAGCTGCAGCGCTCGCTCTCGCAGCAGCCCGTCGTGCGCAGCCGCGCGCCGTTGGTCTTTGCAGGTGTTGGTGCGCTGGTGCTCGTCGCCGGGCTCGTCTGGGCCGTCACCCGTTCTCCACCGCCCCCCGTGGTGACGCCCGTCGAGCCCGCCCTCGACCCCATCGCGCAGGCGGTGAAGCAGGCGGCCGAAGGCGTCGAAGTTCGCCTCGACGCAGGCGTGCTCGCGGGGCGGCCGGGAGACACCGCCGTCGACGCCCTGCTCGCGGCAGAGGTCTCGTTTCCCAACAGAGCCGAGTGGGTCGCGCTCAGAGGTCGGCTCAGCACCACCCTTCGCGCCGAGGCGCAGCAGGCACTGGCCCGTGACTCGGCTGACGACGCGCAAGTGCGGCTCGAGGCGCTGAAGCGGCTGGGCGCGCTGCCCGATGACGATGCGCTGGTGGCCGAGAGCAAGCGGCTCTCGACGGCGCTCCACAGCGGCATGGTGCACGTCGGCGCCGTCTTCATCGACCGCTTCGAGTACCCGAACCGCCAGGGCGCGCGGCCTGCCACGAAGGTCGACTACGACGACGCCGTGAAGCTCTGCGAGGGCCTGGGCAAACACCTGTGCTCCGAAGCCGAGTGGGAGTCGGCGTGCTCCGGCCCTGCTCACACGAAGTTCCCCTGGGGTGACACGGCGCCAGGCCCGAAGCGGTGCGTGACGAAGGGCGCGAAGGCGCCTGCGCAAGCCGGCTCGTTCAAGAGCTGCGTCGGCCCATCGGGCGTGGCGGATCTCGTCGGCAACGTCGCGGAGTGGACGTCGACCCCCTTCACCGAGGGCAAACCGCAGCGCGTGATTCGTGGCGGCTCGTACCTGCAGAGCGACGCGAAGCTGGCCTGCGACGTGCGCGACTACTCGCTGCCGGGGCAGGGCGGCTCCTCGCACCTCGGCTTTCGCTGCTGCCTGTAACGCCTACCGCACGGCGCTCTGCATCGGCCGCTCGAACTGCGAGCGCAGGTACGTCTCGAGTACCCGCAGATCGTCTTCGGTGATGCCCGAGCCCGTCTTGAGCGACATGCGCTCGATGACGTTGAGGGAGCGCTCGAGCGTGTCGAGCTTTCCGTAGACGCGGCCGAGCGTGTGGCAGCGCGAGCACCTCGTCTGCATCAGCGCGAAGCCCTCTTCGGCCAGGGCGAGCTCGTCGGCGTTCGGCTCCTCGGGCAGCGGGTCGATGGGCGTCGGCAACGGTACGTCTCGGGGCACGCCCGCATCGGGCGCAGTGGCTCGCAGCTCGGGCCCGAAGTTGTCTGGCTTCACCACGACTGCTGGTTTCTGCGCAGGGACCAGCTTCAGCCCGTTCACCATGTACCGGCTCAGCGTGAAGACGTCGCCGCGAGTGATGAGCACCGGCGCGCGCTGACGCATCTGCTCGATGAGCCGCCGCCACTGGGGCTCGGTGAGGCGCACGCGCTCGGCCACCTCGTCGGAGTGGCAGTACAGACACTTCTGCTCGTACAGCAGCCGGGTGCTCGGCGGCGCAGCGAGGCTGAGAGAAAGAAGGAGCGCGAGCATCGGTCAGTACCCGAGCACGAGGGCGACCCGCCCGACGTGGCGAAGGGGAAACGTGGTGCCCGTGAAGGTCCACAGCTCGTAGTCGGCCTTGAACGCCACGAAGTCGTTCGCGCGCACGAAGGCCGCCAGCGTCTGCCGCTGCACACCGGACGAAGACGAGGTCAGCTCGCTGCCGGGCAAGGGCATGCCAAACCGGTGCAGCCCGTCGCTGCGCAGCACGAGCGTGACGAGCCGATGCACCTGCACGTCGGCCTGCGCGTACCAGCCCGCTTTGAGGAACCACGCGTCGATGAGTTGAAACGGGTAGCCAGTGGCGGTCGCGTCGAGATCGGTTCTGCGCGCGAGCGCCTCGGCCCTCAGCGTGACGACGCCGAGCCGCGCGTAGGCCTCGACGCCGACGATGGAATACCAGAGCGAGTCCTTCGAATCGTACGCCCCCGCCGTCCCCGAAGCGCCGAACGACCAGTCGGGGCCCGTGAGCACGACGCGCGCGGCGACGGCGGGCGTCCGGTTGTTGTCGACCCAGACTCTGGAGCGCACGAAGTCGAGATCGTTGTCGCCCGCGAGCCCCTTGATGAGGCTCACCGTGTAGTCGAGTGACACGCGCTTCCCCAGCCCGAGCGAGCCGAAGACCTCGACGCCGTTGTCGATGGCCGGCGCAGGCACGATGCCCAGGTTGAAGGCCGAGCGCCCGTACTGGAGCATGTCGCCCATCGCGAACGGCAGCGGCTTCGACGGCGTCGAGAAGTTCGTCGGGTCGTGGCGCACGGTGAACTCTCCGACCGGCACGTTGAGGCGGCCCGCGCGAACGTTGAAGAAGCGCCGCACGTGCAGCTCACCGAAGCCCTGGTCGACCTCGAGGCCGTGACAGCCTCCGCAGGCCTTCACCGTGAACGAGACGCCGTGCCCGACGTCGACGACCACCTTCTGGGCCAGCTCGAACGTCATGCCGCTGATGCCCAGCGGTGATGGGTTGGTCGGAGGCGCCGCGCCCGAGACGAGCCGGTAATCGAGTGACGCCGAGCCCGCGAGGATGACGTCGGCTCCGCGCGAGACGGTGCTCGAGAGCAGGGCAGCGATGACGACGAGGCGAGGAAGCGTCACGGGCAGAGGCGACAGCATGGCACTGCGTGGTGAAGGCGCTACTTCGCTGAGCCGACGGTGAGCTCGCCGGGCGACCACGTCGGCGCCTCGAGCAGCTCGAGCATCGTGTTGGCGAGCGCGGTGCGCCCGAGGCGATGCGGCGGAGCGTCGGTCGGGCTCGCGGTCACCACGGGCCGTGGGCTCTCGTCGTCGGTCAACAACGTCGCGCGAAGAATGAGCGTCGCCAGCCCGCTGATGCGCAGCAGCTCTTCGGCCTCGGCGAGGTCGTCGAACAGCGGCCGCTTCACCACGGGCATGTACGGCTGAATGAGGCCCGAGACCTTGCGGCCTTGATCCTTGCTGTCTCCGACGCCGATGCGCGAGATGAAGATGATTCGCTCGGCGACGCGGCTCGCCTGCAGCTCCCGAACGACGTGCGAGAGGCAGTTCGCGATGACGGGCTTTGGCGAACTCAGCGCGCAGATGATCCACCGGCAGCCCCGCACCGTGGCGGCCACGCCTTCGCCGGTCTCGGCGTCGCCCTTGATGAGGGTGAGGTTCTCGGCGTGCCGCGTGATGCTGGCCGGGTCGCGGGTCAACACGTTCACTCGGTGGTCGTGCGCCAGCGCTCGCGTGAGGAGCTTGCTGCCGAGCTTTCCGCTGCCCCCGAAGATCGCGATTCGTGACACGCCCGAAGTGTACGGAACCGTCGCTTTTCACAACAGGACTTGCACCTCGAGCGGAGCTGGGGTGTCAGCCGATGGCTATGCGCTCCCTCCGCCTTCTCGTGCCCCTCCTCGTCCTCGCCGCTTGCGGTCCCACTGAACCGCCCGTCTCAAACCCCTGTTCTGACGGGTGCTTTGCGTCGAGTGGCTCGTGCATCAAGGCTGCTGACCAGATCGACACCCTCTGCGGCTTGAGCGGTGGCGGGTCGTGTCAGAACTGCGTCTCGCAGGGCCTGGTCTGTCAGAAGGGCTTTGGCTGCACGCGTGGGCCCACGACGACGGGTGGTGGCTCGGCCGGTGGTGGTGAGGCGTCGGCTGGTGGAACGGCATCAGCGGGTGGAACGGCATCAGCGGGCGGAACCGCATCGGCGGGTGGAACGGCTTCGGCGGGTGGAACGGCGTCGGCTGGTGGAACGGCTTCAGCGGGTGGAACGGCGTCGGCTGGTGGAACGGCGTCGGCTGGTGGAACGGCTTCAGCGGGTGGCACGGCTTCAGCGGGTGGCACGGCTTCAGCGGGTGGCACGGCTTCGGCTGGTGGCTCCGCGGGTGGCGGCTCGGCGAGCTGTGTGAACCTCTGCTCCGGCTCGGTCAGCATCTGTGACTCGGCGGGCGTGCGAACCTGTCAGCTCGATGGAGCGACTGGCTGCCGCGTCTTTGGAGCCCCGCAGGCCTGCCCCGCGACGCAGAGCTGCAGCGGCGGTTCGTGCCAGGCGACCTGCACCAACCAGTGCGCGCTCAACGCGACCCAGTGCGCGTCGTCGGGAGCGCCCGTTCGTTGCCAGACGCTCACCAACGGCTGCACCGACTGGGTGCTGCAGTCGACCTGTTCTCCTGGGCAGGTCTGCAGCGGCGGCTCGTGTGTCGGCTCCACCACCTGCACCAACCAGTGCACGCTGGGCGCGACCCGCTGCACCTCGGGCGGTCAGCAGCAGACGTGCGTGACGCTCGCGTCGGGCTGCACCGATTGGTCGCTGCCCGTCGCCTGCGTGGCTGGCCGCACCTGCGCCGCGCCGGGCACCACGTGTGCCGTGCCTCAGTGCACCGCCGGTCAGCGTCGCTGCACGCTCTCTGGCGCTCCTGCCGTCGAGACCTGTGATGCGCAGGGCAACTGGTACACCACCTCGCAGTGCCCGCAGGCCTGCGCCGCCGGAGCCTGCACCGCCTCGGCCGCCTGCAGCGCCGGCACCGTTCGCTGCAACGGCACCAACATCGAGATCTGCAACGCCTCGGGCACCGCGTGGCTCTACAACCAGACCTGCGCCGTCTCGTGCTCCGCCGGCGTCTGCACCGGGCCCTGCACTGCGAATCAGAAGCGCTGCAACGGCAACGTTCCTGAGACCTGCAACTCGGCCGGCTCGGCCTGGGTCGCGGCCCAGTCGTGCATGTACGAGTGCTACCGCGGTGACTGCACGCAGAACGACCTGCTCATCGATGGCACCACGCAGACGCTCGAGGGTGATCTCAAGTTCTCGAACAACGTGACGATTCGGAATCAGGGGCAACTGCGCGTTGGGCCGAGCGGCACGCTCAAGATTCGTGCGCGCAACATCACGGTCGAGAGCAACACGACGATCAATGCGAATGACCTGGGCGTCGAGACCCGCGGACAGGGCGGCTCGACAACCGCCACGTGCAACTGCATCAGCATCGCGTCTGGCGGCGTTGGTTCGAGCTACGGCACGTCAGGTGCTGGGTGGACGTCGGGCAGCTCGTACTATTGCAGTTCGCCCCATTTCACGAGCTGCTACCCAAGCGCCTCCGCACCGCCGCCGTATGACCGTGACGACGATCTTTCCATCAGCCAGGGCAGCCGATGGACCAGCATCACCAACAAGGGTGGCGGTCTCATTCAGCTGATCGCTGACACCGTCACCGTCAACGGCCAGATCACTGCGAACTCCACCACCACCGGAGCCTCCGGCGGCGGCGTACTGATCGCGGCGAACCAAATCGGTGGCACTGGCGTCATCCAGACCTCGGGAGCGGCTATGTCCCCCGCTGGCGGCAACGGGCGCGTGAAGCTCCTTCGCGGCACCACCAACAACTTCTTCAGCGGCAACATCACCGGCAACAGTCGCACGTCGCCCATGCCGCCGCTCGACCTCGTCTCGGGCAGCCACCCTGATCAGACCCGTTGGTACAACGACGGCCTTGGTGACTGGTTCCTCGCCTGGAGCCGCCCCTACCAGAGCCTCGTCGGCTACTACTGGAAGCTCTCGACCTCGGCGTCGACCCTGCCTTCAGCTGCAGCCAACAACGGCACGCTCATCATGGCCGAGTCGATTCAGGTGCCAGCTGCGCAGCTCACGCAGGGCATGAACTACGTGCACATCGTCTCGGTCGACTCGGCGTTCAACGTGGGCACGGTGAAGGCCACGGCGACGGTGCAGGTCAACACGCAGCCTCCGACCATCACCTCGACGAGCCACCCGAACCAGCGCACCTGGGGCGGCACGGCTGGGCTCTTCTTCTCGTGGACGAACCCGCAGGCCGACTCGAACTTCGACGGCTACTACTTCACCCTCGACAAGTACGCCGACACGGTGCCCGCCGCGACGCCCACCAACTTCACCTCGAACAAGCAGGTGCTGCTGGCCAACACGCCCGACGGCATCTGGGGCTTCCACGTCGTCAACCGCGACACGCGCGGCGCCATCACGAAGGCCGCTGCCCACTACATCGTCTACATCGGCACCAACCCGGGCTCAGGCAACATCTCGGGCAGCGTGTACGACGGCAGCATGGGCAACGCCGCGCTCTCAGGCGTCACGCTCACCATCAACCGCGGCATGTTCAGCCAGAGCACGGCGTCGAACGGCACGTACACCTTCAGCAACACGCTGCCTGCGGGCACGTGGGAGATCACCGCCTCGAAGACCGGCTACATCTCGCAGACGGTCACCGTCACGGTCGCGGCTGCGGGCTCGGTGAACCAGAACTTCACCCTGCTGCGCGCTCCCTGAGTCGAGGCGGAGCTCGCTTGCACTTCGGCCCGGTGGCGTTCGCGCTGCCCGGGCCGAGTCGTCTCAGGCGTGAAGCACCTCGGTCGGGTCTCTTCCCACGAACGCCTCGGCGTCGAGGCCTGCCGCGAGGGCGCGATGCTCGGCGCTGCCCAGCACGGGAGCCCGCGAGTCGGCACCGCGCGCGAACCGCCGCGTCATCGAGGCCACCCGCTGGTGAGCCGCGCGCAGCTGGGCCTCACTCAACCGCCCGCTCTGCACCGCGCTGACGATGCTGGCGATGGCTCGGCGCTGCACGTCGGCGTGATGACAGACGAGGAAACAGTCGACCCCCGCGTCGAGGCCTTCGACGACTGCCCGCTCGATGGGGAAGTGATCGGCCACGGCCTTCATCTCGAGATCGTCTGACACGATGACGCCCTTGAAGCCGAGCTGCTCGCGCAGCAGCCCCGTCATCACCTTGCGGCTCATGGTCGCAGGCACGCGGGAGTCGAGCGCGTCGAACACCACGTGCGCCGTCATCACCGAGGCCAGGTTCGCCTGCGCGTACGCCTTGAAGGGCACCAGCTCGACGGCCTCGAGGCGCTCCATGGCGTGCGGCAGCGAGGGCAGGTCGAGGTGCGAGTCCTTCAGCGTGTCGCCATGCCCGGGGAAGTGCTTGGCGCACGACGCGACGCCGCCCGCCTCCATGCCCTTCGCCAGCGCCACGCCGAGCCGCGCGACCTCGGCGGCGTCCTGGTGCAGCGCGCGATCGCCGATCACCGGGTTCGCCGGGTTCGTGTCGACGTCGAGCACCGGCGCGTAGTCCCAGTCGAAGCCCGCGGCCCGCGTCTCCATCGCCAGCAGCCGGCCCACGCGCTCGAGCAGCGCCGCGTCACGGGTCTTCCCGAGCGTGCGCATCGGGGGCAGGGCGGTGAACGGCGCTCCCCGCAGTCGTGCGACCCGGCCGCCCTCTTGATCGACCGCCGCGAGCAGCAGCCGGCCTGCGTGCGCCTTCAGTGACTGCACCAGCCCCAGCGTCTGCTCGAGCGTGCCCACGTTGCGCTTGAAGAGAATGACGCCCGCGACGCCATCATCGATGAGGCGCTTCACGTCGTCGTCCGCCGTCGTGCCGGGGAAGCCCACCACGAAGAGGCCAGCAGCCAGTCTGTTGAGGTCGGTCGTCATGTCGAGGTGCACGTCACGGCGCGGTGGCCGAGTCGGGGGGGGTCCAGGCGCCGCGACCTACCCCGTTCTCGGCCTCGACGTAATAGATGTACTGCTGGCCGCTGGTGAGCCCGGTGTCGACGAAGGCGAGGCTCGTCGTCGTGTTCACCTCGGTCGGCACCCCGTTCGGCAGGCGACGGTAGACGTGGAAGGTGGGCGCGCCGCCGACGGCGCTCCACGCGACGCGCAGGGTGCCCGCTCCTCCCGGCGCCGTCACGGTGACCGACGGCTGCGTCGGAAGCGCGGCGTTCGGCGCCCCACTCAGCACGGGGGTCGAGGTCACGCTCGGGCCAGCGGCGCTGCTGGCGCGCACGACGATGAAGAGCGGGCTCGAGCCGCCGCCCCGACAGCGCGTCTCGAACTGGCCAGTCGTCGAGCAGAGCGACGAGGTGAAGAGCCCATCGGCCTGCGAGGCCGAGTACACGACGTAGCCCGTGGCCAGCGCCACAGGGGCCCACTCGACGAAGAACCCGCCGTTGGCCGGGCGCACCGACGGTGGCGCGGGCTGTTGCGGCACGGTGGCCAGCACGAGCTGATCACCTGACTCGCCGCTCCAGGTGCCAGGCTCCGTCGGGCCCATGGCGCGCACCTGGTACACCCACGTCTCTCCGTTCTCGACGTTGAAGTCGGTGTACCGAAGCGAGGTGAGCGAGGCGAGCGGCGCCCACGCCGACGACCTGCTGCGCCTGATCACCTGGTACCCAACCGCTCCGGGAACGGCCGGCCACCACAGCTGCACGGCCTGGTTCCCGTTGATGTACGTCGGCGTGGGAGCCGCGAGCGCCCCGGCGTTCGGCGTCGCGGCCAACGGCTCAGACGGAGCGCTGGTGCCCGACGCCGAGATCGCTTCGACCGTCACGTACAGCGGCTGCCCGTTGGTGACGCCAACGGTGCTGACCGTGCTCTGGAACGTGTCGAACGTGTTCGTGGTGGCAGTCCAGGGGCCGGTGGCTGCATCGGCCGTTCGCAGCCGGTATTGCGAGCTTCCTGGCACGGGTGTCCACCAGGCCGTCAGTCGCGACGCTCCGCCCACCACCTCGAGCAGGGTAGGTGGCGGTGGGGCGAGGGCCGAGGCGGCGGCCGCAGTGGTCATCGCCGGCAGCGACAGGCCCTGGCTCGTCTCGGCCTGCACGCCGTAGATGAACTCGATGCCGTTGGGTTGGCTCTCGATGATCCACGGGGCCGCGATGGGGCCGAGATCGACCTGGGGCCGCCCCTCCTTCCGCCGTGTCAGCCGATAGGTGGTGGCGGCAGCCGGAGTCGCCGAGAGCACCACCCGCTCGTTCGCTGCGCTGACGATGAGGCCGGTGGGGCGCGGCGGTGCAGCGGGGTTCGGCGTGACGGTCGCCTCGTCCGACCATGCGCTCGCGCCATTGGTCGTCTGGCCCTGCGCCGAGACCGCGACCGAGTACTGCGTTCCGTTGGCGAGGTTCAGCTCGCAGACTGGCGCCCACGCATCGAAGCTCGCGCACGAGGACTGGTTGTTCGACGGCGCGCCGCCGGCGTTGAAGGCCGCGCGAACCGAGTACGAGCGCACGCCGGGAATCGGGGCCCACCTGACGAGCGCGCCTCCGTTGGTGGGCGTGATGGAGACGATCTGTGGGCGCGGCGGCGCGAGCGCAGAGGGGCGCACGAAGCTGGCGAGCGCCGGCACCGAGAACCGGTTGTTGGGCGGGGTCAGGTTCGTCGCCTGGACGGCGTAGCGATACTCAGTGCCGTTCCTCGCGCTCGCGTCCTGGAACCACAGGAGCGGGGTGGTCGTCATCGGCGCCCAGGGGGTCGTCTGCGTACGGCGGAACACGCGGTACTCGGTCGCGGCGGGCACCTGCGCCCATGAGACGGTGACGAAGTTCGAGCCCTCGCTGGCCGTGAGCGTCGGGGTCGGCAGGCCCGCCGAGTTGCCGAGGTTCGTCGGGCGCACCTGCAGCTCGGCGCTCCAGGGACCCGTCGTCGCGCCGTTGAGCGCGCGCACCGAGAGGTAGACGGTCTGGTTGTCGATGAGGCTGGTGACACAGCGGTTGTCGAGCCCGTCGAAGCTGGTGCAGCGAACGGTGGGCGTGCCGCCGGGCGTGGTCGCAGAGCCCACCTGGTAGGCGGTCGCGTTGGGCACCACGTCGAAGGTGACGTCTGCGCCGCCGCTCGCGACGGTGACGGCTACGTTCTGGGGCATCGCGGGCGTGACGGCCGCGGCCGGGGTGATCTCGATGGGAGACGAGAAGTCAGAGCTCGCAGCGCCGAGCGTGTAGCGCGCCGTGTAGAAGTAGCGGGTGCCGCCGACGACGGTGTTGTCGAACGCGGGCACTGGCGTGAAGCCGCCGTCGGGCGTGGTCGACCGGAACACTTCGAGCGTGACTCCACTCACCGACGTCCCTGCCGCGCCGAGGACCACCCGGTTCACCTCGATGGTTGGCGCCAGCAGCACCGGGGCGGGCAGCGGCAACCCTGGCACTGGCGAGGCGGTCGCCTCGGCGAGATCGCTGATGGTGCTCTGGGTGATGGCCCCGACGAAGTACCGATAGGTCGCGCCCACGTTCGCGCTCAGATCGTCGAAGGTGGTGCCCTCGCTGATCAGCGCGTACCGGGTCACGTCTCCGTTCGGCCAGAGCGCGCGCCAGACGACGTAGCCGGTGGCGCCTGGAACGGGGCTCCACGCCAGCCGCACCCACATGTTGCCGGGCGTCGCGGTGAAGCTGACGGGTCGCGGGAGCAGCGTGCCGTCGGTCTGCTCGACTGCCTCTCTCGACCAGGCGCTGGTGCCGTTCAACGACTCGGTCTGCACGACGTAGGACACGACGGCGTCAGGGCTGAGGCCCGTGTCGAGGAAGGTGGTGGACTGGAAGTTGGTCGCGATGCGCGTGTACGTGCCCGCGGCGCGGTTGGCACGATAGACGCTGTACCCGGTCGCGCTGGTGGCCGCGCTCCATGACAGCAGCGCGGTCGTTCTTCCCGTCACGACCGTGACGGCGGTGGGCGGTGGAGGCCGCGAGGGTTGCGGCGTGACGGTGACCTGCTGTGAAGGAGCGCTCAACCCGAAGGGCGTCCACACGGCGACCTCGTAGGCGTACAGCAGGCCGTTCAGCACGGTGTCGGTGAACGTGTTGCCGTGCACGGTGAACTGCTGGGTGGTGTTCGGCACGCCCGGGCGGCTGCGCGTCACCACCGAGCAGGTGGTGCCCGGCACCTCGGTCCACGTGATGGTGGCAGCGCCGTCTCCGACGTGCGCGGTGGCGACCGGCGGCGGCGAGCCCGTCGTGAAGGTCCACGTGTCGGCGCGCGCGAGCGGCCGACTGGCGTTGTCGCGAAGCCCGGTGCCGAGCGTCACGCGGTAGGTGGTCTCGAAGGCGAGCGGGGTCGACGGGGTGATGGTGACGAGAGGGCCTGCCGAGGCGATCGAGCTCGCCACCACGCCGCCATCGAGGTGCTGCAGCGAGACGTTGGTCGAGGTGGCGGTGGCACCGGCGAGGTCGCGATCGAAGCGGGCGTCGACGCGGGAGCCCACTCGCACCGCGGTCGCGTCGAGATCGGGCCGTCGCGAGAGCACCTGCGGGTTCAGCGCGGCAGCCGTCTGCGAAGGAATCGCCGAGGCGACCAGGGAGTCGGCGCTCTCACCCGCGTTGTTCACGGCGGTCACCACGTAGAAGTACATGGTGCCGTTGGTGAGGCCCTGGTGAATGGCGGGGCTCGTCACGGTTCCCAGCGCCGTGCCGGTGGTCTTGGAAACGGTCGATTGCGCGCTCCAATACAGGCGGTAGCTCGTCGCGCCCGGAGCGCCGGTGAAGGTGAGGGTGACCTGCCCGTCACCTGGAATCGCGGTGAGGTTGGTGGGGCGCGCAGGAGGCATCGGCGTCACCTGCCCACCGCCCGTCATGTTGCCTCCGCCGGTTGGATTGCCGCCGCCCGTGGGATTTCCGCCACCTGTTGGGTT
>JBEOKA010000534.1:0-28391 GCA_040275325.1 Myxococcaceae bacterium | reverse complement strand
AGATCTCGGTGTGCACACCCTGCCCCGAGCCGAACGTCACCTGCTTCACGCCCCACTGCCCCGGCCGTACGTAGGACGAGCACGAGGTGTACCCGACGGCGAAGACCAGGGTGATCGCGACGAGAGGCCAGAGGATCCGGGCACGTCTGGCGAGCGTGCCGCGCAGTCGTTCAGCTGGAGTCATGTCGCGGTTTTCCCCCGGGAACGTGGCCTCGTCGAAATTGCCGCCGCCAACACTTTCCACGCGGCGTGGATAGGAAGGGGCGATGGCTTCCGATCTGAGCGAACTGCTCCGACATGCCGAGTGGGTTCGGGTGCTTGCGACGCGGCTCGTGCGTGACGATCGCGACGACGCGGTTCAGGAGCTGTGGCTGTCCGCGATCAAGACTCCACCTGATTCAAAACGACCGGCGAGGCCCTGGCTCGCGAAGGTGCTGCAGAACGCAGCCCGCAAACGGTTTCGTGACGAGACGACGCGCGCGCGAAACGAAGCGCTGCCTGCGGCTGATCACGACACGGGCCCCGAAGAGCTCGTCGGCCGCGTTCAAGTTCAACAGCGTCTGGTTCAGCGCGTGCTCGAGCTGGAAGAGCCCTTTCGACAGACGGTGTTGCTGCGCTTCTTCGAGTGCCTGTCGTCGGCCGAGATCGCCGAGCGCCTGCAGGTTCCGGCGGGCACCGTTCGCTGGAGGCTGAAGGAGGCACTGGACCGGCTGCGCATCTCGCTCGACGCAGAGGGACGAGAGGCGTGGCGGCTGTCGGTCGCTCCGCTCGTGTTGCCGTCTGCAGGCCCATGGCTCACCGCTGGAGTCGCACTCATGGACAAGAAGATCCGTCTCGCTGTGATTGCCGCGTGTCTGCTGTTCGCCGGAACGCTCGGGTGGTCGTGGCCGTCGTCGGCGCCGACCGTCGAGGTCGGTACGCGTGCCACGCCCGGCGCTCCGAACGCTCGCGTCGAGAGGAGGATCGACGCTGCGGGAGCCGCCGTGCCGCCAGTGGTCGCGACGCCGCAGGGAGCAGTCGCTCGACCCACGACGCCGGGTCAACCGGCCGTCGATCAGCCATCAAGTGAGCTGCCTCGAGCAGACGCTGAACCGTCACGGACCACTGCGACGACGACGACCTCGGCAAGCGATGCAGGGGCCCGCTTCGCGATCGATCGGTTCGGCGTCGCGGCCGCCATTCAATCGACCATTCCCGACGTGAAGGACTGCTACGAGTCGTGGCTGCCGATGGATCCTGGGCTCGGCGGTCGGCTGGTCGTCACCTTCACCATCGACACCGACGACGCGGTCGAGGGGCGCATCACCCAGCTCACCGTGGGAGACGCCGGCATCGGCCACGTTCCGCTCGAGGGCTGCGTTCTCTCGTCGCTGTCCGACCTGCGCTTCGACCCGCCGCTGAGTGGGCCGATCAACGTGACCTACCCGATCACCCTCTCGCCACTCGATGGCCGGCGCTGATCACTGCCGCAGGTAGCTCTTGCGCCACCCTGCGAGCTGACGAACCACGTCGCGCCGCTCGTTCAACGTCGGAGACCCGCTCAACCGCAGCCGCTGCTTGTTGAGCACCGAGAGCGCCTGATCGAGATCGCCGCTGCCCTTCTTCTGAAGGCGCCGCTCGAGGCTGTTGATGAGCAACTGCAGCTCGCCCGCCTCGGGAACGGGTCGAGCACCCACGTGTGGTCGAGTGGCGCGAACTGGCTTCTCGATGACTGGAACCGGCTCGAGCGTCGGTGGCGGCTGCAGCTCCTCGACGGCCGGAGCCTCTTCATCCTCGAGCATCGTCGTCTCGTCATCGGTGAGCGCGGGCGCCTCTCGGGGAAAGAACGCGACCCCTGCCCCGAGCGCGACGACCATGAGCGCGATCCCGATCATCAGCGGCGCCTTCGACTTCGCGACGACTGGAGCCGAAGCCACTGCGACGGAGTCGAGCAGCGCCTTGCGCGCGATCGTCGCTGTCGCCAGCTGTCCATCGATCAACGCCCGCAGCACCGGCGCGATGCCCGACGTGCCCACCGGAGCGCGTCGACCATCGGCCGCGTCTTCTCCTGCGAGCAGCGCCGTGCCGAGCCAACCCAGCGCGCGCAGATCGGCCACTGCCGTCAGCCGCTCCCGGGCGAGCCCGAAGTCGATCAACTTCACCGAGTCATCGACGAGGAAGACGTTCGTCGCGCCGAGCGAGCCGTGCACGATGGCCCATGCGTGCGCCGCCTCGAGCACCGTCGCGACGCGCTCGAGAATGTTCACCACTTCAGCCGGCGGAATCGGGCCGCGACGCGCGATCAGCTGACCGAGCGACTCGCCGTCGAGCAGCTCCATCATTCGCCAGTGCCGCCCATCGGGCAGATCGCCGAAGCCCGTGACGGTCGCCACGCCGGAGCTCTTGATGGCGTTCGCAGCGCGCGCGTCTTGATCGTTGCCTTTCAGCTGCGTGCGCAACACCTCGAGCGTCGTGTTCGCGCCGGTCTCGAGGTGCTCGCAGCGATAGATCGTTCCGTATCGACCTTCGGTGACGTGCCGAACGACGCGGTACGCCCCCATCGTCGAGCCCACGAGCCGATCGACATGCACCTGCGTCGTCTCGGGGATCGGCTGGTGGGGCGTGTTCATCCCTTCACCGAGTCTGACGACTTCTGCTGCGCCGCGGAGTCCGTCACGGCGCCTTCATCGACCCCGAGCGGTTGATACGCGCGCCGATCGCTCGCCTCGGCCTTCATGTCCTCGACGAGAGCCAGCAGCTGCTTCGAGTACTTGCGCTTGGCGAAGTACGCCTGCGCATCGGGAATCAACGGGCCGCCGATGAACATCGCGAGCGGCAACGGCTCGAGCCAATCGGGAACGGCGGTGCGCAGGATGATGAAACCGACGACCAGGCCGATGCCGGCGAAGGCGGCGCGAGAGATGAAGTCTCCGCCACGCCAGGCGCCGTAGCCCCGCTTCTCGAGTGCGTGCTGCTCCTTCGCGAGCCGGAAGTACCGCGGGAGCGCCACCTCGAGCAGTGCCTCGGTCGTGCGCTGCCAATACGCCGCGTCGTCAGCGAGCTCCTTGAACTGCCGGCCCGCCTCGACGAGCGCCTCCTGTGCAGCCTCTCGCAGCGCGGCCTCGGCCTTCTCGTCCCAGACGTCGAAGGCGGCGCGGCGGCGTTCCAGCAGGGCGACGAGGTGCGCGGTGAGTTCGGGGAGTTGGTACTGGCTCGGGTAGACGCTGCTCACGGACGCACAGCGTAACGCGACCGCCTGCGTTTCCGAGCGTGTTCGGCTATGCCGCGCCCTCCACGAGAGGGGAAGAACACCCGATGTCGACCGAGACGACCGCACCTTCGAGCCCGCGCCTGTTCGCGCGCTGGTTCCCGCTGGGCACCACCCGCTACTACGTCTTCCTCGCGGCCATCGCCGTGCTGGTGCTCGGCCCGCTCGGCGGCATCACCGCCAGCTACATGAACTTCTCGCTCGGCTTCTTCGTCGGCGGGCAGGTGCTGGCCGGCATTCTCGGGTCGACGATCACCTACTTCTACGGGCCCGAGGGCAAACACGGCGCGAACTACATGCAGACCGCCGCGGCCTCGGTCGCGTCGATGGCGGCCATGGGTGTGCTCATTCAGGCGATGGTGTGGCTCGGCCTCGAAGAGCCGCCGGTGTGGAAGCTGATTCTCTACTTCCTGTCGGTCGGCATGTTCGGCGTCGGCGTCGGCATGATCTTCACGCCGCTCCTCGTCGACAAGTTGCAGCTCACGTACCCATCGGGCCTGGCGGTCGCGAACATTCTTCGCGCGCTCACCGACGTTCGCCTGCTCAAGCGCAGCGTCGGTCAGCTCGCCGCCGGTGTCGGGCTCGGCACCCTCATTCCCCTCGGGCTGGAGCGGCTCGGTCATGCCGAGGCAGCGGCCGAGAAGGCGGCGGGTCAGGCGTATCAGCCGGGCATCGTCGCGAAGCTGCTCTCGCTCGACATCAGCATCTCGACCATCGGCGCAGGCATCATCCTCGGCGCGCGCGTGACGGTGCCGGCCTTCATCTACGCGGTGATGTGGGACGCGATGACGCCGTGGCTGCGCGAGAACCACTGGCTCGGTGAGAAGGAGCCCTTCCGCAAGTTCGCCTTCCTCGTCGCGCTCGGCACGATCATGGGAGCGGCCGTCGTCGACATCTTCCTGATCCTCAAGCAGGCGGCGCAGCGCATTCGTCAGGCGAACGTCGCGGCCGCTGAAGCTCCGGCGGTGCCCGTCGAAGAGTGGAAGCAGACGAACACGACGCGCCTGCTGCTGTGGCTCGGCTTCTGGGGCCTGATGGTGATCGGCGTCTCGGTCGGCCTGCTGAACGTCGGCATCGGCTGGGTGCTGCTGGCGATCGTGCTCGCCTTCGCGATGATGCTGGTGAACGGCATCTCGTTCGGCATCACCGACTCGAACCCGATCTCGTCGGCGTTCGTGGTGAGCGTGGTGATGATGGCGCTCATCGGACTCAAGGCGCCCATCGAAGGGCTCATCGCGGCGAGCATCGTCTTCGTCGTGACGGCCATCGGCGGCGACATGCAGCAGGATCGCTCGACGGGCTGGCGCCTCGGCACGAACCGCACGCACCAGTTCCGCTATCAGGTGATCGGCGTGTTCCTCGGCGCGGTGCTGAGTGTGTACATGGCGAAGCTGTTCATGACGGCGTACCCCGAGCTGAAGATCGACGGCGGCGGCTCGGGTCAGTGGCAGAGCGCGATGACGCTGAAGATCGCCGGAGCGGTGCGCTCCATCACCCAGCCAAAGGCGTTTCAGATTCCCGCGATGCTGATCGGCTTCGTCATCGGCCTCATCACCGAGATCGTGCGCAAGGTCGTCAAGGGCAACGCGCGCTACAAGGCGTGGATTCAGTCGAAGGTCGGCTTCGGCTTCGACTTCTGCTTCGACTGCTTCCTGGTGCCGTCGCCGTACGCGTCGTCGTTCGCTGGCTTCGTCAGCTACGCGACGAGCGTGTGGTTCAGCATCGGCGGCGCGGTGTCGTCGTTCGTCAACTGGTACGGGAAGAAGCGCGCTCCGCCGGCGAAGGAAGGCGAGGCGCTGCCCGAAGACATGTCGACGACGTCGCTCGTCGGTGGCGGACTCATCGCAGGTGACTCGATCGCCGCACTGGCGACCGGCATCGCGGGCCTGCTTTCGCTCGGCAAGGGGAAGTAACTCCCTCAGTCGACCATCGAGACGCGCGCGACCTCGACGTTCTCGTCGATGGGTGACGGCACGTAGTGCACCGTGAGCTTCTCGTCTTCGTCACGGCCGACGGTCTCTCCCGCGGGAATTCGGGTGCCACGGCTGGCGACGTAGGCGAGCAGATCGAAGAAGAACTCGAGCGAGGCGTTGCCTTCCGAGGCGGGCGAGACGAGCAGCAGATCGGGAAGCTCGAGCTGACCCATGCCGAGCGAGAGCAGCTCGAGGCGCTCGGGCGTGCGCACCATGCTGACGCCGTTCCACAGCATCGTCGGGTACGTCGCGTCGGTGGCGACGCCCACGTAGAAGTTCGGCTCGTGCGTCGCGCCCGCGTTGCCTTCGTAGACGCCCACGGCCTTCGAGACCTTCGTGACGGCGGCGACGATCTGCGTGTGGCGCGCGAGGCCGACGGCCGTCTTCATCTCTTCACCCATGGTGGTGACGAGCAGGTGCGCCAGGTGCGGTGGCACGGTGTAGCCACCCTTGAGGAACGACGAGATGCTGCGCGCCGCGGCCTCATCGGCTTCGCCCTTCGGAACCGGAGCCGGCATCAGCGCGACGAACGTCGTGATCTGCCCAGACGCGAACTCGAGCACGTCGGGCTTGCCTCCAGGCGCGTGGGTCAGCACGGGTTCGTCGGGAAACAGCTCGGCGAAGGTGGAGACGACGGCGGCGGCATCGACCTGCACGGGAGATTTCAGGAGCACGAACGAGAGCGCTGGCATGCCCTCAGTGTGTCATGGCCGTTCCTTGAAGAGCCGGAACTCGACACACGACCCTGGCCGAACGATCACGTACTCGACGGCCTTCGAGTCGCGCACCGACGCCGAGATGTGAACGAGTCGAGGTCGGGCTCCGCGCTTCGGAAGTGGAATCGAGAAGTGACCGTCTTTCTGAAGCACGACTCCCGGCAGCACTGCGCCTGCGACACCGCCGATCCCGGGCTCGTACTCGGCGACCGAGGCCACGACGTCGACCTGCACGATCGAGAGCCCAGCCTCGAGCCTGACGAGCCCAGAGACGAGCGCCTTTGGGGCGCAGAGTTCGTCTCCTTCGGGCAGCACGAGCAGTCCACTGAACAGCATCGGAAGAAGCAGTGTCATCCGATGAAGAGAGCCACGAAGCCGCGGGAACGGCCCGGTGATCGCTTTTCACGTGCGCCGAACACACAGAGCCATGACCGCTCTTCGTCGGCTGACGTGGCTCGTCGTGACGTTCTCGTGTGTCGCCTGGGCGCAACATCCGGGTGGGCATCGTGGCCCGCCGAAGGAAGCCCTCGCCGCCTGTGAGGGAAAGACGCCAGGCGCAGCGTGCTCGATGACGCACGATGGGCGAACGATGGGGGGCACGTGCTTCGCCCCCAGCACTGAGCTGCCGCTCGCCTGTCGTCCTTCGGGACCACCGCTAGATGGTCCACGTCGCTGACTATTTTGGAGCGCCGATCAACTCACCGACGAGCCCCGGCGCGCCCTCGACCTCTTCGAGCAACCACAACAGGTAGCGCACGTCGGCGTTCACGTTGCGCGCGATGACCGGGTTGTAGCCAAAGTCGTTCGCCACGTTTTCCCACACGCGATCGAAGTTCACGCCGACGAGCTTGCCGTTTCCGTCGATGGTCGGGCTGCCCGAGTTGCCGCCGGTCGTGTCGCAATCGGAGAGGAAGTCGACCGGCACATCCTTCAGCGACGGGTCGATCCACCGGCCGAACTTCTTCGCGGCGTACGCCTCGCGAACCTTCGCCGGAACCTCGAAGTCACCCTCACCGAGATCCTTCTCAATCACGCCGCTCAACGTCGACTGCGGAGCCGCCGTCAGCGCATCACGCGGCACGTACCCCTGCACCTTGCCGAAGGTGACGCGCAGCGTGCTGTTCGCATCGGGAGCCACGGGCTTTCCACTCTGCGCGAGCACCGCCTTCCGCCACGCCGGCCGCAACCGCAGCGTCGCGCCTGACCAGCGATCACGACGATCCTTCAACTCCCGTCGCTCGGCATCGATGGCGAACCCGAGCTCGATCAGCGGGTCCTTCCGCGCCTTCAGCTGCTCTGGCGTCTCATCGAACATCTTCATGCGCTCGCCGAGATCGAACACCTTCGAGCCCGCGATCAGCTTCACCAACTGCGCCCGCAAGCCGTCACGGTTCATGCCGCCGTCAGCGCGCAGCTTTCCGAAGGCGGTCTCGATCGTCGCCGACCGTTGAGCCGCCGGCAGCTCCAGCATTCGCAGCACCCAGCTCTCGAGAACGCGCACGTCGACCGCCGGCGAGTAGCGCTTCTGATCGCGCTCGAGTCTGTCCTTGAGGCGGGCGAGGTCGCGCTGCTGATAGCCAGGCTCGCGCTCGGCGTCGGCCTTCACTGCCTCGGTCGACTTGCGCACCAGCGTCACCGGCCACGCCAACGCGCGTGGGCCCCACGAGATCGTGTCGAGCAGGAAGTCGCGCTCCCAGGTCGAGCGCTTCTCGGCCATCAACGCCGACAACGCCTCGTACGCATCGAGCGCCGCCTTCTGATCGGCACGCTTGAGCGCCCACGAGCGCACGCCCTCCTCCGACGTCTTCTGCTTCTCGAGCAGCTTCCCGCGCTGCATGCCTGCGAGCTGGCCCTCGGCGTTCTTCCGTCGATTCAAGAGCCCGCGAAGATCGTCAGACGTCGCGATGGCCGCCTCGGGGCTCTTCGCGCCCTCGTCCTGCATGATGCGAATCCACTCGGCTGACACGCTCTTCGCGCGAGGGAAGTAGAGCTCTCGCCGCTCGGCCATCTCGTCAGCCAGCCAGGCGCGGTAGCTCACGCCCGGGTAGCCCAGCACCGCCACCGCGTCGCCCGGCTTCACGCCTTTCGTCGACACCGGGAACCAGTACGCCGGCTGGTACGGCTTGCCGTTCTCGTAAACGCGCACGAGTGAGAAGTCGCCGGTGTGACGCGGCCAGCTCCAGTTGTCGGTCTCGCCGCCGTAGTTCCCCACCATCTCGGGGGGCGCGTAGACCAGCCGCACGTCGGACAGCTCGGCGAACTCGGTGAGCGTGAAGAACAGCCCGCCATCGAACGCGGCGAACGTGCACCGCGTGCCGGCCTTCGCTTCGCACTCGGCGACGAGCTGCTTCTGCTTCGCCTCGACCGCCTTGAAGCGCGTCAGATCGTCAGCGCCCTCGGGCACCGCGGCCAGCACGTCCTTCGTCACGTCGACGAAGCGACGCGGCACCTGAATGCGAAACGCCTTCGCGGGCTTCTCGTCATCGCGCGTCTTGGCGAGGTAACCGTTCTTCACCAGGTTGGCCGCTGGCGTGGAGTGCTCCTGCAGAATGCCGACGATGCAGTGGTGGTTGGTGATCAACAGCCCATCGGCCGACACGAAGCTGCCCGAGCAGCCCGGCAGCTGCACCGCGTTCGCGAGCAGCCCGCCAGCCTTCTTCTCGTCCCACAACTTCGAGAGCGGCAACGAGAAGCCCTGCTGCTTCACCCACGCGGGCCCGAGCTCGAGCACCTGCTGCGGCGTCCACTTCCCTTCCCCGGCCAGCGACACCGAGGCGATTCCCACGAGCACGAGCGGCAGTCTGCGCATGGCGGCGATGTAGCCCAGCGCGCGCCGAATGGGCTTGCGGTTCAACGAGCCAAAGACGTACCTCGTGCCCGTGTCCGCCGCCGACGCCCTCGCCAACCGACTCGCGAAGAACCTCAAGCCACGCCAGGCCTGGGCGAAGAAGGAAGGCGTCACGGCTTTCCGGCTCTACGACCTCGACATGCCCGAGTGGCCGGTGTCGGTCGACTCGTACGCCGGCGTCATTCACGTCATCGCGTACCCGAGGAAGAAGCAGCTCAAGGCCGGCACGGACTCACTCAAGGCCGAGGTCGTCGAAGCGTGCACGAAGGGCCTGGGCGTCGCTGCGACCGACGTGATCGTGAAGATCCACGAGCCCAAAGCCTGGGGTGAAGGCCGCTTCGAGAAGTCGACCCCGGCGTCACGCCTCGTCACGGTCGAAGAGTACGGCCGCAGGTTCGAGTGCAACCTGACCGACTTCCTCGACACGGGCTTGTTCCTCGATCACCGCGTCACCCGAAAGCGCGTCGGAGGCGAGGCGAGCGGCAAGCGCTTCTTGAACCTGTTCGCGTACACGGGCGCCTTCACCGTTCACGCGCTCGCCGGTGGAGCCGCCACGACCACCACCGTCGACCTGAGCAACACCTACTGCGCCTGGGCCGAGCGGAACTTCGCGCTCAACGGCTTCGCGCCGGGTCCAAAGCACCGCGTGCTGCGCGACGACGTGCTCGCGTGGGTCGAGCATGATCGCGGCGAGTACGATCTCATCGTCGTCGACCCGCCCTCGTTTTCGTCGTCGAAGAAGATGGGGCGGCGCTTCGAGGTGCAGCGCGATCACGGCTGGCTGATCGAGCGCTGCCTCGATCGCCTCGCGAGGGGCGGCACGCTCTACTTCTCGAACAACTTCCTCGAGTTCGAACTCGACGACGATCTCTCGCCGGCCGAAGCCCTGAAGTCGCAGCCGCAGGACTTCAGGCAGCAGCTGCACCGGTGCTGGCGCTTCGTGAAGTGACGCGTCACTCGGGCGACGGCGAGAAGTACTGATACGCCGCAGCCATCGCGACCGCGAACACGAGCACCATCAACACCGCGCGCGTCACGGGAGACATGCCTTCTTCCTGCGACGGCGCCACGGCCATCGGCAGCGCGTCTCCGATGCCGTAGTACTGGCCGGCGTAGCGCGCGATGCGCAGGAACTCGTCGGTCACTGCCCCCGAGTCGGCCTCGAGCACCGTGCGCGAGAGCTGTGGATCGACGAGGCGCAACGACAGCGTGCGCGCGAGCTCGACGCCCGAGGTCAAGACGTTCGCGAGCAGCTCGGTGCGATCAGAGAACGGCACTTTCAGCTCGAGGCCCGTGACGACGCCGGCTTCTCTCAGCGGCAACACCACTACGTCGCCTGCGGGAAATCGCCACACCAGCGCGCCGTCACCACGTGTCACTCCGCCACGCTCACGAATCGCGGCCTCGACGGGCGCGACCTCGAGCTGCGTGCCCGGCGCGCCCTGCAGCACCAGATCGTACGACGTCTGCATGTCGCCACTCTGTCATGGCGCGGGCCAAAGAGCGCCTCTGGCACGTGACGAACGTGAGACACTGCGGCCATGCCTTTCGAGCTGGGTCCTTTGCAGATTCACGAAGTGTGCGACGGCACGGTCTCCCTCGACGGCGGAGCGATGTTCGGCGTCGTGCCCCGCCCACTCTGGGAGCGCCACTTCACGCCCGACGCGCGCAACCGCATCACCTTCGCGCTGCGCTGCATGCTGGTCATCGACGGGAAACGCCGCATTCTCGTCGACGACGGCATCGGAACCCGCTGGGACGGCCGCCATCGCGATCTCTTCGGCATCTCGAACGACGACCGTGGCATCGACGCCGGTCTCGCGCGCGCCGGGCTCACCCGAAACGACATCACCGACGTCGTGCTCACCCACCTGCACTTCGATCACGCGGGCGGCACCGTGCGCGACGATCACGGCAGCTCGTGCCTCAACTTCCCCAAAGCCACGTACCACCTGCAGCGCCGCCACTGGAAATGGGCCCACCAGGCCACCGACAAAGATCGCGGCAGCTTTCGCCCCGAAGACTTCGCACCACTGGAGAAGAGCGGTCAGCTGCACCTGCTCGAGGGCGGCACCGAGCTGTACCCGGGCGTGAACCTGTTCGTCTCCGAGGGCCACACCGTCGGGCTCCAGCTCGTGCGGCTCGAGGCCGGCGACCAGACGCTCGTGTTCTGCGGCGATCTCATTCCCACCACCGCGCACCTCAAGCCCGCGTGGATCGCCGCGTACGATCTGTACCCACTCACGGTGATCGAAGAGAAGAAGCAGCTGCTCGCCCAGGCGGTCGAAGAGGGCTGGTTCCTGTTCCTCGAGCACGACCCGAACGTCGCCATGTGCACCGTGAAGGACGACGGCCATGGGCAGGTGGTCGTCGACCGCGTCGTAGCGCTGTGAGAAGGGTGCTCCATGAAAGCCGGGACCGCGTGCATCACGAAGAAGGGCGTCGAGCGTTGGAAGAACGGCCACCCGTGGATCTACGCGGCTGACGTCGAGTCGGTCGGCTCCGACGTTCAGGGCGGAGACGTCGTTCGCGTCGAAGACTCGCGCGGCTGGTTCATGGGCCAGGCGCTGTACTCGAAGGCCTCGAAGATCTCGTTGCGCTGGCTCGCGTGGGACGACACGCCGATCGACGCCGACCTGTTTCGCGCGCGCCTCGAGGCCGCCGATGCGCTCCGCAGACGCGAGTACCCCGATGACACCGCCTACCGCGTCGTGCACGGAGAGGCCGATCTCATTCCCGGCCTCGTGGTCGATCGGTTCGGTGACTACCTCTCGGTGCAGTTCCTCCACGCCGGCACCGAGCGTCGCAAGCAGTTGTTCGTCGATCTCCTGACGAACCACTTCAAGCCCAAAGCGATCGTCAACCGCTCCGACGCGAACGTGCGCCACCTCGAAGGCCTCGAGCCCGAGAAGGGCGTGCTCACCGGCGAGCTGCCGCCCGTCATCACCTACCGCGAAGGCCACGTGGTGCTCGAGGCCGACCTGCTGCACGGCCAGAAGACCGGCGCCTTCCTCGATCAGCGCGACAACCACGTACGAGCGAGCGACTACGGCACGGGCGAGGCGCTCGACTGCTTCAGCTACGCGGGTGGGTTCGCGCTGCAGCTCGCGCTCAAGGCGAAGAAGGTCACCGCCGTCGAGATCAGCGAGCCCGCCTGCGAGCAGATCAAGAAGAACGCCGAGCGGAACAAGCTGGCCAACGTCGAGACCGTCTGCGCCAACGTCTTCGACTACCTGCGCGACACGCTCGACGAGGGCAAACGTTTCGACACCATCGTGCTCGACCCGCCATCCTTCGCGAAGAACAAGGACGCGATCGCCGCCGCCACGCGCGGGTACAAGGAGATCAACCTGCGCGCGATGCAGCTGCTCAACCCGGGCGGCACGCTCATCACCGCCAGCTGCACGCACCACATCGACGAGGTGAAGTTCGAAGAGATGCTCGACAGCGCAGCGGCCGACTCGAAGCGGCGCGTGCAGATCGTCGAGAAGCGCGGCGCCGGCAAAGATCACCCTGTGCTGCTGAGCCTGCGTGAGACGCGGTACCTCAAGTGCTTCGTGCTGCGGGTGCTCTGATGCTCACCCTCCTCGTCGCCCTGGCGCTCTCGCAAGACCACGGTACCGATGGGCCCGTCGCTGGAACGTCGTGCACCGCGCCGACCGACTGCAAAGTGCTCGAGGCCTCCTGCTCGACCGATGGAGGCGTCCCCTCGTGGCCAGCGCCGAAGCAGGGCCCGGCCTGCGGCTGCGTGAAGGGCGTCTGCCACTACCTGTGGATCGAGCCGGTCGCCTGTACGAAGGACTCGGAGTGCGCGCTCTCGACCGAACCGGTGCTCCACGCGATCAAGGCGGCGCCCTCGAAGAAGAAGCAGCGCCCGTTTCGCCCCTGCAAGGACGGCGAGCGTCAGGCCGTCTGCGATGAGGCGACGAAGACCTGCGCCGTTCGTTCGTGGAAGTGCTGATCAGCTCTCTTCGGGCGGCGGCAAGCCCGAGCCGTTGCGCAGCGACAGGAAGAGCCCGGCCTGCACCATGAACATGAGCGCGTAGCCGATGGGCGCCGCGATCATCACGCCCACGCAGAGCGCGAGGAAGCCGGCGATCACCATCAAGAAGACGACCATGCCCGCGACGAACGAGTACCCAAGCGTCGGCAGGCGATGCCCGCTGCCCAGCATCCACGCGCGACGCAGCGCCTCCATCGCCGAGCAGCCGCTGTAGACGAGCTCGAACTGCGCGAACGTGAGCGGCAACACGAGCCACGTGAGGGCGAACACCAACCCACTGCCACCGAGAATGAGGATGACGAACGGCGCAGGCCCGTTGAACGCCTCTTTCAGGCCGCTCGACGAGAACGAGCCACCGCCCGCGAGCACCGCCACCGCGAAGAGCAGGCCGAAGCCCAGCATCATCGGCAACGTGAGGCCGAAGCCAATCGCGAGCTGAATGCCGCCGTAGCTCCACACCTTCTTCGCCTGCGTGAACATGCGGGGGATCTCGACCTTGCGGCCGTGCAGCGAGTCGATCGCCAGCCGCACCAGGCCCATCACGCCGATGCCCTGCACGAGAATGGTGACGATCAGGCCGACGAAGATGCCGAAGACCATCACCACGATGCCCGGGCCCAGCGCGTCACGGCCGCCGCTCGTCAACATCGCCTGCCCGATGCCCGAGAAGACCTGCATGACGATCTGGCCCACCATGCCCAGGCCCGCCATCACCGCGCCCGCGATGCCGAGCATCACGAGATCGCGCCGCCACGTCTCGAAGCAGTAGTTCCACACGCGCGAGAAGTCGTAGTCGTCACGCTTGAAGGGGAACGTGCCCAGCGCCTGTCGACACGTCGGGCACAGCGCGCCCGTGCGGTTGTCGGAGCACACCGTGCACATGAAGTTGCCGCAGCGCGAGCACACCGAATCGGCGGCTGACTCGACGTGAGTGGCGCACATCGCTCCGGCCGGAGCGGGTTGAGGCTGCAGCATGTCGGTGTTCCTCCCGAGAAGGTCGAAACGCTAACCCGCAGGCCCCCGTCACCGGTGCACATTCGCGTCGCCTGACATACGCAGACGCCGATGCGTGACGACTCCGATGACGGCGAAGTGCCTGCGCCCGTACGGCGAATTCACGCGCTCGCCGAGACGCGCACCATCTTCACGAAGGCCGATGCGACGTACCGCCCGTGGTCGTGCCCCTCGACCGCCGAGTGCTGCCAGCTGACGAAGACCGGCCGCCCGCCGTGGCTGTGGCCGAGCGAGTGGGAGGTGCTGCTCGAGCGGCTCAAGCGCGACAAACGCCCGCTCCCGAACGCGCGCGCCGATGGCGGGTGTCCGTTCCTCGACGAGGCCGGCACGCGCTGCACTGTCTACGAGTCGCGCCCCTTCGGGTGTCGAACGTTCTTCTGCCATCGCGTGCGTGGGCCGGCGCAGCAACCAACGATCGCGACGAACGATCTGCTCGACGCGCTCGCCGGCGCGAACAAGGGGTGGAACGACGAGGCCGAGCCCAGGCCGCTGCTTCAGTGGCACGCCGAAGCGCTCGCCCGACGCGGCTGAACCACGTTGCGGGGTTGATGATGGCCGCCCGTCGTGGTCTGCCGCACGCCCATGCGTCGCTCTGCTCTCGTGCTGCTCGCTCTTGGCTGCTCGTCACCGATGAAGATGGAGCCGCCGCCTCCGCCGAAGTGGTCGCCCGGCCAGGTCTACCGAACGGAGCGTGCCGTCAACGCGCGCGGCTTCCTCGATCGCAAAGGCCTCGTGCACGCGCACAGCATCTACTCGCACGACGCCTGCGACGGAAAACCGCACGACGGCGGCGTCTACAACGAGGAGTGCCTCGCCGACTTCCGCCGCGACATCTGCACCTCGAAGCACGACTTCGTCTTCCTCTCTGATCACGGCGACAGCTTCAGGGACAACCCGTTCCCCGACGTGCTGCTCCATCGCGCGACGCTCGGCGACACGCTCGTCACGCGCGGCAGCGGCCCGACCGCGAACCAGCTCGCCTGCCCCGGCGCCGACCCGGTGTTGATCATGGCCGGCACCGAGACCGCGACGATGCCCGTCGGCCTCGAGCGGCACCTCGACAACCGCGCGCTCTACAGCAGCATGGAGGACTCGGCGATCAACGCCGCCAAAGACGCCGGCGCCGTCGCGCTCGTCGCGCACACCGAAGACTGGACGCCGGAGCAGCTCATCTCGATGCCGCTCGATGGTTTCGAGATGTACAACCTGCACCGCAACAGCCTGCAGAACATCGGCATCGCCGCCGAGCTCGTCTTCGGCAAGGTCGAGCTGGGTGACTTCGACGGCCTGCCGCACCCCGACGCGTTCTTCACCGCCTTCACGCTCGATGACCCGACGTACTTTTCGACGTGGGGCACCGTCTTCGCGCGCGGCACCAAACGCGTCACCACCATGGGCACCGACTGCCACCGCAACTCGTTTCCCCAGAAGCTGCAGGACGGAGAGCGCATCGACAGCTACCGCCGCATGATGATCATGTTCGGCAACCACCTGCTCGTGCGGCCCAACGCCGATGGCTCGTTCGATGATCGTTCGTTGAAAGAAGCGCTGCGCGCGCGGCGGCTCTACGGCACGTTCGACTTCCTCGGCTCGCCCGAGGGCTTCGACTTCTTCGCGTCTGAAGGCACCGTGACGAAAGAGATGGGAGACACCACCCGCATCGCCGCCGGCACCGTGCTCGAGGTGAAGACGCCGCGCGTGCGAGATCTCGACCCCGCCGCGCCTGCGCCCACGATCACCACGAAGCTGTTCCGTGCGAAGGAAGGTGGGTGGGACGAAGTGGCGTCGACGACCGAGCCGACGCTGCGCTTCGTGCCTTCACAGCCGGGCGCCTACCGGGCCGAGGTGCGCATCGTGCCGACGCACCTGCGGCCGTTCATCGGAAAACGAAACGACTTCATTCGCGCTGACCGCCCGTGGGTCATGGCCAACGCGATCTGGGTCGAGTGACCCAGCGAGTGAGGCGGTCGCGAGGCACGAACTCGTCACCTCGCCCCACCGCAGCCGAAGTCGACCGCGGCGAGCGAGCGCATCAAGTCAGTTCGTCGGCCAGGTGCCGGGCGGAACCATGATGACGCCCGAGTTCCAACCCCAGTCCTTCAGCGGCCGCTCTTCGATGGCCGTCTTCGAGTCGGGCAGGTGGTTCCAGTGGAACTCGTTCACGTTGCCGTTGCGGCCGACGAACGTGTGCATGCCGCCCTTGGCGAGGCCGAAGAAGAAGGGAACCTTCGAGAGCTTGTCGATGCCCGACAGATCCTGCTGCGTTCCACCGCCCGCCGTCGGCCGGTAGTTCTGCACCGTCGCGTCGATGTTGATGCCGTAGTACGGCTTGCCCTTCGCGACCTGGCTCGCCGAGAAGCTGTGCTCGGCGTTGCCGTCGTCGGGCTTCTTCGCGTCGGGGTTCCAGTACACGGCCTGCCAGCCGTCCTTCTGAAGCTCCTTCGCGAGCACGGTGCCTCGCGAGCCCTCGGAGGCCACGATGCGCTGAATCTCGTTCCACCGCGCCGTCTTGCCCGCCGCTGCGTAGGCCGCGCCAACGTTCTCCATCGCCCAGCCGATGCAGGACGACTCCTTGAAGTTCGCGTTCGGAGTCGTGCCGGGCTTCGCGTTCGCGGCCGCCCACTCCTGGCGCTCCTTCTGGCTCATCTGCTTCATCGAGGAGTGATCGCCGTAGTAGACGCCCACGCCCGTCTTGTCGATCGCCTCCGTGTGAGCCTTCATGCGCATGTCGATCGACTGCGCTCCACCGGCGGCGAGCTTGGCGCCGAAGTCATTCGGCCGCGTCACGTTGCCAGTCTGCTGCGTCTGGCGAACCGAGTTGTCACCGGTCGGTGTGGGGCCCCAGCCCTGCGTCGCCTGTGTGCTCTGGGTCGCCTGCGTGGGCGCGGTGGGCTGCGAAGGCGCGGCGCCGGGAACGTTCAGCGTCCAACCGATCTTGATCGCGTTCGGGTTCGTCGCGAGCGTCGGGTACTTGCTCACGTTCGCCTGCACGAGCGCCTGCGTCGACACGCCCAGCCGCGAGGCGATCTTCGACAACGAGTCACCCGACTTCACCGACACGCTCGACGGGTTCGACGGCACCTGCTGCGACTGCACCTGGTTCGTACGGACTGAGTTCACCGACGGCATCAGCGCGACCTCTGGGCTGGGAGTGAGGACTTCAACGGGAACAGCAAATTACCGGAAGGAGACACCCAGCGACAGATGGGTGCGCAACGAGCCGCCAGGCCTATTTCGATGGGTCTGGATCGGCCGGTTCTTGCTGTGATTCCGTGGGTTTTGGCTTGAGCAAGGTCCGCAGCTTCTCCAACAACAGCTTCTCGGCTTCAGGAGACAGCCCAAGCGGGCCGGGTTGGCACTCGCAGCTGACACGGCCATTTCGAAGATCCTGCGCGAAGGCGCAGACGCCCGGGCACTCACGCAGCGGCGTGTCTTCGAAGAGCGCGAGCGACACCTCTTTCGCGGTCGCGAGGGTCTCGGCGCATGGCTTCATGGTCTCGAACAGGCGCGACCAGGGCACGAGGTGCTGGGTGTTGCGACCGCGATCGCCGGAGTCGAAGGTGAAGCCGATTCGGCACGCCGGAGAGAGGCCGGGGAAGTCGAGGTAGAGCCGTCCTCCTTGCGGGAGCGGCCGCCACACCGTCGCCGTCACCGCGACGCCCTTCCCTGCGCCGACCTGCTCGAGCTGAAAACACGCGTCTTCGGTCGGAGCCTGTTGCCCTCTGGCACACCGATGCCGGTCGCCCGCCGAGAGCACGAGCGGCCGATGAAGCATGAGCACGCCAGCCGTCACGTCGATGGTGACCTCGAAGCGCCCCCACACGTCGGCCGCCAGCACGCCTGCCACGCCATTCGGAGCCGCGCCGCTCGCCACGGCGAAGGTCACACTCTGGGTGCCGACGCCGGGCGTGAGCTCGACCTTGTCCATCGCGATGCCCTGAAAGGCCGAGAGATCCATCGGCAGCTGCACGTCTTTCGGCAGCTCGAGCTTTCGCAGCAGATCGCCCGTCGACGAGAACCCCGCAGAGACCAGCGGAGCGTCGAACACGCGGCTCGAGCGCTCGTGGGTCGAGAGCAGAAATGGCCCCGTGAACGTCGCCTGCCCCTGGGTGAGGCGCGCGGCGAGCAGCGGCCAATCGTGGAGCGGGTCTTTCGTCAGCTCGAGCACCTGCACTTCGCCACCCAGGCGTTCGGCCGAGGCGATCCACTCCGCGCGGGCGCTGGTTGGGACGAAGCGAACGAGCCTGCGCGCGGGGTCGAGCTGGAGCGCGGCGCCGGTCATCACGTCGGTGCCGAGCACCACGACACAGCCGGGCCCGTCTGCCAGGCCGGCCTCCATCGGCGTCAGTCGCCGACCCGCGAGCGTGAGCCCGACCAGCCGCGTGACCGGGTATGTCGTCTCGCCGCCCATCGGGTCGACGACCTTCACGCGCGTGCTGCTGACCATCGGAGCCTCGATGCACGCCTTCGTCACCAGCGTCATCGTGGCCGCGACGTCGACGAGGATCTCGGCGGGCGTCTCGAAAACCTGGCCTGGAATTGCGACGCGAAGTCCCGGACCGGGAATCAGCGGCGCCTCGACGCCGACGAGCGTGTCGAACACGGGCGGGCCGCTCGCGCGTGGGCAGCCGACGAGCAGGAGCGCTGCGAAGAAGAGCGTTCGCATCTTCAGTCGATACTGATGCCGCCGCCATCCATCGCGACGACGGGAACGGCCGTGCTCGACCCTGCGCCGTTGAAGCTGAGCCCCGCGGGCGGGTTCGGGATCACGATGGGCCGCGTGATGATGCCGGTGCCGTTCGGACCGATCTCGAAGAGCTGGCCTGCTGCGGTGAAGCCGTAGACCGAGCCTCCCCAGAACGCGATGCCGTAGACGTTGGTGTACGGAATCGGGCCGTAGTTGCGAATGAGCCCTCCGGTCGTCGGGTTCACCTGCACGAGGCAGTCGTCACACATCGGGCTCGACGACATGTTCTTCACGGTGAGGAACGTGCCGCCGTCTTGCACCGAGACGATGTCGCCTGAGGACTCGAAGTCGGGAGGCAGGCTCCCGATCTGGGTCATCGCGCCGGTCGTGGTGTTGATTCGGTTGTAGAAGCGGCCGCTGTAGGCGACGAGCACTTCGTTGTTGGGGTCGAGGGTGCCGCGCGGAACGAACGAGAGCGAGTTCGGGTACGACTGCTGGTTGATGGCCGTGCAGGTCGCGTTCGAGAGGTTGAGCCGATACAGGCCCGAAGGCGCGACGATGAAGGCGTTGCCTGCGCCGTCGATGGCGAGGTCGGTGATGTCGAACGCGCAGCTGAAGCTGCCGACACGACGCACGGCTTTGGTGATGGGGTCGAGCGCGTAGAGCACGTCGGCGCTGTGGCCGTAGACGACGGTGACGACGCCAGCGTCGACGGCCGTTCCTCCGGCAGATGCGGTTCCACCGGCAGATGCGGTTCCTCCGGCCGACGCGGTTCCTCCGGCAGACGCGGTTCCTCCGGCAGATGCGGTTCCACCAGCAGACGCAGTTCCACCGGCCGACGCAGTTCCACCCGCCGACGCAGTTCCACCCGCCGAGGCCGTTCCACCAGCGGACGCGGTCCCTCCAGCGGACACGGTTCCACCGGCCGACGAGGTTCCACCAGCCGATGCGGTCCCGCCAGCCGTTGCCGTTCCGCCGGCCGACGCCGTTCCTCCCGCCGAAGCCGTTCCACCAGCCGATGCAGTCCCGCCCGCCGACCCAGTTCCGCCCCCCGCACTTCCGCCGCCAGTACCGACGCCCGCATCACGACGAGGCTCCATCACGACGACCCCGTTCGGCCCGCACGTGCATGCAGAGAACGTGAGGAAGCCCAGCACCGCAATCAGTCGAAGGCCCATGGGCGACGACATAGCCCACCGCTCTCCCGATTCGCGCGATCCCTCAGCAAGGTCGTTCGGTATCCTCGGATCAATGCATGAGCCGGAACGACAGGTCTTCTGTGAGCGACATGGCACGAGTGAGGCGTCGTTCATCTGCGGTCACCTTGCAGGCACGGTGGGCGCGGGCTTCTTCACGTCCGACGATGACGATGGGGTTCTCCGCCCAGATGCGTGGTGTGCTCGGTGCAACGAAGTTCTCGAGGCAGAGCGAGAATGGAACGACACCAGCGAGGGCTTCGCCAACATTCGGGTGTGCTGCGCCGGTTGCTACGACGAGATTCGAGCGCGCAATCAATGGGTGCCACTCGCCGAGGCCGACGACCGATTCACCTGCCTTGCCTGCGGAGAGGCTCACGACGGTCTGCCGCTCGACTTCGCGACTGACAAGCCAGCGTTGAGTGATGAGGAACTCGCGCGCGCGAAGCTCACGGACGACCTCTGCGAATTCGACGAGCACCGGTTCATTCGGGCCTGTCTCGAAATCCCGATCCTCGGAGGGCCCGGTCCACTCGTGTATGGCATCTGGGTCACGCTCAGCCAGAGGAGCTACGAGCAGTATCTGGAACACCAGTCTGAGCCTCGGCGTTTTCTCGACGGCCCGTACTTCGGCTGGTTCGCATCAGCGTTGCCGCTGTGGCCCGCCACCGTTCAGCTGAAAACGCGAGTCCACATACGACCGCCACCACAACGGCCGGTGATTGAGCTCGAGCCCACCGATCATCCGCTCGCGGTCGCGCAGCGAGAGGGCATCAGCCTGACTCGCTATCGGGAACTCGCGCTGGCCCACCTGCATCGATGACAGCTACGGCTTCGGCTGCGCGCCCACGCCCATGGTGAAGTCCTGCACCTGGGTGTCGGGCGGAGGCGTCAGCTTGAAGCGCGGGTCGACGCTGCCGGCTCCACCATCGAAGGCCGGGCCGTTGTTCGTCTTCAGGTTCAAGAACGAGATCGCGTTCTCGCTGCCATCGGGATCGATGACGGTGCTCTTCAGCACCTGCGCCGTCTTCGGGTCGACCTCGAGCAGAATTCGGGTGAAGCGCGCATCAGGAACCAGCGGGTCGAGCTGCAGCAGCGTGCCGGTGCACTTCGCGCAGTCCTTCTGGCTGATCGTGAACTCGTCGGCGAGCTTGCCCTGACCGAACAAGAACGTGACCGACGCCGAGAGCTTGCTGGTACCGATGCTCGCGACCGTGAGCAGCTTCGCCTCGGGGTCGTGCATGTAGACCTTCACGCCGGCGAGCACGAACGTCTTTGCCGAGGGCTTCGCGTAGTCCCACCGCATGAGGCCGGGCTTCATGAAGATGACGGTGCCGGTCGAGGTCTGCGTGCGCTTGCTGAGTTTGTAAAAGTAGTCCTGGCGGAAGTCGGCGCTGAAGTCGTGGGTCGTCTCGTAGAAGGCCTGCATGCGATCGACGAGCGTCTTCACCGCCGGAGCCATCGCCGGCTTCGGCACGCCGGCATCGATCGCGGGAACGCCAGCGTCGACGACCTGAACTCCCGCGTCGGCCTTCGACGGCTTCGCGACGACGCCCGCATCACGCGCAGCGGTCGCCTTCTTCGCGCTCATCGCGATCGGGTTTCCGTCGGGAACCTGGGTGATGAACAAGGCGAGGAACGCGTGGGCGAGCATGTGGAAACCCTCTTATTTCCGAAGAAAACGGCTGTCGTGCGTTTCGACGCGCCCGCTCAGGGCCTCTTCACCTGGGTGCCGTACAGGCGGCCCCGCTGCTTGACCGACAACAGCTTGAAGCGGTCGCGAAGCACGGTGGTGTCCGCCTCGCTCAGATCGCCCTGCTTGCCGAGGTGTTCGATGCGCCAGGCGACCGCGCGGGTGATGCACGCGCTCGCCGCGGCCGAGATGTTGAGGCTCTGCGTGAAGCCGAACATCGGCAGCCAGAACACGCCGTCGGCGAGGTCGAGCACCTCGTCGCTCACGCCCGTGCGCTCGTTGCCGAACACCATCGCGACCTTCTGATCGAACTTCAGGTCGAACAGGCTCTTCGCGCCGTCACGAATCGCCGAGACCTGAATCGAGAAGCCACGATCCTTCAGCGCGCGGTGGCAGGCGGCGAAGTCTTCATACGAGGCGATGTCGAGCCACTTGTCGCAGCCCTGCGTCACCTTCGAGTTCGGAGACCAGGCGACCTTCTTGTTGCGAACGACGTGAATCTCCTGAACGCCCATGGCCTCGCAGGTGCGCAGCACCGCCGCCATGTTGAACGCGTCTTCGAGGCGATCGAGCACGACGACGAGGTTGCGGGTGCGATTCGCGATGACCTGCTCGATGCGCTCCTTGCGCGGAGCCAGCAGCAGATCGTCGGGCAGCGGAGCGCCCTCGTGCACTTCGTACTTCGGGCCGCCGCCGGTCACGCGCGCGCCCTCGCCTTCGCTTTCGCCGGCTTTTTCGCGACGGGCTTCTTCTTCGGCGCCTTCTTCACGGGAGCAGCCTTCTTCTTCACCGGAGCCTTCTCGGCCTTCGGCGCACGGAACGCGGTCTCGGCGGTCACCACGTCACGCACCGCGTCTGCCTGCTTCGCGCGGGTCTTCAGCGAGGCCTGAGAGAAGAGCACGCGCGCGCAGGCGTCGAGCAGCGCGTCGAGCCCTTCACCGGTGGCGCCCGAGAGCTGGAGCACCGAGATGCGGCGCTTCTCCATCGCCGCGAGGAACTTCGGCAGCGCCTCGCGCGCGTGGGGCAGATCGAGCTTGTTGGCGACGACGATCATCGGCTTGCCGGCGAGCGTGGCCGAGTACTTCTTGAGCTCCACGTTGATGGCGTCGAAGTCCTTCACCGGGTCGCGCTCTTCGATGACCGACGAGAGATCGACCAGGTGCACCAGCACGCGGCAGCGCTCGACGTGCCGCAGGAACTGGTGGCCCAGGCCGGCGCCTTCGCTCGCGCCCTCGATGAGCCCGGGGATGTCGGCCATCACGAACGACTTCTTGTCCTTGTACGGCACGACGCCGAGGTTCGGCACGAGCGTGGTGAACGGGTAGTCGGCCACCTTCGGCTTCGCGCGCGAAACGCGGCTGATCAGCGTCGACTTGCCCGCGTTGGGGAAGCCCACGATGCCGACGTCGGCGATCAGCTTGAGCTCGAGCGTCAGCTCCTTCTCTTCGCCCAGCGTGCCGTCTTGCGCGAAGCGGGGCGTCTGGCGCGTCGAGGTGGCGAAGTTGATGTTGCCCAGGCCACCACGACCGCCTCTGGCGACGACGAACGTCTGCCCGGCGACCGAGAGATCGACCAGCTCGTCACCCGTGTTGGTGTCGCGCACGACGGTGCCGACGGGCGTCTCGAGGATCCTGTCGGCCGAGCCCGCGCCGTTCATGTCGCTGCCCATGCCGTGCTGGCCGTTTCGCGCGCGGTACTGCTGCTGGTAGCGAAAATCGAGCAGGGTCGTCAGCTGTTCGGTGGCCTTGAAGATGATCGAGCCGCCGTTGCCGCCGTCTCCGCCCGACGGGCCGCCCTTGTCGACGTACTTCTCGCGACGAAACGCGACGGCGCCGTTGCCACCGTCTCCGGCCTTCACCTTGATTCGAACTTCGTCGACGAACTTCATGCGGCCCTCAGCGTGGAAAAACACGAAGCGGGCCGGCTCCGCCAATGAAGGAGGAACGCGACCCGCTGGCGTGGTGAAGCGTGAAGCGACGACTCAGGCGTTGGCGGCCTGAGCAGCAGTCGCGGCGTACACCGAGACCTGCTTGCGCTTCTTGTCCTTGCGCTCGAACGTGACGACGCCGTCGATGAGCGCGAACAGCGTGTGATCGCGGCCCACGCGCACGTTGTTGCCCGCGTGAACCTTGGTGCCGAGCTGGCGGATGATGATCGAGCCGGCGGTGATCTGCTGGCCGCCCGACACCTTCATGCCGCGGCGCTGTGAGTTGGAATCGCGCCCGTTGCGTGACGAGCCCTGCCCTTTTTTGTGTGCCATGGAAGTCGAGTCCTTCTGTGGTGAAAGTGGTGAGCGATCAGGCCGAGACGCCGGTGATCTTGATCTCGGTGAAGGGCTGCCGGTGACCGCGCATGCGCGTCCAGCCTTCCTTCTCCTTGCGGAAGTGAACGACGCGGCGGGCCTTGGTCTGACGAACGATCTTGCCCGTCACCTTGGCGCCCGACACGGTGGGCTTGCCGACCTTCGGAGCCTCGTTGCCGCCGACCATGAGCACTTCGTCGAACTTCACCTCGGCGCCCGACTCACCCGCGATCTTCTCGATGCGAATGACGTCGCCTTCGGCCACGCGGTACTGCTTCCCACCAGTGCGGATGACGGCGTACATCGTGATGTCCTCGTTTTCGTTGAGCTCGTTCTTGCGAAGCGAGTTCCGGTCGGGGCCGACAAGGCTGTACGCCGGAAAGGGTGCCGCGTGTATGTCAGGTGGGTGAGGTGGTCAAGCCCTCGCGGATCCTGACGGTCACTCTTCCCGCATCCATGCTTTCAGCTGGGGCACGACCTTCTTCTTCCACTCCGCCGAGTTGCGAATCTCCATGAAACGACTGGAGATCGCGTCGATCAGCCGACCCAGCGCTCCAACATGATCCAACCGCTCGGTGAGCTTCTCGTCGTCGTCGTCCTTCATCAGCTCGGGCGTCTTGCCGGCGCGAACGTCGAAGTGCTCGGCGTCGAGGGTGAAGTCGTACGAGCGCTCCTGCCAGGTGATCGTGAGCCGCGCCGAGTGCACCAGCAGGCCCAGATCAGCCGCCTGGCGGATCAGCCGCGCGTAGGGAGCGTTCACGCCCTTTACTGCCACTTCGGTGATGTCGCCCGCAGCCGCGCGCAGCGTGAGGCGCCCGTTGAAGAGCACCTTGATCGGCTCGTCGTCGAGCACCGCGATCGGGTTGGTGTCGTTCGACTTGAACAGAATCCACGTGAGGCACTCGCGCCCGAGCCAGGTGCGGCCGCGGTAGAGCGCTTCACGCGCCTTCGCCTGCTCGGCCTCGACGGGATCAGCCACTTCTTTCGTGGCCTGACCATCGACGCCGGTGTCGCCGCGGAGGAACTTCGTCTCTTCAGAAGCTGCGCGTCGCGAGGCCATCAGACGGCTCCTTCTTTGCGAGGCGACGAGAGTTCGTCACCGAAGAGCTCGGTGGTCGGAGCCAGTTGATCGAGCGTGTCGGCATCGACGAACGACGCAGGCACGCGCGGAATGAGCCGCACCTCGAGCTCGGCCTCGAGCGCTTCGGTGATCTCCTCGACGACGCCGCGGCTGGTGGCCCAGATCTGCAGCTCCTTGCCCGCGAGATCGAGGCTCACGTCGAACACCTTCACGCCGGGCTCGGTCTTGCTGCGCAGCGCGCGCCGAATCGTGTCCTTCTGCTCGGTCTTCTCGCGACGCCCGGGAGCGCGGCCGTTCTTCTGCTCGAAGGCCTGCGACCACTCCGAGAGCTGGGTGCGAATCACCTGCGCGGGAATGCGCAGCTTCTCGACGCGCCAGGCGAACAACGCGTGCAGGCCGCGAAACACCTCACCCGCGGGGAAGTCGGCGACCTCGGGCCGCTCGAGCGAGACGAAGCCCGACGCGCGGTCCTCCTCGCCCTTCGGGTCGATGCCCTCGAAGCCGCGCGTTTGCAGCGCCTTCGTGAGCCACTTGCGGGTGTCTTTGGGAATGCTCCCGTCGAGACGGAAGCGGGTGAACGACAACGCACCACGGCGAATCGGCATGAGGCGCGCCGTCTTTCGCGAGCGCGCATGGAATGCAACGCGAAAGCGTCACTTCGCAGGCAGCTCGGCCCAGAACACGCCACGGAAGTCGCCGAGCTTGAAGCCGCGCGCCGAGTCCTTCGGGTAGGCAGCCTTCAGCTTCGCGTCGAGCGTCGGAGCGACCGTCTCTCCATGACACACGAGGCACTGCGCGCCGACCCAGATGGCTTCGGCGTAACCGGTGCGCCCGCCTTCGAGCGTGACCGTGCGCGACGCTTCAGCACCTGACTTCTCCTTCGAGAGCGACTCCATGGCCTGCTTCACCCAGTCGGCCGGCGCGTTCTTCTCGTTGCGCAGCTTGAACGCGCTGCGGCCGACCTTCACGCCGTCGGTCGAGAACTTCGTCGCCAGCGCAGGAGCCTCCTTCGAGCACACGTCGACCGCCGACTCGGGCGACTTCTCCATCGCCGTCGTCAGCGCTTCTTTGAGCGACTTCTTGAACGGCATCAGCGCGGCCTTCGCCTTCGCGGTGGAGGCATCGACTGACGGATCAGCGGAGAGGACGAGCGAGAGGAGCAGCGTGTGCATGGTGGCCTCTTGAGCCAGAGACGGGGTGGAACGGTTCCGACTACGGTGCGCGCATGAGCGAGCCCTGGCAACCGAACTTCGGCTTCTACATGACGACCCTCGACGAGCAGCCAGCCTCGTTCGTGGTCGATCTCAACGCAGAGCCGAACGAGACGCACACGCTGCGGCTGCAGCTGCGCGTGCCCCTGCTCAAGCCGCGGCCGGACGGGCTGCGTGACGCCTCCGAGATGGAGCCGATGGCTGCGCTGGAGGATCGCGTGGTCGAGACGCTGCGAGAGAAGACCGAAGCCCTCTACGTGGGCAGGCTCGTGACCCGCGGCGCGACGGAGTTCTTCTTCTATCTGCCGCCGTCGGCCAGCAAGCAGCTCGACGATCTCGAAGGACTGCTGGGCTCGCAGGCGCCGTACACGGTCGAGTACCTCGCCGCGGAAGATCCCGACTGGGGCATGTACACCGAGTTCCTCTACCCCGACCCTTACTCGTACCAGTCGATCATGAACCGCTCGCTGCTCGAGCAGATCGAGCAGGCCGGCGACGCGATGACGGTCGGGCGCACCATCGATCACCTCGCGTACTTCGAGACCGACGCGCAGGCGAAGGAGGCGAAGACACGCCTCGACGCGGCGGGCTTCGACACCGACGAGCTCACGCCCACCGACGACGGCCAGGTCTCGCTGCAGTTCCACCGGGAAGACGCGCTCGCCGATGGGCAGGCCGACGCCTTCGTGGCCGAGGTGCTCGACATCGTGTTGCCGCTCGAGGGCACCTACGACGGCTGGGGCTGCTCCATCGTCAAGGCCTGAGGCAGCGTGATGGTGACGGCTGGCGGGCTCTGCGCGATGGAGACGTCGAAGCGCAGCTCGTTGGCGACGGACTGGAGCGTCGAGGCCCACTCGCGGGTCTTCGCGCCTTCGACCGAGACCGTGAGCCGATCGCTGGTCGCGCCGATGCGCACCACACCGCGCGACGGGCCACAGAGCTCGGCCGCGTCCATCAGGATGGCGCTCATCAACCGCATGAAGGGCAGCGGGCTGACCTGCGCGGGCCCGAGGCCATCGAACTCGCGCACGAGGCCTGCGGTGCGGCGAATTCGGGGCTCGACGAGCTGAAGCACCGCCTCGAGCACCTCCTTCGCGCGCGCGTCGTTGCCGGAGCGGGACAGCGCGTTGGCCGAGCGGAGGCCCGTCACCAGGCTCTCGAGCCGCAGCAGCCCCTCGCCCGAGTCGCGCATGGCCTCGAGCGAGTCCTCGTCTGGCGTCTCGGCTTCGGACAACCTTCGCATCACGAAGTGGTGGTTGCTGATGACGAAGGCGAGCGGGTTGGCGAGATCGTGCGTCACCTGCGCCGCGAGCGACTGCAGCGACTCGGCGACGCGCAACGACTCCCGAATCGCCGCCTCACGCTCGCGCGCCGCCTGATCGATCAACCTCGCCCGCGCGCGCGCCCACGCCAGCAGCAGCACCATCGTCGACGCGGCCAGCACGAGTGACGCCGCGACCAACAGGCTCAAGCGCGACCACGCTTCTCCCAGCTGCGCCGAGACCGTCGCGGTGTGTCTGCGAATCGTGCGCGTCAGCTGCGCGGTCGCCGCGCGAATGGCGGGCACGTCACGGCGCTCCACGGCCCGCTCGAGCTCCGTCACGCCTTCAGGTCCGGCGGCGGTGCGTACGGCAGCCAGCGCCGTGGAGAGATCACCGTTCGGTTCGTTGCTCACCTCGTCGAGGCGCTGCACGGCGATCAGCCAACCGACGTCATGCTCGATCTCGGCGCGCGACGACTTCACGTCACGCCACAACAACAGCGCGAACGCGGCGAACGCCACGATCAACACCGCGACTGCGCCGATGGCGAGACTCCAGATGCGCTTCAAACGACCCCCACCGCAGAGGATGAAGCGTCTTCGCGAGATCAGCAAACGAACGTCAGGGAGGTGCGAGGCGACCCATGGGCGAGATGAGCAGACCCGAAGGCGTCGACGGTCTCGGCTTGCCGGCCGCGATCCACGCCTCGACCAGCGCCAGATCTTCGGCAGTCAGGGCAGGAAGTCCGAGCGGCATGCCCAACGGCCCGTCTTCTTTCAAAGCGAGCGTCTCCCGCCGACCATCGAGGCCCGGCTTCACGAAGTCGCGCGCGTTCTCGTGCACGCGGCGCCGCAGCACCTCGAGCAGCACCGGCACACCAGTCGTGCCGAGTCGGAAGATGGAGCGGTACTCACCATCAGGCCCGATGGAGCCGTTCATCACCTCTTCGTAGGTCGCGAACGAGAGCCCCAGCCCCTTGAAGCCGAAGCCGCCGGTGTTCCCCGGCCCGCCATCACCGTCTGCGAGATCGGGGTTCGAGTGACAGTGCCAGCAGGTCTTCTTGAACACGCGCGCTTCGACGTCTTCGTACCGGACGGGCCCCGAGGTGGAGATGTCGCGCTCGAACATGTCGTCGATGGGCTCTGCGAGCGGCGTGGC
>JBEOKA010000533.1:0-29712 GCA_040275325.1 Myxococcaceae bacterium | reverse complement strand
GTGACGGGCCTGCCGTTGAAGTTCAACGCCACGGGCTGGGGCAAGATGCTGATGGACCTCATCGGCGGCACCGAGCGGGCCCGCGCGATTCACCACGCGGCCGCCATCATCACCTTCACCTACTTCGCCATCGCCATCGGCATGAGCCTGCGCTTCCTCTTCAACAAGCGCAGCCCGGCGACGGGCGGCGTCTTCAAGCGACTCTTCGGCCCCGATTCGCTCTTCCCCCGAACGCGCGACGCGAAGGACATGCTGGCGATGTTCAAGTGGTTCTTCTACCGGGGGCCGCGGCCGACGTTCGACCGCTGGACGTACTGGGAGAAGTTCGACTTCCTCGCAGTGTTCTGGGGCATGTTCGCCATCGGCCTGAGCGGGCTGATGTTGTGGTTCCCCGAGTGGTTCGCGACCTTCGTGCCCGGCTGGGCCTTCAACCTCGCCACCATCGTGCATTCGGACGAGGCGTTGCTGGCGACCGGCTTCATCTTCACGGTGCACTTCTTCAACACGCACTTCCGGCCAGAGAAGATGCCGATGGACACGGTCATCTTCAACGGGCGCGTCAGTGAAGAAGAGATGATGGAAGAGCGCGGTGACCAGCTCAAGCGCTACGAGGCAGAGGGCGCTCCTGTCGACATGCTCATCGAGACGCCTCGCAACGTGTTGTGGGAGTTCAGCTTCCGCATCTTCGGGCTCATCGCCGTCGTCATCGGGCTCGGCCTGGCAGCGCTGATGTTCACCACGCTGCTGAGCGGCGGGCACTGAGGTTCGACCAGCTCAACCGGTCGCTGATTCGTCTTCGGCCGGTGCCGGGCCTTCGTGTGAGCGTCGCCACCGCGCTTCGGCTTCGAAGCGGTCGTTGCGCGTCTCGATGGTGTTGATTTTGAACGGTCCGGGCTTCACTTGCGCTCGACGACCAACTCGTTCGACACCAACGTGACGTCGTCTTTCGAGAAGTGGTTCGTCGTCTCGTACTGAATGACGAGCGTGCCCTGCTTCGGCACGGAGAACGACTTCGAGAGGTCGACGACGACGGAGAACGTCTTACCGGGCTTCACCTTGATGAAGCTGTCGGGCGGGGCGCGTTTGGCCATCTCTCCGCGGTAGGGCACTTCGACGCCATCGGCCGTGAGGTGGAACACCGCGTTCTGGGGCTCACCGTCGGAGCACACGCTGGGCTCATCGAGCTCGAGCACCTGCTTGCCCGGGTTGGGAATCGCGAGCCGAACCTTCAGCGGCTCGGCCGAGACGAGCTCGATGGTCGCGGGCCACTGGCTGCCGCGCTCCTTCTCGCGAATCGACACCTGATGCGCGCGCTGGCGCTCATCGACGATGGTGAGGCGCTCGTTCGCCGCGTCGTGCGTCATCGAGCTGAAGAACACCTGCCCGTCTTCACGCCCCGCGACGAGCCGCTGCTTGAAGACCTGCGTGATGAAGAAGAGCTCGCCCGACTTCGTGGAGCGCGCGAAGAGATAGCCCGGCAACGTGACGTCCTGCTCGTAGCGCACGAGGCCGACGACGACGGGCGCGACGGCGGGTGGCTTCGTTCGGCTCGACGACTTCATGGGTGACTCCTGCGCGAAGGCCGAGGTGGCGACGAGGGCGACGATGAGGACGGTTCGCACGACGCCACGGTAGCGCGTTCATCAGTGGTTTCGAACGGTTCGACGAGCGAACGGCTCGAGGTGCGACAGTTCTCACATGCGGCCGTCGTTCCCCATGAGTGCACTTCCACACACCAACCACGAGCCACCCAGGAAGACCGCCGCCATCGTCGTCATCGTCGTCGTCACCCTCGTTGCCAGCGCGAGCTGGGGCGTCGACGCGAAGGCCTGCGGCGACACCGTCGTCGGGAGAGCGAAGGCGCTGAAGGTGCTGGGCGCCGGCGGTGAAGACATGGCGCGAGCCATCTGCCACGACCTCAAGGAGGCCGACCGCGAGACCTTCACGACCTGCACGAAGAACGCGAGCAACAAGGCCGCCATCGACGCGTGCGTGCGTACGGCAGGGCGAAAGGCGATGGGGCGCTGACCACGCGCTTCGAAGCCACGCGGTTCACTCTTCGATTCGAACCACGCGAAGGCCCTGGTCCTCTGAGCCCGTTGAGAGCACGGGCGTCGGGCCCACACCGAAGAGGCGCATGTTTCGTTCGAGGTTTCCGCGCAGGCGCTGCCACGTCGCAGGCGGCGCGCCGCTCAGGTCAGCCACGTGCAACTCGCTCACGTCACTGCCGACGTTCAACCCGAAGCGATAGATGAGCCAGACGCGGCGCTTCGAGTCGAGGTGCACCTGCGGAATGCCGACGATGGAGTTGCCGTTCGCGTCGACTGGCAACGTCACGCCCTGCAGGTCTCCCTTCACGACGAGCACGGGCTCGCTCGCGCCAGGGCTCACGCGCCACACCTCGTGGTTCGCCGTCGCGACGAGCACCGCGTCGACGTCACCGACGAGGGTCGAGTCCTGCTGACAAGCGCGGAAGTCTGGGTGTGACGGGCGGAACATGGGGTGCGTACAGGGCACGCGCTCGACCAGGCGTTTGCCCTCGCGGTCGGCCTCGAAGAGCCCCTTGTTCGCCGGGCGCATGAAGACACTGCCGGTGCCGGTGAGCGCGGTCTCGGTGCCTGCGGGGAGCAGGTCGTACGCGAGGTTCTCGGTCGTCCACGTCGTCGAGGCCGCGTCCCACTTCGAGAGGAGGACGTGGGTGGCCGACGACGACGTGCTCCAGAAGACGCCGCTCGTGTCGCGGCCGAGCAGCGCGCCGGTCGGTGGAGCGTTGACTGGAGGGTCGAGCAGCATGAAACCGGTGGCGGTCTCGACGGCGACGCCGGTGTTGTTCGAGAGGAGCCCCAGCGCCTTGCCCTGCTGAAAATCGGGAGCGGTGCGCGAGAGGCCGGGCTGGCCCAGGTTCTCCCATGCGGTGGCACCCTTCTTCATGCGCAGCCATGAGCCCCTGATGGTGGAGACGTAGACGTCGCCCGTCGTCGTCTGAATCGACATGCCCGCGACGCCGAGCTCGAAGCGCTGCGGCAGCTCGACGAAGCGGAAGCGGTCGGGAGAGACCGGCGAGCAGCTGATCAGCGCGAAGCAGCACAGCACGGCGAGACGCATGCCGACTGTGTACCCGACGTGCGTGACGGCGCGGAACTGGCCTACAACCCCGGCATGAAAACCCGTCGCCCTGATGGTCCGGTCGTGGCTGCTCCCTCGAAGCCGGCTGTCGCTCCTGCTGCGACCGCGAGGCCTGCTGCGCCGACGAGCGCGGCTCCCGCAGCGAGCTTCGGAGCGGCTGCTGCAGCCCCGAAGACCGACCTCGAGGGCGCCTCGCATGGCTACACGTCTCCGACGCAGGTCTCGTGCCCGTTCAGCGCCGAAGAGAAGGTGACGCTCTCGAAGAAGATTCCCTGCCCTGCTCTCGCCGGCATGTTCAACGCGGGCATGTTGAAGGTCGAGAAGGACGGCACGGTGAAGATCCCCGACCTCGACCGCGCGCTCAGCCAGCTCGGCCCCGACGCCATCACGCGCAAGGTGCTCACCAACGGCGCTGACAACACCGACTCGGTGAAGGGCTCGTTCAATCTGTTCAAGCTCAATGGGTCCAACCTCGACCACACCGGCAGCACCGGCATTCGGCAGAACGGCGTGCACCCCGAGCGGTTCGACCTGCTGATGTCGTTCAGCAAGGACGGCGAGCGGTTGACCGCGAAGGACCTGGCGAACGCGGGCGAGCACTTCGCGAAAGAGGACCCCGGCCTGCGCGGGCGGCTCACGCAGCTGGCCGAGCTGAGCATCGTGATGCAGGTGTTCGGAAGACGCGCTCCCGATGGCAGCCGGTACTTCACCCGCGAAGACGCGAAGCAGTTGTTCGTCGATGGGCAGATTCCGTCGAGCTGGCAGCCTCCCGCGGTGCCCGGGAAGGTGCACGTGACCGATGTGCTCGGTGGCGCGGCGCTCGGGTTGTTCCGGCAGCTGATCAATGGCCAGTAGCGTGGCGCGGCGTCCAGCCTGCTCGTTGTGTCTTCAGTCGTCTGATGAGCCCCTGGTTGTCGATGGAAGCACGGCGTTCTGCCCGACATGCGTCGCTGCGATTGGACGATTTGCGACGAGCGACCTCGACAGCCCCGGCTTCCAAGAGGTGGTCGACGAGTTGGTCGAACACGCTCCTGAGATGTTCGGTGAGTTGCCAAGGATTCTGCAGATGCAGCCTCAGCTCCCACCGCTGGATGCGGAGACGCACCTCGACCTGTCAGTTGCGTACAGGGAGATGGGACTCCCCGGCGCTGAGGGAAGCAGCGGCTGCACTCCAGGGCGTGAGGCAGCTGCCACGACGGCGCGCACTCACAGCGCTGCGCTTTCTCCTCGACCGGCGTCAGCTTCAGTTTCCAGTTGATGAACTGCTCATCGTGGTGCGCGAGACGATCGCTGTGAGCTGAGCGACACAGACCTCATCACCGTCGCGCCTGAATCACGGCCATCGCGCGGGGAAACCAGACATCGGGAATCGTCGCCGTCACGCTGTCGAGGTCGCCCTCGGTGCTGCTCCAGGTTCGGCCCAGCTTCGACAGCAGCGCGTACTGGCCTGACTCCAGGCGTCCCAGCCAGAACTTCGAGGTCTCATCTGCCGCCCGCCACACGCACTTCGTGAGCCGACTGGTGGTGGTTTGACCGCGACGCTCCCAGGCCGTTCGGGCGTCACCTACCATCAGCGCTTCGTCGACCTGCTCGAGCCACCACGCGGCCTCGCCAAGCTCGAGCCCGGCCACGACGCCGCTCTTGATGGACGTGCCCCGGCCGCTGACGTGGTCGGTGCTCCACGCTTCCTTCAGCGCCGCCCGAGCGAGCGTGAAGGCAGGCCCCTTCGCCTTCGCCGTGGGAGGAACGACGCGCCCGGCAGCAGAGATGGTCTTCGCCTTGTCTGCACGAACGAGGGCGAGCACTTTCGTGGCGCGCGCGACGAGCGCCTCACACTCCGCGTCCGGCCGCTTCCCAATCGCGATGGTGGCGAGCGCGATGGCCAGCTCGACCGTCTCGAAGACACTCAGCTCGGGCACCGGTCCTCCGAGGTGCGGAGGCTGCTTCGGCTGCGCATGGGCGGGCGCCTTCCTCGCCACCGACACGTAGATGCCGTGCGCCTCGGCCAACGAGACACCTTGCCCGAGCTCGAGCAGGGCCCGCTGCGCCAGCTCGACTTCCGTGGGTCCCGCAGCGGTCAGCACTGCGGAGATGGCCGCGGCCAGCTTCATCGGACGAACCGTTCGCGCTCCCGCGACGGTCACGAGGTGTCGCTGAAGGGCAGGCGTCAGGCGATGGTGGGTGTCTCTGGGCACATGCTCGCGCTGCAGCGTTCGCCAGAACGCGACGGCCTCGGGACTTCTGGTGGTGAGCGCGAAGGCGAGCAGCTCGTGCGCCGCGGGCGACGCCGATGCGAGCTGCCGAGCGGTGCTGTCTCGCATCGCCTTCGGCACCCACGTCGCTGCGTTCAAGGCTGCCTTCAGGTCTGCGTCACTCATCGCGAGGAGCGTGCGCAGCTTCTGGGCTTTTCGCGAGGGGAGACGTCGTCGTCGATGTTGGCGCCTCGTGGCGAGCTACGCTTCGGTGATGCCGACGCCCTGGTGGTTCTCGCACGTGGCGACCCTGGCGACGCCGCACACCGTCGACGGTCTCTCGCTGGGCGCGCTCTGGAGCCTCTCGGAGCGCCTTCGCTTCATTCGCGACAACGTCGACCCTGCGCTGCTCGCGCTCGACCTGAAGGCGGCACCAGAGGCCAGCGTGAACTGGACGGCCTTCGTCACGCGCGAGGCGCAGGTGGCGGCGGCGCTGAGCCTGGCGACGTCTCTCGAGCAGCGCACCATTCGTGAAGGCGGCCGGCCACCCGCGGCGTTCCGCGCGCACTGGGAGACGCTCGGGTTTCTCAGTCACCATCACGACGGCACGCCCGCCGACGACTACCTCGACGCGCTCTTCAAGACCTCGCGCCTCACCTTCGACTCGTCGACGCAGCCCACCGCGCACGTCAACCTCGGCTCACGCGCCTCGCGCGTCTCCGATTTCCTCACCGTCACCACGCCGGCCTCCGACGACGTCGTCTTCGACCTCGGCTCGGGCAGTGGAAAGCTCGCCCTCACTGTCGCCGCCAGCAGCATCACCTCAGTGCAGGGGGTCGAGCTGCTCGAACACGCGGTCGACGACGCGATTGGTTCAGCCGTCGCGCTCGGGCTGCAGAACGTGGCCTTTCATCGCGCCGACGTGCGTGACGTCGACCTCTCGGCGGGCTCCATCTTCTATCTGTACTACCCGTTCCACGGAGAGGTGGCGTCGGTGGTGGCGAGCGCGCTCGGAGCCCTGGCGCAGCAGAAGGACATCACGGTCTACGCGTCGGGCCCGCTGCGCGAATACGGCGAGTTCTTCATGCGGGAGGTCGACCGTGGAGGCCTCGTGTTGACGCAGCGGCGCGGCGAATTCGACGAGGTGATGGTGCTTGAGAGCCACCGCTCCTGAAGCGCGCGCTCGGACGACCTCGGAATTGGAACGCCGCCGACCGCCTCTGCGCCATGGTGTCCTTCGCTTCGGCAGTGAAGGCCAACGCGCCACCAGTCGCCGCGGGCGTCGCCACCACGCGAGGCGCGGCAGGACTGGCCGGCGTGGAGACGGTCGGTGCCGCTCGCTCCTGTGTGCGCAACGCGACGAGGGTGAGCACGGCAGCAGCATCGATGATGGCGGTGTTTCGGTTCGCCCGATATCGGCCGTCGGGTCGACCCGATGACCGTCGCTCGACCGGCTCGAAGGTGCCTGCCTATCGCGGGCGCAGCGCCTCGAGGGCCTGGGCCACCGCCGCGCTCTCGTTGATGGTGCGCTGGCTGAACGCCGAGTCGCGCCCGAAGTAGCCGAACGCCCGCAGCGCGCGCGGCTGCTCCTTCACGGCATCGAGGCGCGACAGGTCGAACCCGGGCGCGGTGAAGAGGTCGACGTTCGCCGAGTTGTCGATGCCGTGGAACCGCTCGGCGTTGGTGCGCGCCCGCGTCGCGACGTGACAGCTCGCGCAGTCGATGGTCTTCGGTGACGAGCGCTCTGGGTGCTCGATGCGCAGCGCCGACGTCAGCGCCTTGTCGAGCGTGCGGCGGTCGGCCAGGCGCATGTCGGCCTCGCGGATCAACGTGTCGAGCTGATCATTCGCGGCCGCGGGCACCAGCGCGCCGTTGCGGAAGGACTCGCTGCCGAACTCCTGAAACGCCTGCACCTTCAGCATGGGCATGCGGGGAATGAGGTCGTCGACGAGCGCTCCGCCCTCGAGGTTGAAGGCGCCGAACTGCCAGAGCGTGCTCTGCGCATCGACGCTCATGAAGGCCACGCGCGAGAGCGTCGCCGCGCCGCAGGCGTCGAGCACGAGCTGCTTGAGCTTGCCGTGGTACGGGCCGTCGAGGCCCTGGCGGCGAATCACCGGGTGCACGTCGAGCGGGCCGTTCGTCATGTCGCCCGCGGCCTCGTCGAGCTCGAACAGCGTCTTCACCACCTTCGAGAACGCCGCGTCGGGCAACGAGTAGAAGAGGTGCACGGTGGCGTCGCGCGTGGTGACGGCGCCGTCTTTCGTGAACAGCGGCTGCGCGACGAGGCGAACCTGCTTCACACACGTGGGCGCAGCGGGAGGCGCCGAGCCCGGAAAGCACGGGTCGACCCGCACCGAGATGACTCGCAGCTCGCCGTACAGGTGCTCAGCCGCCTCGTCCTGCACCAGCAGCGGCAGGCCGTCGTACAACCGACGAGGGAGCAGCGGCCCCATCGCGCCGTCGGCCGCCATTCCCAGCAGCGAGGCCTCGCGGTTCACGCTGGGCAGCGGCAGCAGAAACGAGACGTCATTCAACATCAGCTTCGGGCCGCCAGCCGGAGGCGGTTGGACCGGGAGCGGAGCTGCACCACAGGCGCACAGCGCGAGGCCGAGGGCGACGACGGAACGCATGGCGGGCGGCAAAGGCAATTCAGGGACCAGCCGACACGCCAGCCAACGTGCGGACTTCTGGGGCCTCGGGCGTCGGGGCTCCTCAGATTCCCGTCATCGGACTCGGAAGCCCTTCAGCTCACGCCCAGCGCAGGTCGAACACCACGCCCTGCTCCTGCGACACCGACTCGATGCCGACCTTCACCGCTTTCGCGCCGCCGAACTCGAGCCCCGCCTCGAGCAGCCCGCGGAAGTAGTGCGGGAACGCGACGCGGTTCACCCAGAGGTGAAAGTGGTTCGGGCCCTGCTCGGTCAACCGCGTGTCGGAGTAGTTGTTGGTGGTGCGCAGGTTGCGCGACATGCGCTCGAGCGCGCGCCGCGGGCCCAGCACCTTCACCAACTGCAGCAGCGCCTTGCCCATCACCGTCTGGCCGTACGACTCGAAGATGGCGCGGCCCATCAGGTACGTCGCTTCGTCGCGCGGCAGCGTCGGCCACAGCACCTGCATCGCCAGGTTCAACGCCTGCAGCCACAGCTCGTACGGGTACGCCGGGTTCGGGTTGAAGAGGTCGACGCCGAGGGCGAGGAACTGCTGCTTCACCTTTCCATCGAGCGAAGGGCCCAGCACCCGCACCAGCGCCTCGACCGAGTTGCCGAACACCACCGGTGCCTCTGCTCGCAGCTCAGCCACCACGCCTCCACCGACGGGCCATCATCACCGCCACCACCATCAGCATCAGCATCAGCGCCGACACCGGCGCCGAATCACAACCACACGCCGGCACGAAGCGCACGACCGGAGCGACGCCAGCATCATCAACGCCAGCATCATCATCAACGCCGCCATCGAGTCCCCCGCCATCGAGTCCCCCGCCATCCAGACCGCCGCCATCGAGTGTCCCGCCGTCGAGGCGAGGGTTGGGGACGCTCGGGGTGACGAGCACCAGCCGGGCCTCGACCGAATCGCCATACAGGGCCGGCCAGACGACCGCCGCCTGGCCTGTCGGAGCCGCGACGACCGACGGGTCTCCATGAACGACTGCATCGACGTTGAGTTTGAAGGGGCCGGCCATGGGAGCGCCCGGCTCGAGCGTGGCCCCGACGACACCGGTGCTGTTCCGCCACACGAGCAGCCAGCCATCGCGCCCGAGCGCGGCCAGCCGAAGCCCTGACGCTCCCGTGGTTGGAATGGAGGCGCTCGGCATCGCGCCTCCCCGAAAGACCACACTCGTCGGCGTCGTGTACGCGAGCCCGATGTCGTCTTCGCGCCCGGGACGCGTCGCCACACAACCCGAGGTGGCGCCGGAGCCAATCGGCTCCAACCCGCCAATCGGCACCCCGGTCTGCGACAGCTGCTGCATGAAGACTCCGGCGTCAGTGGTGCGCGTGACGACGAAGCCGGTCGGCGTCATGGCAGCGCAGGTCACGGCGCCACTGACGGAGTCCTGCCGACCGGCGCGAAGCTCGACGTGGTTCCCATCGCGGTCGGGGTCCGTCCAGCTGAACTCCGCAAGCGCGCCGGCCACGACGTCACGCGCGATGAAGGGAATCACCTCGAGCTCGAGCCCGCCATCGAGCTGCTTGAAGAAGACCGTGCGCCGCGAAACGGCGCCGAAGCCCAACAGCCCGCCATCGGGCCGCCGGGTGACGCGCGGCCACTCGACGAGCCTGGGGATTGCGTGGATGCCGAGCGCGCCGTCAGCGGTGACGAGGGCCGCGCGAGGTCTCCACTCCGCGGCACCAGAGGCCTCCTCCCACATCACCACCCACCGCTGCGCCTCGTCCCACCAGGCGACCGACGGGCGGCGCTGGAGCACCCGCGCGCCCACGAGCCCTTCTCCAGGTGACACCAACGACGCCGACGCCGACAGCCTGAAGTCGTTGCCGCGCACCGCGCCTGTGGTGTGCCGCGTCATCACGATGCCCCGGTCTGTGACGACGGCGAGGCCCACCGGCTGGCCCTCGACGCTCGTCGACTGGCCGCTCACCCACAGCGCCGTCGAGGCATCAGGCGTCTCGAACGCCACCACCGGCCGACCGCCAGGCGCCGCCACCAACGGCTGACGGCCCGGCACGGAACGGCCGACCTGCATGGTGCCCTGCCCTGACTGGTGCAGAAAGACGTCTCCGAGGGCGTCGACGCGAACGACGCCGTCTCCAGCCGTGCCGGGCACCAGCGAGAACGCCGTGGCGGGCTCGACGGGGGAAAGGGTGGGCATGGTCTGAGACGTGAACTGAATCGGCCCCATGCCCATTGGACACAGCCCACCGGCGACGGAGCCCGAGGCCACTGGCTGGCTGCACGGCTCAGGCAGTGACAGTTGACGCGGCGGTGAGAGCCCGTTCGGCAGCGGTGGGACCGTGATGCCCCAGAGCCCGCCGTTGCGCTCGAAGACGACCTCGAGATTGGTGCCAACGGCATCGATGGCGGGCCGGCTCGTCGTCACGCCCAGGTTGCGCCCGCAGCTGTTTCCTTCGAACTGGCCGGTGCTCAGGTTGAAGACCGTCACGGTGAGCGTGTCGTCGCTGCGGCGCGCGGCGACTCCCAGCCGGTCACCTGCGATGGCCAGCCTCGCCGAGGTGACGGGCACGCCCTGACACCAGGCGCGCAGCGCGAGCCCACCGTCGAGCCCCTGCACCCAGAGCTCGGGCGATGGCGCCATCACTTGCGTGCCCGTGAGCAGCCCTTCGACGCGCCGTTGATCAGCCCACACGATGAACGTCTCGTTCGCCGTGGCCACGGCATCGAACGTGTCGGGCTCGACGGCCACGGGCACGACCCCACCCGGCCCCGGGAGCGGAATGGGAACCGTCCGCTCTGCCCCCAGCAGCATCGACAACGCCAGCAGCGAGACCATGGGCACAGGCTACTGCATCATCGGACGGCGACGCTTCCGCACCAGCACGAGCGCAACCAACCAGAGCGCGTCACCCACACTGGTGCAGCCACAGACGGGCACGAAGGTGACGGCGCCCGGCACGCCACCATCGACACCGCTGCCACCGTCGGGCTGCGCCGTGCCGCCATCAACCACTCCAGCGTCGACCGACGCCACACCGCCATCGACCACTCCGGCGTCGACCAACCCCACACCAGCATCGACCACCCCACCGTCGAACACCGGCGCGACACTGCCGAGCGACAACACCCGAACGCGCAGCTCGACGGAGTCGCCTTCGAGCACCGGCCACGCCACCGCCGCCGCGCCGAGAGGCGACGTGGCCAGCGAAGGCACACCGCGAAACGCCTGCGAGCGGGTATCGATGGGCTGCAGCTCGCGAGCGCCTTCGGCCGGCGAGAACAGCGCTGCGTGGAGCGCGTCCTCCGTGTCCCACACGACGAGCCAGCGGCTGCCCACCGACGTCAACTGAAGGTCGCGAACGCCGGCGTCGAAGGGCACCCGCCAGCCCGCGTCGAGCGTGCTGACTTTCAGCCCGAGCCCATCGGCGACTGCCAGGGCCAGCGCAGGGCTGCCCGTGAGCCGCGCCGCGACACACGCGAGCTGCCCCTGCGGTATCGCCACGCCTGCGACGGGCGTGGTGTCATCGGGGAAGGCGGCGAGGGTGGCCCCTCCGGTACCTCGACGGGTGACGTAGTACGAGCCCGCGAACCACGTGGCGCACGTCACCTCGTCAGGCAGGAAGGCCTCGAGGGGAAGCTCCGCGGTGCGCAAGGTGAACTCCTGGTGAGTCCTCGACGAGGTCGAGAGGCCGGTCCACGCGAAGCCTCCGATGGCACTGGCGACGACGCCTTCGACCGAGGCGTCGAGCTGGTCGACGGGCACGATGCCGGCGCCGGTCGACAGGCTGAACGTCGTCACCTGGCCCTCGAGCGCCATGTAGCCAAGGCCGCCGTCGGACTGCGCGAAGACCCGCGGCCAGCCGCCATCGATGAAGAGCTCGCTCGATGCTCCCCCGTCTCCCTGAAGGCGGATGAGGGTGTGGCGAGCGGCGAACGTCGTCGCCGTCGTGGCCTCTTCCCACACCAACTCCCAGCCGACGTCGACTGCACTCCAGGCAAGCGTCGGCCGGCGCTGAATGGCGCCCGCCATGCTGACGAAGACGGAGGCTCCCTGAAAGCCGGGGGCGGGCTGAACGCTGGTGGCGCCGAGCACGCCCTCTGGCGCCGAGAACAGCGCGACGCCTTCGTCGGCTGTCATGGCGAGGCCCTCGGGCAGTCCGACTGGCGAGCGCGCTGTCATCGTCGACGCGGTGGAGTACAGCTGGAGCCCGCTTCCAACCAGGGCCGTCGAGAGCACGAGCACGCCGCCGTCGATGGCGACGGCATACGGCGGGCGCCTGCTGCTCGCGAAGTCCTTGAACTCGACCATTGCGGGAGTCGTGCCGATGAAGAGCCCGCCGTCACGAATCAACGCGATGACCGGCCCCGGGGTGCCTTCGACGAAATCGAACGCAGCCACGTTGGGCACCTGCGCCAGCGAAAGCGGCTCGCGGAGGACCTGGAGGTCCTGGTTCGTGAGCGCGCCGATGACGGTGGTGTTCGACGCGCCGCTGACGGTCACGACGGTCGAGGGCCGGGTCGAGAGGCGCGTCGTGGGAACAGAGACGGAGCCGCCGAAGACGTTCGTCTGCAGAAGGCTGGACACGCCGTTGTGCACCACGCCGAAGCCCACCCCGCGCGGCGAGACCTCGACGAGGTCGGTCGAGAGGTTCGAGACGAGAACACCACACGGCCCCGCGCCCCACGCGCCGTTCTGGTCGAGCGTGGCCAGCGACACCCCGCGCTCGTCACTCCACGCGAGCCCCGTGAGGCCAGTCGACGACACCGCGAGCCGAGGCCCGGCCGTCACTCCGGCCCCCGGGCACACCAACCGGGTGCGCTGGGTCGCGCTGCCAAGCAACCTCGGCCGCAACACCCTCACCCACACATCTTCACCGCCGGCGATGGGCGTGCGCGCGAGGTTCGTCAGGCGTCGGTCGTCGGCCCACGCGACGAGGAAGCCACCATCGAAGGCCTCGACGGCAGCCCGGCCGGCGGCCACAGGAACGCCGACCGAGCGGGAGAACGGGTCGATGAGCCGCGGCGCCCCGAACTCCTGCGCAAGACAGGCACTGACGAGCAACGCGAGCACGAGGCGCGAGAAGCTAGCTCACAACGCGTACGTCTTCTCGAAGAGCACCGCGCCCTGCCCGTCGTGAAACACCACCCGCACCTCGCGCGTCGACGGCTGACAGTGGAGCGCGACGTAGTTGTTCTCTCCGCTCGCGTAGTCCCAGCGGGGGCGGCCCAGCAGCCGGAAGAGCGGGTTCGCCGTCTGCGCACCCGGGCCGGCCAGCACCTCGATGGCGCGCTCGCCGGGGCCATTGCCAGACACGGTGCCGACGCTGGCGAAGTGATGGTCGCCCGACACCCACAGCACGCCGCGCACGTTCTTGTCTTCGATGAAGCGCAGCACCTCGAGGCGCTGCCGTTGGTACACGCGCCACGCGTCGGTGTTGAAGGCCGAGAAGCCGAAGTCGGTGATGGGCACCGAGTTCATGATGAGCTTGATGGCGCAGGGGCTGGCCTCGAGCGACTGCTGAAGCCACAGCAACTGCTGCGGTGACACCATCTCCTGCAGCGTGAGGAGCGTGGAGGGTTTGCGCTCTCCGCGCGTGTCGAGCGCGAAGACCTCGACCGCGTCACCCCAGCGGAATGAGCGCCACAGCCGGTTGGGCACCATCTCGTGGCGGCGAATCGGCAGCGCCTCGAAGAAGGCCTGGCGCGCGGCGGTCAGCTTGGCGACCGAGGTGTTCTCGGGGTTGAAGTTGTTGTCGACCTCGTGGTCGTCCCAGGTGGCGATGAGCGAGGTGCGCTCTCTCAGCGCCCGGTACGCCTCGCGCGAGAGGCTGCGGTGCCACTTCTCGCGGTACTCGGCCACGGTGTCGGCGCCGTCGTTGTACGAGGTGTCGCCGAGCAGGAAGAAGGCGGCGAGGTCGTCGCGGCTGCCGGCGTGCCGGAGCGGACTGGCCGCGCCACTGCTGGTGCAGGAGCACGCGCCGAAGACGAGCGGCTCGGACTGGCCAGGCGCGAGCGCGGCGCGAAAATTCCCGATGGGGCTGCGTGCAGGTGGAGTCGTCTGCTCGACGAAGGCGTAGCGGTAGCGCGCGCCGGGCGTGAGCTGCTGCACGTCGAGCTGCACGAAGCCACCGTCACCCGGCGTCACCAGCACGTCGGCGGCCACCTGCGCGTACGCCGTGCCCTCCATGCGCCAGACGAGCAGCCGCAGCGGCGCAGTGCCATCGAAGCGCGTCATCACCATCACCCGCTCGTGCGTCACGTCACCCGAGGCGCTGCCGAAGCCGAAGTTCGTCGACAGCGCCCACGGCTCGGGAGACTCGACCGGGACTCCGGCGTCGACCGGCGCCACGCCAGCGTCGACCACTGCGCCCGCGTCGGGCCCCGCGAGCACGCCACCGTCGACCATCGGCAGCTCACCCGCACCGGCCGGCACCAGCTCACCGGGCCGCTGCCCACAGCCCGCGACCACTGAGGCCGAGCCGATGGCCACCACCTTGAGGAACTCGCGCCGCGTCGTCATGGGCGCGCGTCATATCGAGACCGACCGGTCATTCCATCGGCCAGCCGAAAACAAATGCGCTGGTTGTCTTTGCGGCGCTCGTCGCCTCTCCTGCCGCGCCATGGATGCCACTCTTCACGCACCGAAGTTCGTCTCCGGGAGGCCGCAGGCCGGCCTGCCACGCGGATTGGAGGTGTGACGATGGCGACCAAACGCCATGACGGAGGCGCGGTGCTCGCGCGCATCTGCGCCGCTCCCGAAGACCTCGAGCTGCGGCTGGTGCTGGCCGACCAGCTCTCGGAGCGCGGCGACCCGCGCGGCGCCTTCATCTCGCAGCAGTGTCAGCTGAGCCGGCTCGACCCGCTCGACGAGGCGTACGGACCGCTGCTGGCCAGCACCCGCAGATTGGAGGCGAAGCACGCGGCCCAGTGGCTCGGCGATGGCTTGCCGAAGCTCGAGCCCGGCGGCTTCTCGAAGGTGAAGGTCGACGCCGTTCGCAACGCCGTGTTCGAGAACGGCTTCCTCGCGCGAGTGGCAGTGACGGAAGACGAGCTGCGCGCGGTGTGGAAGACGCTCTCGGCCAGGGAGCCGCTCGCCGGCGTCGAGCTGCTGGTGAACGAAGGCATCGACACGCACGACGTTCCCGAAGCGGCCGCGTTTCGCGCGCTCAAGGTGAGCCCCGACTCGTGGTTCACCTCGCACTCCGTCGGCTCGGTGTTGGCGTGGGGCATGCCGAAGCTCGAGGCGTTGGACCTCTCGGGCTGCGACCTCGGCACCACGGGAGCTCAGCTGCTCGCGAACGTCGAGACCGACCTCGCCGAGACGTTCGAGGGGTGGAAGGCGCCTGAGCCGTTCGCGAAGGGCCAGCTGAAGTCGCTCGTGCTGCACGGCTGCAGCATCGGTGACGCGGGCGCGGCGCTGCTGTTCGCGGCCGACTCCCTCGCTGGCTTGCGCACGCTGGTGCTCTCGCAGTGCAGGCTCACGCGCGCCGAGACGCTGAAGGCGCTGAAGCAGTCGAAGTTGGCGCTCACCCGGCTCTCGCTCTCGGGGAACAAGGAGCTCGGCGGCCACTTCGATGCGCTCGCGGGCTGGGCCGCGCTGCCGAAGCTCGAGGCGCTCGCGCTGCCACAGACGGTGACGGCCGACGACGTGTGGGCCCTGTTCCCGAAGGCGTCGAAGGCGCTGCGCTCACTCGACGTCACGGGCGCGAAGGAGCTGCTCGAAGACGCTGCGGTGGTGGTCGACACGGCCGAGGCGCTCACGCACCTCGACCTGGGGCTGACCTCGGTCGGTGACGAGGGCTTTGGAGCGCTGGTGACGGCGAAGCCGCTGAACCGGTTGCTCGAGCTGAACGTGAATGGGTGCTCGTTGAGCGATGACGCCGTCGAGGTGCTGGCGACGAAGGGCCCGACGCGGCTGGTGACGCTCGACCTGTCGAGCAACAAGCTGACCGACGCGGGCGTGAAGCAGCTCGCCGCGTGGAAGGGCCTCGCGAACGTGACGCACCTGCGGCTCGGCAACAACCGCAAGGTGACGGCGGCCGGGCTGAAGGCGCTCATCGACGCGAAGGCCTTCGAGCCGGCGATGCTCGACGTGGGAAAAGTCAGCGATGGAAAGGTGATCAGCGCGCTGGCCGACCGCTTCGGGAAGCAGACGCTCGTCTCCCGCTGATCAGTTCGCGACGCCCCACTGCACGTTGTCGAGCGAGCCGGTGTCGGGGCCGTCGTTGAACTCGCCACGAATCCACAGGGCGGTGGTGTCTTTGAGCACCGTCGTCATGTCGGCGTCGGTCGCGGCGGCGCCCGAGAGCTTGCCCACCTTCCACCCGGCAGCGGTGAGCGGCACCGTGTAGCTGGTCCACTGCTCGGTCGGGTTGTTGGGCGTGTCGAACACCAGCGTCACGCCACCGCCGATGAGCTTCACGTCGATGTCGGGGAACGGGTTCGTCGGCACCTTGTCGACCTTCAGGTCGAACTTGAGCGCCTTGCCCGCGATGGAGCTGTTGTCACCGAGGTACTTCGCCGGCGCGACGAAGAACCAGACGCCGCCGGTGACGTCGTCTTTCGCGCTGATGAGCCCGTCGGGGTTGCCACCGGTGCCGCTGAAGTCGGGCTTCACCGAGGTCGATTGCGCGTCACCGACAATCATCCAACCGTCGGCGTCAGCCACGAAGCCGCTGTTCGCCTTGCCTTGAAGTGTGGAGCCGCCTCCGCAGCCGAGAGAGATGACGAAGAGAGGAACGAGGTGACGAACGCTCATGGGGAGCTCCAATCGACGGGGTGGTGCCCGAGCGCTAGCGCTCCTCACGGGCGGGGCGGAGAATTTCGAGCCCCATGGGACACCTGTCTTGTCACCAATCAAACACTGCGCATCAGCCTGTCAGTGTCTCGACGGCTCCTCGAGCGGAGCCGAGATGAGGTCGCCCTCGCGCCGCAGCACCTCGATGCGCTTCTTCAGCTTCGGGTCGGGCACGTACCAACCGGCGTCGAGCTCGTACGCCTGGTACGCCCCACGACCGCACGAGTAGACATGAACGAAGCGCTCTGGCGCCTCCAACCCGAACAGGGCCTTCGCGCCGGTGCATGCCTGGGCGGCGTCCGGCGGCTCACGAAGGTCCCAGTATCGGCGTGCCGCAGCCGCCTGCGCTTCGAGCTCGATGGGCCGGTCATGCAGCTTGCGCCAGAACGACCTGAGAACGATGGACGACATGTCGTCCGGGTGGAAAACTCCCATCGCCTGAAACCGCTTCGCGAGCGGCGAGCCACCCCACAGCCCCCACCTGTTGCGAAGGCCCATGCCCAGGCCGTGGTGAAGTCGGTACATGTCGGTCTCCTCCTTGCTCGCGCGAAGCTGGGCCAGCGTCTCGGCGTCGCACAGCTTCGTGAGCAGCTCGAGCGCCTCGGGCAGGTCATTCGGCACCGGCTCCAGCTGTCGCACCGGCGGCGGCTTCCCCGTCTTCGCGATTCGTCTCACCGACTCCTGAACGGCGGGCGCGAAGAAGAGGGCGACCAGCGTCGAGGCGACGTCGTCGTGCAGCGGCAGACACGCCTCAGGTTTGCGTCCACTCGCCATGGCCTGCACGACGAGCGCGCCGGCCTCGGAAGGAATGACGTACACGCTTCGCTCTTCGACGCGGAACACGACCGCCGCGTGCTTCGCGAGCACCACGTCGGCATACGTCTGCACGTCCCATCGGTGAATCGCGGCGGTGACTTCGATGGACTCGGTGGCGATCAACTGCTTCGCGAAGTCGACGGTCGCACCGGGGATGAAGTCGAACCAGATGTCATTGCTGCACGAACCGTCTCTCGCGCGCACCGTCGGAGACGGCTGCATCACGTTCGGGTCGAACCTCCAGCCCTTCGGCACCGGAAGCGTGACGTCGGCGGTGTACGCCTTCCACCCGCCGAGGACGGACAACAGGATGGCGAGCGGCGCGTTCATGGCCCGAACTCTGCCACGAGCCTCATGCGGTGGCGCCGAGTGACTCCACCAATCGCTCGCGGCTCACCTTGAGGAAGCCGGTGTTGAAGCGCAGCAGCGCGCGTGACGCGATGGCGAGCAGCACGGCGACGAGGCTCATCACCGCCCCACTCCACTGCGGCGCCCGCTGGAACAACGAGTACGACGCGAAGAAGAGCAGCCCACCGCCGCCGAACACCGTCGCCATCGTCGCCAACACCACCACCAACGGCGGCCGCATGCCGCGCATGCCACTCTTCGTCAGCGGGTGCGGCTGCCAGATGCTGACGAACTGCCCGACGCTCGAGATGAGGAAGAACGAGCACGCCGCGATGGCGACGCCGAGGAAGAGCGCCGCCGGGTCGGTGTAGCCCGAGAGCAGCATCAGGCCCGCGAGCATCGCCGTCTGCACCGCCTGCCACGCCGCGAAGGCCCACTGCTTTCCTTCGAGCACGGCGCGCTCATCCACCGGCAGCAGGAAGAGCGCCTTCACGCCGTGCCGGTCGAGGCCGAACTGGTTGAAGAGCAGGTTGGTGCTCGACAGGCCTGCGTAGAGAAACGCGGCGGGCACCACCCAGCTGCCGCGGTTGAGGAACTGCGCGAGCGGCCCGCGAATCAGCACGATGGTGAGCGGCGGCATCAGCAACATCATGCGGCCGGGCAGGCTGGTGGTGAGCATCTCCCACTGCAGCCGCGCGATGCCCCACGTCGGAGAGGTGAAGCTCCACAGCTTCTTCGCCACCCCGCCGCCGTGCGTCTGCGCCATCGGCTTCTCGCGCGAGACGAGCAGGTACGCGACGACGAGCGTGCCCACCATCAACGCCACCAGCGGCACCAGCTTCAGCGGCACCTGACTCCACTCACCGCGGTAGGCCCCGCGCGCCGCCTCGAGGACCTGGCCCACGGGGAGCAACCGCCCCACCGACTGCGCCGCGACGCCGACCTCGGTCTGCCGCCGTGACGTCACCAGCGCCATCACCTTCGGCGACCCGAACGACAGCAGCGTCGCCATGATGGGCAGCACCACGAACATGATGCGCACCTGCTTCGACACGCGCTGCGCCACTGATGCGACGAGCAGCTGCACCGACATGGTGGTGACGACACAGCACAGGAAGATGAGCAGCATGAACGGCGTTGCCTGCGGAGCTGCCACCGACACGCCGACACAGACGCCGAGCAACGCGAGCAACTCCGCCAGCGCCAACACCTCGGTCGACCCCGCCACCAGCTCGGCCGCGAACAACGCGCGTGGACTCACCGGGTACGCCTGCAGCGACTCCCACGGCAGCTGACGGCTCGCGCCACCAATTCCGGCGAACGCGCCGCCCAGCAGCGTGAGCGACGTCAGGAAGATGGAGATGGCCGAGAGGTTGCGCTCGAACTGCCCTTCACCCTGCAGCGCGCCACCCAGCAGAAAGCCCATGAAGGTGAGCCCGGTGACGAAGGGCACGACGAACAACAGAAACGCGACGGCGATGATGACGGCGCTGGCGACGACGCCGAGCGTGCCGAACTGCTTGCGGGCCCGGTTGAAGCTGCCCTCGAGGTGCGCGGTGACGACGGCCCGCAGCGGGCTCACAGCCACGACAGACTGCCCTTCTGCTCGCCACCGACGAGGCCGACGAAGAGCGACTCCAGCGTGCCGGCCCCGCGGCCGAGCTCATCATGCGTGCCGAAAGCCTTCAGCTTGCCCTCGTCGATGATGGCGATGCGCGGGCACAGGCGCTCGACCACCTCGAGGATGTGGCTCGTCAGCACCAGCGTCACGCCCTTCTGCTGCAGCGAGAGCAGAATGTCTTTGATGGTGCGGTTGGTGATGGCGTCGATGCCCTCGAAGGGCTCGTCGAGGAAGACCAGTTTCGGCGCGTGCAGCAGGGCAGAGCAGAGCGCGAGCTTCTTCTTCATGCCGAACGAGTAGTCCGTCACCAGCGTGCGCGGGCCGGGGTTCAGGTCGAGCGTGTCGAAGAGCTCTCTCGCGCGTGTGTCGATGACGTCTTCTTCGAGCCCGTACATGCGGCCGACGAAGCGCAGGTACTGCGGGCCGGTGAGCAGCTCGAGCAGCGCCATGTCTTCGGGCATCACGCCCATCAGCCGCCGCGCCTCGAGGCTCTTCGTCGCGATGTCCAGGCCCAGCACGTTGATGGAGCCGCTCGTCACGTCGAGCAGCCCCGTCGCCATCTTGATGGTGGTCGACTTGCCGGCGCCGTTGCGACCGAGCAGCCCGACGAACTCGCCTTCACCGATGGTGAGCGACAGGTCGTCGACGGCCAGCTTCTCGCCGAAGCGCTTGGTGACGTTCTTGAGTTCGAGCGCGGCGGGCATCGTCAGCGGCGCGGCTTGTTGGGAATGATGCGCACCGTGTTCTCGGGGTCGTCTTCGTCGTCGAGCGTCGCCGATGGCCCGCGCTCGATGGCGAACACCTGACGCGTCTCGGGCTCGCTGGTGGTGCGCTTGATGGGCGAGAAGGCCTGCGTCGGCTCGCCCAGCTCGAGCACCGTCGACTCGCCCAGCTCTTCTTCGGCCAGGCGCAGCGTCAGCAACGCCTCGAACGCATTCGCCGGGCGCCGCGAGGGGTCCTTCTGCAGCAGGTGGGCAATCCAGTCCTGCAGGGCGACGGGCACGTCCTGGCGAATGGAGCGGATGGGCGGCGGCACCGTCTGCAGGTGGTTGCGCGCGAGCTCGCCCATGGCGCGGTAGGGGAAGACGGGGCCTCCGGTGAGCAGCAGCCACGCGACGCAGCCGACGGCGTAGAGGTCGCTCTGCGGCACCACGTTTCCACCGAGCTGCTCGGGGCCCATGAAGCCCAGGCTGCCGACGGTGACTTCGGGCGCGGTGAAGCGCTCGCGGTCGGCCCGATGCGCGACGCCGAAGTCGAGCAGCTTCACCTTTCGCTCGCCGTTGATGGTGGCGAGGAAGACGTTGGTGGGCTTCAGGTCGCGGTGAACGATGCCTGCCTTGTGCGCGGCCGCGAGCGGCTCGAGCAGGCCGGCCAACATGAAGAAGACCTCTCCGATGGCGAGCGGCGAGTGCTGCTTGATGTGGTCGTGAAAGGAGAGCCCTTCGAGGAGCTCCATGACGAGGTACGGGCGGCCGTCGGCGAGCACGTTCGCGCCGAAGATGTCGATGATGCCCGGGTGCTTGATGGCGTTCACCACGCGCGCCTCCTCGAGCAGGCGGCGGGCTTCGGTGAGCGCTTCCGAGGCGGGGTTGCGCATCACCTTGATGGCGACGCGTTTGCCAATCATCGGGTGAACCGCTTCGAACACCTCACCCATCGCGCCCGAGCCGAGCTGCCGAACGATTTCGTATTCGCCGACCGGTGTGCCCTTCGCGAGAGGCATGGAGCGGTCGACCCTAGCGCGAAGCGCCTCGACGATCCTCGCCTTGTTCACAAGGGTTCATTGCCGCAAGATCCCCTTCACTGTGATCGAGTCCTTCTGGCCCATCAACTTCAAGTCCTTCCGCGCGGCCGAACTCCCGCTGTCATCACTGACGGTGCTCGTCGGCGCAAACGCCTCTGGAAAGAGCAACCTGATCGAAGGGCTTCAGTTGCTCTCCTGGCTCGCTCAGGGCCGTCGCCTTCATGAATTGCAGACAAGTGTTCGAGACGGAGAACTCACACTTCGCGGGCTGGAGGTGGGCATTCATGACCCGACGACCTTTCACGCGAAGGTGAGCGATTCACTCCTTGGCCCGCTGGAGCTGAGGCTCACGCTCGGGCGGGCACCCGACGAGTCACTCCGAATTGCGGGAGAAACCCTCTCCGCGACAAGCCTCGAGACGGAGAGCCCACTCTACTCGGCCTCAATCGATGACTCGGCGCCCGGCGCTCTGACAATCGAATACAACAACTTCTCGAGAGGCCGAAAGCCGAAGATCCAGGGAATCGACCAGGTGGCGGTCTTCACTCAACTCACCAGCCCGACCCGATTCGACGCAAGACATACACAGTCCCAACAGGTCATTCCCCAGGCAAGCAGAGCTATTCAGACCGCCCTCGAGTCCATTCGCTTCCTCGACCCGGCACCAGCACAGATGCGGCTCTACTCGTTCAAGAACGAGACTCGCCTCCACTCAACCGGGCGAAACATTTCTGCCGTTGCGGCTCGCATTTGCCAAACTCCGGAGGGCAAGCGTGCGCTCCTGGACTTCGTCCGTGCACTGCCAGAGCAGGAATTTACTGATGTTTCTTTCATTGAGACACCTCGAAACGAGGTCATGATTCAGCTGGTAGAGAGCTTCGGAGGACAATCCATACCGCGCGACGCGGGAGTCCTGTCGGATGGGACGCTGCGAGTGCTGGGGGTGGCGGCTGCGCTGTTGTCGGCGAACGAGGGCACGCTGGTCGTTATCGAGGAATTGGACAATGGAGTTCATCCAGCTCGGGCGCGACACCTGATCGACCAGATTCAGAGAACAGCCAACCAACGGAACCTTCGTGTCCTGCTGACAACCCACAACCCGGCACTCATGAGTGCTTTGGGACCTGAAGCGCTCAACGCAGTGGTCGTCTGCTATCGTGACTCGTTTGGACACAGCTCGCTCGTCCGGCTCTCTGATCTGGACAAATTCCCCGAGTTGCTCTCGCAAGGAAGACTGGGGGAGGTCGCGACGCGGGGCATTCTCGAGCAACACGTCAAGCGCAAGGATGAGCAGCCTGACTACCAAGCGTTCTTCGACGTGCTCGAGTCAACGCACTCACCATGAAGTCAATTGCTCTCATTGACACGTCGATTCTGCTCGAACTGCTCGAGGTCCCCGGACGTGACAGCAAAAGTGCCGAGATCAAGAAACAGCTTCGCGAGAAACAACGCGACGCCAGGGAAAGCCTCATTCTTCCACTCGCCGCAATTCTCGAGACAGGTAACCACGTCGGGCGTGTTCCAGACGGAGCGCTTCGTCGACAAGCCGCGAAGCGGTTCGTTGATGTCATCGAGCTGGCTCTGAAAAACCAGGCGCCCTTCGTGGCGCGGGTTCCCGAGAATGAAAATGTCTCTCGCTGGTGCTCTGACTTTCAGGAGTGGGTGAAGCCCGAGAAGCGTGAACTCACGGATCTCTCGATTCGCGAGACCTGGGAGCGCGTGTGCGACGAGAATCCAGGGCGACGGGTGTACATCTGGTCGCTCGACTCCCACCTCGCGAGCTTTGACCGGACTCCCGCACTCTGAACGCCGAGCTCCCCATCATTGCAGATAGAATGGTGTCGCCACCGCCGCGCGGCACTGCCAGTTGAAGCTGCGCAGCTGGCCGATGGAGCCGTCGTTCGAGAAGCCGGTGACGGAGTGCATGGCGTTCGAGCGCAGCGTCATGTCGGTGCGGCCCGAGTAGTGGAACGCCATGGCGCCCACGTAGGCGACCTCGCCCCAGTGTTCGTCGAAACCGTCGGGAGCGTTCGCGCCGTCGACGCCGAGCAGGTAGTGCGGCCGGCCTCCGGTGGCATTGCGGTTGTCTGGGTTGGTGAGGCGGCGGCCAAGCCGAACGATGGCGTCGAGCCCGCGCGTACGGTCGGCCGGTGATGCGTCGTCGGCCCAGGCCTCGAGCCCTTCGGCGACGATGGCGCTCATCCACGGGCTGCAGACGAGCGTGGCGGCGGCTCCGTCGAGGTTCACGTACTCGGAGATGTCGTGGGCCTGCGGCGTGTGCGCGAAGCAGCGGTGCGTGGCGGGCAGCATCTTGTTCGCCGGCGCCGCAGTGAGGTTGAGCGTGGTGTTCTGAATCGCCTCGAGGTTGCCGACGATGGTGTTGGCGCGGGTGCGGAACGTGGCGGCCTGATCATCACTCACGCGCGCGGCGTAGACGTTGGCGAGCAGCCCGAAGCCGGCGTGCCGCTCGGTCCAGAACGAGGTGCTGATGGCGCCCGTGTAGCCGCTGACGGTGGAGCGGTTCGCGATGGTCTCGGCGGCTTCGCGGAAGCGGTCGTCTCCGGTGAACAGGTAGTGGAGCGCGAGGTTCTGCGTGTAGTTGTACTTGAGGTCGCTGCTCGGCGGCGTCGTGGAGCTCGCGAGCAGGCGCTGACGGTAGAGGTCGGTCTCGCGATACGCGCTCTGGAGTGGCCCGAGCGTGCCGGCGACCGCGTAGGCACGGTACAGCGCGGTGCCACGGTCGTAGAGCCACGGGCCGGCAGTGCCCATCTGCGTGGCGAAGGCCGCGGAGCCGTACATGGTGGCGTCGCAGAGCGTGCGCCAGGCGTTGAGCGGCGCGGTGGTGAGCGTCGAGTTGGGTACGAGGTGACCGGCGACGGTGCTGGTGACGAGCCAGCTCGCAGGCAACGTGACCCAGACGCGTGGCGTGCGGACCATCGCAGACCCGAGCGCCTCGTCCTGCAGGAGCGTGTCGACAGCGACGGAGGTGAGTGCGGGAGCCGTGGTGCCGATGAGCACGTCGGCGGTCATCGCCGTGGCGGGTGCGTCGAATTGCACCTGCATGCTGCGGGAGTTGCCGCTCGGGTACGCAGCGAGTGAGCGGGCGAAGGTGGGGACGATGGAGCCGTTGATGCGCACGGCGATGGGCGTTGTCGTCGAGACTCCGTCGGCGAGCGGCAGGCCGAAGTTGATGCGCTGCGTGCCAGTGACTCCACTGGAGCGAGTCAGCGTGATGGTGACGCTCGTTGGGTTCGCGGATCCACCGGCACTCGCGGATCCACCAGCGGTCGCGGATCCACCAGCGGTCGCGGATCCACCAGCGGTCGCGGATCCACCGGCAGTCGCGGATCCACCCGCACCACCGTCCGTCGCCCCAACCGGCTGGCCACAACTCATCAATGAAGTAGCAGCGAGGGCACAGGCGAGAGCAGCACTCCGATAGCTCGGTGAGTTCATGTTCTGACTCCTCTGGCGGTTCGTGAACATGCCGCAGGTCGACGGCGCGCGCACGAATGCCGATGGCGCACCGAGCACTGCACGCGCTGAGCATCGACATCCCCGCCTTGACTCGCTGAGACGCGCCGACTGCACTTCGCCGCCTCATGAGCGCACCCGACCTGTCCTCGGTGTTCCCTCCCTCGCCGACGTCGGTCCCGCCGGGCCTCACTGCTCCAACGAAGGCGTACAAACGTCACGCCTGGCTCGCCATGGGCGGCCTGCTCTCGTTCGTCGGCCTCTACCTCGGCCTCACGGGCTACCTCGCGTGGAGCGTCTGGCGCCTGCTCGGCAACGCGCTGCTCCACGGCGGCAACGTCGTCGGCGCGGCGTTCCTCTCGCTGCCGGCCCTCTTCTTCCTCGCGTTCCTCGTGCGCGGCCTCTTCATCGTGAAGCGCGGCGCCGACTCGTCGCTCGTCGAGCTGAAGCCGGCTGATCAGCCCACGCTCTTCGCGTTCCTCTACAAGCTCGCAGACGAGACCGGCGCGCCGCGCCCGCACAAGGTCTTCCTCTCGGGCCGCGTGAACGCCGGCGTCTTCTACGACCTCTCGTTCCTGAACCTGCTCTTCCCCTCGAAGAAGAACCTCGAGCTGGGGCTGGGCCTCGTGAACTCCCTGAGCCTCGACGAGTTCAAGGCGGTGCTCGCGCACGAGTACGGGCACTTCGCGCAGAAGACGATGGCCGTCGGCCGCTGGGTGTACCTGGCCGAGCAGATCGCCGGTCACATCGTCATGTCGCGCGGCATCTTCGACCGCTTCCTCACTGGCATCTCGCGCATCGACATTCGCGTCGCTTGGATTGGTTGGATTCTGCGGCTCTTCGTCTGGGCGATCCGCGCCGTGCTCGACTCCGCGTTCCGCATCGTGGTGCTCGCCCATCGCGCGCTCGGCCGCGAGATGGAGTTCAACGCCGACCGCGTCGCCGTCTCGGTGAGCGGCAGTGACAGCCTCGTGCACGCGCTCCACCGCCTCGGGCCCGCCGACGAAGCCTGGCAGGAGGCCGTGTCGTTCTCGGCCGAAGAGCTGCACTCGGGGCGCGAGGTGAAAGACCTCTTCGCGCTGCAGACGCTCGCGCTCGAGCACCTGCGCCGCATCTTCGACGAGCCCGACTTCGGCAAGTCTCCCCAACGCCCCGACGGCGACTCGTCGTTCCGCGTCTTCGACGCCGGCCTCGCGCAGCCGCCGCGTATGTGGCTCACGCATCCACCCAACCGGGAACGCGAAGACAGCGCGAAGGAGCTGTACCTGCCCTCCCCGCTCGACGCCCGCCCCGCATGGGCGCTGTTCGCCAACGTCGACCAGGTGCGCGCCGAGGTGACGGCGAAGCTGTTCCAGAAGGCGAAAGAGGAGCGCGCGAAGAACTCCGCCGGTGCGCCTGCGCCCACGCCCGTCGAGACGACGATGGAGGAGCGCTTCGCCAAACGCTTCAGCCGCGCCGCCCTCGACCCGCGCTACCGAGGCGTCTACCTGGGCCGCTCCATCGCGGCGTACGAAGAGAAGCCCGACGCGCTCATTGGCGACGTCGAAGCGCTCGACCATCAAGGCGTGCTCGCCGCGCTCGAGAGCCTCTACCCGGCCTCGCTGCGCTCTGAGCTCAAGTCGTACCGAGACCGCCGTGAAGAAGAGCTGCAGCTCGAGGGCCTCGCCGATGGCGTGCTGACGGCGCCGGGCGGTGTCATTCGCTATCGCGGCCGCGAGATTCGAAGGAAGGAGCTGCGCGGCGTCATCGAGGCCGTGCGCACCGAGCGGCGAACGGTGGAGCAGCGCATTCTGGACCACGACCGCACCTGCCGCGCTACGCACCTCGCCGCCGCGAACCTCGTCGGCAACGGCTGGAGCGACCACCTGCAGGGCCTCGTCGAGCTGATGCACTTCGTCTCGCACTCGCTGCGCAACCTCGTCGACGCGCACAGCCACCTGCACCACGTGCTCGACATCGTGCTCGCCGATGGAAACGTCTCGTCGGCAGAGCGCGCACGCGTGCTCCACTCGGCCGACGACCTCTTCGTCGTCATCACCAGGCTGTGGGAGGCGAAGAAGAGCCTCGTGCTGCCCCACGACGTCGACGAGGTCTACGAAGCGGCCGGCGGCTTCACCGCGCTCTCGGAAGAGCTCGGCCTGCTCGGCCCCAACGAAGGCAACCTCGGCGACTGGCTGCGCGTCATGGAGGGCTGGGCGGGCGGCGCCATCGGCGACCTGCGCGTACTGGCCGACGTCACGCTCGACCGCCTGCTCGAAGTCGAAGACCAGGTCGCGAAGTGGGTGCGTGAAGGCGGTGACGTCGACGAAGCGCCCGAGCCCGCGGTGGTGCCCGCGAAGTACGCGACGTGCGTCGTTGGCAAGGAGCGCGAACGGCAGAAGCGCCTCGGCTGGTGGGACCGGTTCCAGACGGCTGACGGCGTGGTGCCCGGAACGCTGCGCGCGGCGGTGGCCTCGGGCGTGCTGCTCCCTGCCCTCTTCGTGAGCGGCCACATCGGCTCGTCGACGGTGCACGTCGTGAACGGGCTGAACGTGCCCGTGAAAATCGTCATGGAGGAGCGCGCGCACGTGGTGCCCGCGAGCAGCACCGACAAGTGGGAGCTCGACCCGTCGGGCGACGTGCAGGTGAAGACGACGTTGCTCGACGGAACGCTCGTGGAGCAGTTCGAGGTCGGCGTCGGCGGTGGCTTCTCGCACGCGCTGTACGACGTCGCGAGCGCCGCAGCCCTCGTGGAGTGGACGGCGGTGTACGGCGCGGGTGGAAACTCCGAGCTGCCCGACGTGCCTCTGGGCGCGCCGCGTTGGAGCGACGCGCCGCAGGACTACTTCTTCGTGCAGCCGCCACGCTCCATCTCGCTCAAGCGCGGCCAGACGGCGTACAAGCGTGTGCTCGAGGCGCCGCTCTCGGCTCCCGCGGCGTCGCAGCTGACCCTCGTGAAGTCTGCAGACGAGCGGCGCGACCTGCTGGTGGCGCACGTGACGTTCGACGAGGTCGCCGAGTCGTTCGGCAGCTGGGCCGCGTACGCCGACGAGGTGCCCGAGGTGAAGGCCGCGCTGCTCGCCCGCGCGAAGGCCGAGCCATCGAACGTCTTCCTTCAGCGCAGCGTGCAGGACCTGCTCGAGCCGGCGGAGCGTGAGGCCCAGTGCGCCTCGATGGCCGAGTCGGCGAAGGCCAGGCCCGATGATGGCGACCTCGCGTACCTGTCCTTGCGCTGTGCACAGGCGAACGGCGGCACCGCTGACTACGCCGCGGCGTGGAAGGCGCACCCGCAGAACCCGTGGCTCAACTGGGCCGTCGCCGAAGACCTCGCGTCGCGTGGTGAGTGGAAGCAGGCGCTCGCTGCGTTCGACGTCGCAGAGGCGTCGAAGGCGTTCGCGCCCATGCGCAACGCGTCGCTCGTCGAACACCTGCGCGTCTATCGCGGCGCCCGCGCGGCGGGGCTCGGGGTGCCGATGCCGAGGTCCATCACGATGGCGCCGAAGGAGTCGACGGTGGCCTTCCTGCAGCGGGTCGAGGGCGCTGCTCAGAAGGACGACTGGCCGTTCCTCAAGGCGTACCATCAGCTGCGCGCGGGCAATCTGTTCGAAGCCAACCGCGAATTGCTCGGCGGCCAGGTGTCAGAGACCGCCCGGGCGCGCATCCACCTCCTCGTCGGCGCATCGGACGGAGCGTCGGAGGCTCAGGTGAAAGACGCACTCGAGGTGCTGCCACCTCCCGACCTCGCGTGGGTCGACGTGGCGTTGTCGATTCGTGAAGGTCAGTCGGTGCAGACCGTCGGTGACGCCGTGTCAGGGCTTCGCGGAGCAGCCGAGCAGGAGGAGCTCGCGTCGGTACTCTCGGACGAAGGCCTGGTGAAGTCCCCTGCGCGGCTCGAGGCCATCGCGAAGCCGTTGCTGATCAGAGATCGCGCCGTCGTGCTGGCGATGGGCGTCATCGTGTTGGGTGACAAAGCTCCCGCGCGCTGGCGCAGCGAGGTGAAGGAGCTGCTCTTCACCATCGAGCGGCCGCACTTCCGCTGAGCCGCCTCAGCGCGCGTAGACGACGTACTCACCTTGCGGCGGGAGCGACCGGAACCCCGAGCTGGCCGCGGCGTTCGCCACCGCCTTCGTGCACTCGGCGCCGTGCAGCTCGACGAGCATCGCGCCCACGCGCGCCAGCCACTGCGTGTCTTCCGTGAAGAGCTGCTTCTCGCCGCCCTCGATGTCGACCTTCAGCAGGTCGATGGGCGCTCCTTTCGAGAGCTCGTCGATGGTCATGCCGCGCATGCCACTGCCTGAGTCGTCACGCGGCTTCTCCCGCATGCGAAACGCCCAGCTCTCGTCGGTGGGGTTCTCGATCTCGAGCAGCACGGGCCGGGGCCACACGGCGCCTTCGACAATCTCGACCTGCGGGTACGTCGCGCAGTTCTTCCTGGCGAGGGCTGCGTTGTTCACGTCGGGCTCGACGGCCACGATGCGCGCGTGTGGGTAGGTGTTGGCGAGGAAGACGGCGGTGCAGCCGATGTTCGCGCCCGCGTCGAGAATCAGCTTCGGTGCCTGAGGCAGCGGCACCGCGCACTGACTCAGTCCGAAGGTCTGCCAGAGCACCAGCACGTCGGGCTTCGTGGGCCGAATCACCAGCGGGTGCGGCACCTGTGGCAGACGCACCTCGAGCGTGGGCTGCTTCGTGCGCAACACGGTGAGCAGCTGCCCTGGCCCGAAGTCGAACAGGAAGAAGCGCACCGTTCCGATGATGTAGCGCCAGATGTTCTGCAACATCCGCTCGCCTTTAGGCGTGCCTCGCGCCCCGCTCAACTCCGACTCAGCGCTTCTTTCCGAAGCCAGGCATGGCGGTCGCCTGTTTCATCCACGAGGCGACCTGGACCTCGTCGAGGGCCTTCACCGACGTGAGCTCGACGCCGCGCGAGTCCTTTCCCATGCCGATGGGCGTCGCGGGTGGAACGGGGACCAGCGCCGTGCCGCGA
>JBEOKA010000532.1:0-13134 GCA_040275325.1 Myxococcaceae bacterium | reverse complement strand
CGGGTAAGGAACTCTTCGAACGCCGAGATGGCGTCGAGGCGCTCCTTGCGCTCGAGCACTTCGAGATCGCGAATCGCCTTCTCGTACGAGTTGCCGAGGGTGTTTCGCTTCTCTTCGTACTTCTTCTCGATGAGCAGCTGCACCTCGCGCTTGAACTCGCGCGACTCTTCTTCGTAGGTCGCGAGGGCCTGACTCACCTCTTCGAGCAGCCGCTTCTCCTGCTCGGTGCGGCCCATGCCTTCGTAGTAGCGCGTCTTCGGCTTGGCCTCTGCGGGTGGAGCGTCGCTCTTCGCTTCCGAGGACCCACCCGACGGCGACACGTTCGGCATCGTCGGGCCGAGCACACCAGCGTCGACGGTGACGCCGGCGTCGGCCTTCTTGTCGGTCTTCTTCGGCTGCGCCTGAGCCAGCCCAGCCACGAGCACGACCGCCAGCGACCACGTGAGGAGGGAAGACGTCTTCACGGTCAATCCACGTCCTTCAGGACTTCCTTGAACTCTTCGTCGAGCTGCTTCAGCTCGCGGTCCTTCGCGGCCGACTTCTTCTGAATCTCGGACGTCTTGTCCTGCTTGCGCTGGAACGACACGTCGACCACGCCGACGTCGGCCTTGAGCACGAGGTCGTAGAAGCTCTTCTGCACGCGGCGGAAGCTGTCGAAGGCGATGCGGCCCACGAGGTTGCGGGTCTCTCCGGTGATGGCGTCGGTGTCGCGGGTGAAGCCCTCGAGCAGCGTCGCCTCAGCCAGCACCTGTTCACGCAGCTTCTGGGCGCGCCGCTGAACCCGCTCACGAATGGTGGTCTTGGCGCGGGCGACGCGGTCTTTGAGCGCGTCGGCATCGGCGCGAACGACGTCGATGCGACCGAGCAGTCGGCGGCTCTCGTCGGGCAGACCCGCGCGGAGCTGGTTGTAGATAACACGCTCCTGGTCGAGCACCGAGGCGTACTGGCGGCGCAGAGCGTCTTCACCGCTCACGGCCTTGTCGGCGTTGTTCCGCTCGGCAGCCAGCGTCTTCCGCAGATCGTCGATCTCGGCGAGCGTGGCGTCGATGCCGTTCTGCTCATTCGTAACGCGCTCGAGGAACGCCTTCTCGTCGTCAGCCGCGGCCTTGTTGCCCTTGCGCTGCGCGCGGGTGTCATCGACGAACTTGCGAATGGCAACCAGCTGCGCCGCCTGCGACTGCAGCTCGATGCTGAGCTGAAACGCCTGCTTCTCGAGCGCGTCGATGGTCTTCTGAATGCGAACCTTACGCTCGGAGATCTGCTCGGTCGTCGTGGGCAGCGTGTCGATTCGCGCCTTGAGGGCCTTCTCTTCAGCGCGGGCGGCGTCGAGCTGCTGTTGCTGCTCGGCCGACACCTTGCTGCCGACGAGCTCACCCTCGATGGCCGTGAGCTGCTCCTCGGCGCGCGTCACTGCGGTCTCGACGGCGGCAGCGCGGCTGTAACCCTCCTGGAGGAGCGGAAACGAGTCGACGCCGCGCTCATCGAGCGACTTGAGGATTCGGTCTGCGATGTCCTTCGACTCGGCCAGACCTCGACGGCTCTCGTCGAGCGCGGTGGTGATGGCGACGGCGTCGGCCACGTCTTCGCGCGTGCTCGCCCACTTGAGGGCCGCGGGCGGGAGCAGCTTGGTCACGTCGAGGCTCTTCTCGTTTCGAGCGAGCAGCTCGTCGAAGTACGCGACCGGGTCTTTGTTCACGGTCAGCAGCGCGTCGATCTCGTCACGAACCGGGGCGTACTCGTTGATGACGCCGTTGTACGTGTCGATGGCGTCTTCGTACTTCTGCAGCTTCTGCAGCAGCGTGCCCTGAAGAATCTTGGCTTCGGGCGCCAGCACCGAGTTCTCGGCGACGAGCAGCAGCACCTCGGTCGCGTCCTTCGCCTTACGCAGCTCGCCCTTGCGCACGTAGCACCAGGCGATCTCGTACAGCGAGTCGGGGAAGTTGTCGGACTGCTGCGGCACGCGCGAGTAGTGCTCGACGGCCTCGTCGTACTTGCCGACCTCGAAGTAGACGCGGCCCAGTGAGACTTCCGCCAGCTCCTGCACCTGGCGGTCGCGGGCGTCGCGCGCCGTCATCTTCGTCACCTGGGTGAACGACTCGATGGCCTTGTCCCAGGCCTTGAGCCGAACGTGGCCGACGCCGATGAAGTAGATGCTCTGCAGACGCAGGGGGCCGCCCGCTTCTTTCGCCAAGCCATCGAACACGGCCTGCGCCTTCGGCACGCGCTCTTCGACAGCGAGGTCGTCGCGGCGGAAGAGCCACTTGCCGTAGACGTACGAAAGCTCGGCGGGGAGTGCCCCACCCGAGAGGCCCCGCGCCTGCGTGATGTAGTCATCGACGCCGACGAAGAAGTTCAGGCGGCCGGCGATCTCGAGGTAGCGCGCAAGCGCCTCTTTGTAGTGCTTGCCGCGAAGATCGAGCAGCTGGCGCAGGTACAGGCGCGCGCCGAGGTAGTTCTTCATCTCGTACAGCGAGTCGGCCAGGTAGTAGAGCGCGTCGACGTAGCGAGGCGTCTTCTGGAAGTCTTTGTTGGCGACGAGATCGTAGAAGAGCACCGAGGCCGTTGCGTTGTCGCCGAGCAGCTTGCGGATCTCGGCGTCGGAGTAGCGCTGCAGCAGCGCCGCTTCGTCGCTCGGCTCCTCGACCAGCGTGTACTGCCGCTCGACGAGCTCGACGTCATTCGACGCCGACTTCACCAGCCCAGCTGCCGTCTCGGTGCGCCCCGTCAGCTCGGTGATCGATGGGGCCTGCGCCAGCGCCGCCGAGGGAAGCAGTGCGCACACGACGAGCGCCCGCCACACCACGGGGACAGCGACGATGGCCCTGTACGAGGCCCGACGCACCAAGGTGAAGCCCTCGACGATTCCTACGGGTTGGTTGCCGCGCCAGGCTGCGACTGATCACCGGAGGGAGCGTTGCCCTGCTCCTTGGTGGTGCTGATGTCGTAGCGAATCGCGGGCTTGTCCTTCATCTCGGCGGTGATGCCGCCCTTCTCGTAGCCGACCACCTTCACGGTCGTGATCTTCCCGCCCTCGGCCGTGAACGTCTGGTTGGACTGGAGCTTGAATTTGTAGCCCTCGGCGTAGCTGAAGACGCCGCCGGCGCCGCGGTAGACCATGCGCACGGCGATCTGGTGATTGCCGGGCACGATGCGGCCGTTGAAGATCTCGAACTCTTCACGCTTGTTGAGGTCGTCGTTGGTGTCGACCTTGGTGAAGATGGGCGCTCCGTCGAGCGCGTAGGCGACCGACTCGAGCACGAACTGCGCGCTCATCTCTTTGCGGTGATAGATGATCGCACGCGCGCCCTGGCTGATGTCGCCGCCGAGCACGGTCTCTTGCAGCAGCAGCAAACGGGCCTTCGTGCGGAAGATCTTCTCTTTCAGATCGACGACCTGCTCCTCGAGCTGCTTGACGCGCGTCTGAAACGCCTCGTCAGCGGTCTGAGGGGACGCGCCCGGTGCAGCAGGCGCAGCGGTGGTCGTTGCCGGAGCGGGTGAAGGTGTTGCAGCTCCCCCCGGAGCCGGCGTCTGTGCGAAGGCCGGCGCGAGCGTGACGAGCATCGCGACCAGCCCGACGAGACGACGTGAGTTCATCCCTGTCCACCCTTCTTCAGCTCGGTGAGGACCAGCTTGGCGACGCCCTTGAGCGTGTCGAAGACGCCGACGCCGGTCGGAGCCACGGCCTGGTGATCTTGAACGTTGCGCGGGTTGAGCACCTTGCGAAGCTCGTCGACGCCGACGGCGTTGGGCAGGTCGCGCTTGTTGTACTGAATGACGAAGGGAATCTTGTTCAGGTCGTAGCCCTGCTCCGCGAGGTTGACGCGAAGGTTCTCCATCGACTCGATGTTGGCCTCCATGCGCTCGACCTGCGAGTCGGCGACGAAGACCACGCCATCGACGCCCTTCAAGATGAGCTTGCGGCTGGCGTCGTAGAAGACCTGACCGGGCACCGTGTAGAGGTGGAAGCGCGTCTTGAAGCCGCGAATCTCGCCGAGCGACAGCGGCAGGAAGTCGAAGAACAAGGTGCGATCGGTCTCGGTCGAGAGCGAGATCAGCTTGCCCTTCGTCTCGGGGTTGGTCTTGTTGTAGATGTACTGCAGGTTCGTCGTCTTCCCGCACAAGCCGGGGCCGTAGTAGACGATCTTGCAGTTAATCTCGCGGCTTGAGTAGTTGATGAAGGACATGGGCGGCCCGGTTACTCGCTGAACAGGTTGTCGATGTCGGCATCGGAGATCTCCGCGAACGGAGACCCCGCGCCGGGCGCAGCCGAGCGTGCTGCCAGCGCCGCGAAGATCTTCTCGAGCTCGTCAGAGGCCTTCTTGATGCGCAAGCGCACGAGGCCCAGCGAGGTGCGGTTGTCGAAGATGACGACGAGCACGACGCGGCCGCCGACGAGCGTCATGTAGAGCGAGTCTTTCGCCCCTTCATGAAACTGGTTGGGGAACTCGTTCTCGCCGATCAGCTTGGCGAGGCCACCCATCGCCGCGACGTTGCCGGCGGTGAGCGACGCGAGCGAGGTCGTGTCGATGTTGTTCGTCTGCCCGGCCGCCGAGATGAGCTGGCCGTTCTTGTCGACGAGGAACACCACCTTCGCGTTTGCGTCCTTGGTCAAGCGATCGCACACCGCGTTGATTCGGTGGAACTCCTCTTCGTACATCACGAGCTGCGAAGCCATGAGGTCGAAGCTCTCCTGAGGGAGAAAAAGACGTGGAAGGTGTAGCAGACGGCGAACGGCGTTTCACGCTTTATCCCCGCGAAAGGGTTCGGGGTCCACTCCTCTTTCCGAGTCGTGGGCGTGACGTGTCAGTCACAGCTGTCGAGGATCAGAGCTCGCGACGGGCGGTGAGCGCGCGGGCGAGCGTGGCCTGATCGGCGTACTCGAGATCGCCGCCCATGGGGATTCCCTGGGCGAGGCGGGAGACGCGGAGCCCCATCGGCTTGAGCAGGCGGGTCAGGTAGAGCGCGGTGGCTTCGCCTTCGACGTCGGGGTTGGTGGCGACGATGATCTCTTCGACGCCCGAGTCCTGCAGGCGCGTGAGCAGCTCTTTGATGCGCAGCTGTTCGGGGCCGACGCCCTCGAGCGGCGACAGCACGCCATGGAGCACGTGGTAGCGCCCACGGAACTCCTTCGTCCGCTCGATGGCGAGCTGATCAGAGATGCCCTCGACGACGCAGAGCAGGCGCTCCTCGCGGCGCGAGTCGGTGCAGTAGCCGCAGCGGGAGTCTTCGGGCCCGTCATGCAGGCTGAAGCAGCGCGGGCACAGCTTGACGCGATCGACGACCTCGACGAGGGCGTTCGACAGGCCGCGCGCGAGATCGGGCGTGCGGAGCAGGTGAAACGACAGCCGCTGGGCCGTCTTCTCACCGATGCCGGGCAGGCGGGCGAGCTGCGCCACCAGCCGGTTGATCGCGTCGGGGGTCATCGCGCGGGCTCAGGTGATGCCGGGAATCTTGATGCCGCCCGAGACCTTCGCGAGCTCCTTCTGCTGGTGCTCTTTGCTCTGCACGAGGGCGGCGTTGACGGCGGCGGTGACGAGGTCTTCGAGCATGGCGAGATCGTCGACGGCCTTCTTGTCGATCTTGATGCTCTTGATCTCCTGCGTCGCGGTGGCGACGACGACGACGAGGCCATCACCGGCCTTGCCCTCGACCGTCTCGGCGGCGAGCTCCTGCTTCCGCTTCTCGATCTTCTCGGTCAGCTTGTTGGCCTGACGGATGAAGTAGTTGAGATCGACTCCAGGCATGAACGACTCCGGGTGGTGTGAAGGCGTGGGGGCGTAGCGGATTCCTGAACAGGCGTCACTCGTCGTCGGGACTGTTGGCGACGGGCACGAGCGAGGGCGTCTCACGCACGGGCTCGAGGTACTGCACGTGCTCGACCGTGCCGCCGAGAATGCGGAGCACGTTGCGAATGGCTGGGTGCTGCGCCACGTGGGCGTCGATGGCGGTGTGGCGGGCGGCGGTCTGTTTCGCTTCGTCCTCCGCGATGCTGGGCGCAGCGGCGGCGAGGGCCTGGGTCGTGTTGTCTTCCGCAACCTTCGTGGGTCGGCCGAAGTGCTTGGTGAGCACTTCTTCGATCAGCTGGCGCGACATGCCGAAGACGGTGGAGCGATGGAACGCAGCGTCGTTGGGGAACGCGATGCGAATGGTGCCGGGCTCCATGCTGATGAAGCGGCCGTGGCTCAGCGATTTGCCGTGCCGGGGAGACGCGACGCGCACGGCCTCGACGGCGACCTTCCACTGCTCGAGCTGACTCGAGGGCACCGCAGGTCGTGGAGCCTCGACTGGCCTGGCAGCGACTGCGGGCTTCGGAGGCTCGACGGGTTTCGCAGCGACGACCGGCGTCGCAGCGATGGGCGTTCCATCGGGAAGACACTCGCCCGACGCGCACCCTTCCGCGCTGCCCTCGGGAGCGAAGAGCTTCTCGTCTGGCTCATCGGGAACGTCGTCCACCGCGGTCGCGGCCGAAGGCGGCAACGTGCGGTTGACGAGCTTGACCTCGGGCTGCGGTGGACGTGCGGGAGCCTTCGCAGGCTCCGCGGCTCGTGGTGCTTCAGGCGCGAAAGGGCGCGGAGGTGGAGCGACCTCCAGGCGCTCCGGCCGTCGCGGGCTGACCCGAGGCGAGGCGTTCGACGCGGCTGATCAGCTCGGGAATCGACGCAGCAGGCGACAGGTGCAGCGCCTTCAGCAGCGTCATCTCGAACGCGAGCCGCGGCTGCGGAGCGCGCGCGATCTCCCACACGCCCGAGTGCACGACGTCGAACAGCCGCGCCAGCTGCGCCGCTTCGGCATCACGCGCGAGCGCCACGACCGCTTCACGATCGGTATCGGCGAGCTCGTCGGGAGCAGCTCCGGTGGCGCGCGCGACGAACAGGTGCCGCAGCCACCACGCGAGCTCTTCGGCCAGCCGGCGAAGATCGACGCCGCGATTCCACAGCTCCTCGGTGACCTTCAGCACGGTGCCGGCGTCACGGGTGACGAGCGCCTTCGCGAGCGAGTGCACGACGGTACGATCGATGGTGCCCAGCGCCTCGGCGACTTCGGCGTCTTTGGGTTCGTTGCCGCACGCGCTCAACACTTGATCGAGCAGCGACAGCGAGTCACGCATGCCGCCTTCAGACTGGCGCACGATGAGCGAGAGCGCGGAGTCGGAGATCTTCACCTTCTCGAGCTCGGCGATCTCCTTCAGGCGCTTCAACATCGCGGCCTGCGAGATGCGGCGGAAGTTGTGACGCTGGCAGCGCGAGAGGATCGTGTCGGGCAGCTTGTGCGCCTCGGTGGTCGCGAAGATGAACTTCACGTGCCCAGGCGGCTCTTCGAGGGTCTTGAGCAGCGCGTTGAACGCGGGGCCCGAGAGCATGTGCACCTCGTCGATGATGTAGATCTTGAAGCGGTCGCGCTGCGGTTGGTACTTCGCGTTCTCGCGAATCTCGCGAACGTTCTCGACGCCGTTGTTCGAGGCGCCGTCGATCTCCTGCACGTCGGTGCTGATGCCGTCACGAATCTCGACGCAGGCGCGGCAGGTTCCGCACGGCGTCGAGGTGGGGCCCTTCTCGCAGTTGAGGGCACGGGCGAGGAGTCGTGCGGCGGTGGTCTTCCCGACGCCGCGAGGGCCGGCGAACAGGTACGCGTGCGCGACGCGATCGAGCTTGATGGCGTTCTCGACGGTACGAACCACGTGCTCCTGGCCCGTCATCTCTTCGAAGGCCTGGGGGCGGTACTTGCGTGCGAGGACCGTGTAGCTCATGGCGCGCGGGTCTACTCCGAACTCGCGCGCGAGTGCATCGGTTGATCGGGCCCGTCACAACGTCGCGTAGATGTACGCGAAGCACATCTCGTCTTGCGTGCCCTCGCCCCAGCGGATCATTCGCGAGGTCGGGTTGTCCCACGTGCAGGTCATCGTCACCGAGCCATTGGCGGGCACGGTGAACGGCTGCGGGCGGAAGTACTGCGACTGCCAGTGGAAGTCCCACTTGGGAATGTCGACGAGGCAGGCGTCGCTCGGGCCCTTGATGGTGATGCGCTTTCCGAGCGTGTGCATGTGCGGCATCAGGCCGTAGACCTTGATGGCGAGCGCGCGGGTCGGGTTGGGGAAGTCCTTGCTGTACGTGTAGTCGGTAGCGTTCGGCGGAATCATGAAGCCGTCGCCCACGAGGGGAATCAGATACGCCGAGGTCGGCGTGGTGCCCTGAGGCGCGAACATGAGCTTCACGGCCGACTGGTCCGGCGTGCGCGTGCCCGAGGTGGTGTTGTAGTGAATCTGCATCGCGAGGGCCTGGTTCGGCTGCAGCTGAATGCCGGTGCCCGCGGGGTAGATGACGGCGCCAGTGCCGGGAGCCCACGCGCCGATGGGGCCGGGGCTCGTCAAGCCGGAGTCACCGAAGCACGTCCACCCCGGGCCTGCTTCGTTCATGTCCTTCGTACGGGCTGCGGCGCGATCGACGATGTAGACGATGACGTGGTGCACCTCGGCGGTGACTCCGGGCTGAATGTCGTAGCCGGTGACGAAGCGCGCGGCGGGCAGCGCGGGGTCAACGAGGAAGCAGCGGTAGTCATCGGTTCGCGTCGATGACGGCGTGTACGCCTCAGCCATCGTCAGCGTGGAGTCGATGCGCGGCAAGAGACCGACCGGCCCGGGAGCCGCTGGCGCATCGGCAGGGTTTCCTTCAGCCGCGCCTTCGTCGACCCACTTCGCGATGGTGTCGATCTGCGCCTGCGTGAGGCTGCGATCGTCGACGAAGGGCCCGCCGCACGAGGTGTCCGGCATCCACGGGGGCATGCGCTTGGCGACGACGGCGGCTTTCATCGCTGCGGCCATGGGCTTTGCCTGCGCGTACGTCTGCAGCGGGAACGGGCCGATGCCGCCGGCCTGGTGACAGTTCGCGCAGCGCACCTGCGTGATGGGCAACACGTCTTTGTACCAGAAGACCGTCGGCATCACGGCCGAGCCACCGCCCGCGCCGTTGTCCGCTGCGCACGCGCCGCTCAGACACATCTGCCCTGCCCCACACGTCGTGCAGGAAGCACCGCTGGCTCCACATTGATCGGCCGTGGAGCCGAGCTCGCAGCGCCCAGACGCCGGGTTGCAGCAGCCGGTGGGGCACGACTTCGCGTCACAGGGAAACTTCGTTCCACACGACGACGCGAGCGCGAGGGCTGCGACGAGGGTGAAGGAGCGGGGAGAGAACATGTCGACTCCGATGCGGCCGGCGCGGGGAGCCGCACCAAAGCGGAGATCGACGGCCCGGCGCAACCCGCTCCGGTTCAGGTGCGCAGACCGCCCTTCAGGCGACACTCGTTCGAGCGACCGAGCCCTTGAGCTCACGGTGAATGAGGTACGCGAGCACGCCGATGCTGCCGAGGGCGAGCGTGCCGAGGATGTACGGCCAGGCCGCGATGCCGTGCGCCTTCGCGTCGTGACGCAGCCACGACCAGGCGACGAAGAGCGCGAGGCCCAAGTCGACCAGCATCTGCGCGGCCCACGGTTCGCGACCGGCGAGGGGGATGAAGCCGATGGGCCCATTCCCCAGGGCGACGGACAGCGACCAGCCGGTGAAGGCGAGGAAGATGACGACGAGAACGGCGAGGCGCATGTGGGGCTCCGGTGGACTGCGAGGGTGCACGCAAGGTGACGCCGCGAGGTCACGAACACCATGACGTGCGAGGTCATGGGCGGGCGGCGCGAGGTCGCTACAGTGCCGCGCATGAATGGGTTCCCCGAGTTGCTCAAGCGCTGGCGAACGACGCGACGGCTCTCGCAGGAGCAGCTCGCCTTCGAGGCCGAGATCTCGACGCGGCACCTGAGCTTCCTCGAGAACGGAAAGTCGAAGCCGAGCCGCGAGATGGTGTTGCTGCTGGCGAGCGCGCTCGAGCTCGAGCTGCGGGAACGGAACACGATGCTGTCGAGCGCGGGCTTCGCGGCGGTGTACACGTCGAGCGCGCTCGAGAGCCTCGAGATGGCTCCGGTGCGCCGCGCGATCGATCTGCTGCTCGCGAAACAGGAGCCGTACGGCGCGGTCGTCTTCGATCGCGCGTGGAACCTGGTGCGCATGAACGAGGGCGCGCTGCGAATGCTGAATCGGTTCCTCCCCTCCCCGCCCGACGACCCGACGATTCTCACGAACCTGGCGAAGTCGATTCTCCACCCGCAGGGGCTGCGGCCGAGCATGGTGAACTGGGTCGAGGTGGCGACGTTCGCGCTCGAGCGATTGGAGCGCGAGTGCACGATGTACCCGCACGATGACGAGCGCCGCGCGTTGTTGCAGCAGGTGCGCACGTACCCGGGCGTCGAGGTGTTACGGCCGTTCGAGATCACAGCGAGCGCTCCGGTGTCGTTGGTGCACATGAAGCGTGGAGCCGATGAAGCGCGGCTGTTCACGATGCTGACGACGCTCGGCACGCCGCTCGACGTGACGGCGCAGGAGCTGACGGTGGAGTCGTATTTTCCCGCGGACGAAGCGACGGAGCGGTGGGCGATGTCGCTGACGAGCTGATCAGCGCGCGGCCGAAAAGTTGTGCGACAGGCCTGTCGTGCGACCGTTCGGTTCATGACGACGACCAACCGCCGTGACGATCGCAAAGCCGTTCGCCTGCCTGTGTCGATTGGTGGCCGGCAGGCAGCGCTGAGCGCCGACGTGAGCCCGGGAGGGTTTCAGCTCGAGACGACGGCGTTGCTGCCGCAGGGCCTGCCGGTCGAGGGGTACGTGCTCCATGGGAACAAGGAGCTGCGCTGGAAGGGCGTGGTCGCGTGGGCGCGGCCGGGCAACCCGATGACGAGCACGTGGCATGCGTTGGGTGTGCAGTTCACCGAGGTGTCGCCCGGACTGCGGGCGTTGATCTCGATGCGCTCGCGCGGATGACGAACGCGCTGGAGCTGTATCGCGCGGGTGATGCCGAGGCGCTGCGTGATGTGCTCTCGGAATCGTGGCCGATCGATCGGCTGTTGATGCTGGTGGCGCTCGGGCGGTACCGCGAGGCGGTGGCGGAAGGCGCGGCGATTGGAGTCGGCGACGAACGCGACCCCGGCGACTTCGAGTGGCTCAATCGCATCAACCTGTCGGAGGCGTTCGTCGAGTTGGGCGAGTTCGAGCGCGCGCGGGCATTGCTCGATCCTGGTCCTGGAGACGATGCAGGAGCGCTCGTGCGTGCGGGAGCGCAGACCGCTCTCTCTTGGTTGCACACGACGACGGGAGATCACGAAGGCGCGTTGAAGATCGTGCAGTCGGTGATCGCTGCCGATCTCGGGCTCGACTTTCAGGCCGACGTGTCGCTCACGAGAGCGCTGGTGTCGTTGAACCTGGGTCGGCTCGACGAAGCGCGCGCGGCGATCGACGAATGCCGGCGGGTGACGGTGCGCGCGTCGACGGAGCGGAATCTGTTGCTGCTCGAGGCGCGGTGGCTCGTGCTGAGCGGGCGTGATGCGACGACGCAGATCGCCCTCGCGCGGGAGCATCGATGGAAGTGTCAGGGCGGCGCGAGCTGGCTTGCGCTGGGAGACGCGCTCCGTGATGCCGGTCGGCTCGTCGAGGCGCGGGAGTGCTGGGCGCTGGCCATCGAACGAGATGCAGAGTCGATCTCGGCGAAGCACGCCGCGCGCCGCTGAGCGTCTGGCAAATCCCCCACCAAACCCCTGGCAAATCCCCCACCGGACCCCTGGCAGATCCCCCACCAGACCCCTGGCAGATTACCCACGCCGCCGTGTGGGTCTCTGTAGTCGCCGGGTGCTGTCGGGTCGTCGCCGGGTGCCGTCGGGTCGTCGCCGGGTGCTGTCGGGTCGTCGCCGGGTGCTGTCGGGTCGTCGCCCCGTGCCGTCGGGTCGTCGCCGGGTGCCGTCGGGTCGTCGCCAAGTGCTGTCGGCTCGTCGCCGGGTGCTCTCGGGTCGTCGCCGGCTGCTGTCGGACAGTCGCCGGTGTGTGGCGGGCCGTCGCCCCGAGGCGGCGGCCGACCACGGCTCAACGCTCAGGGAATGAGGTTGCGGAACAGCTCGGCCTTGTCGGGATCATCGATGAACGCGAGCGTGCCCGCGTTGATGATGGCGTCGATGGAGTCCTCGATGGTGACCTGTGCCGCCTTGCGAGCAGCGACTGGGTTCTTCCGGGTGGCTTTGACTGTCTCCTGGGACGCATCGGCGGTGCTGAGGCTGTCGCGGAGCGCAGTCGCGCGGGCGAAGTCGGCAGAGAGCAGACCAGCGGCGCTCGCGGCAGTCGGGTACTTCGCGCCGCCATCGATGAGGGCATCGAGGCAGGCAACGAGACTCGAAACACGATCGGACTTCAAAGTGAGCTTCACGCCGAACGCAGCGCGCTCGGCTGCGGAAGCTCCGCTGCGAACGATGGCAGCGCGGGCCGCGGAGAGAAACGTGTGAGCCTTGGTTGCAGCAGCGTTCTGCTCTTCGGTCGCAGTGCGCAGTGACTCGCTCGATCGCGCAGCCTCGGAGCGCTTGCCCTCGAACACATCGAGCGCGACCTCGAGCGCATCGACGAGCCCTGCCTGAAGACGATCAGCGATGTCTGCCTGATACGTCTGCGCCAGCTCGAGAGCGGCGCGCCCAGTCGTTGCAATCTGCTTCGGCGACCATTTCGGTTTCGATGCCACGTGTGTGTACCCCCATGGGCGTCGACGGTTCAAAGCGACGCCCATCCCGTAGATATCGGATTCCTGCGCGAATTGCTACACACTTGTGACGCACAACCCTTGCTCAAGATACCGATGCCGTGCCACCCTCGAAGCGTGACCCGATCGCTCTTGTCTTGCCTCGTTCCACTATTCTTCCTTTCGTCTTCGGCTTTTGCCCAAAACGTCCAAATTGGTGTGCCGCTTTCGCTCAACCAGTCAGTGGCAATTCAGGTCCACAATGATGGGTGGCAGGCTGCAACGTTCACATCATACTATGACTACGCTGTGCGTGCTTCAGGGCCGGGGGCTGGCGGGCTGTTCGAGGCAGTGGAAACCGTTGGCGTCTCACCTGACGACGTTTCCGCCCTCGAGGCAAAGGCGACGTGTATCGCAACCTCAACTGGCGTCTCGCCGCGCACAACTCAGGGCTACCCTTGCTCGGCAGGTCGATTCCTCCAGTCAGGATCGTACGGGTCAGGTCTCACCTCGGAAGGAACTCGCATTGGCGTGTACGGCATC
>JBEOKA010000531.1:0-14950 GCA_040275325.1 Myxococcaceae bacterium | reverse complement strand
GAGCGCTCCCAGCAGCAGGTGTCGTCGCATGCGCTCTTCGATGCCGGAGCCGGGCGGAACGATCGACTGAGGTGCGCTTGCACAGTGGCGGAGCGGTTCGTGTCAGACGAACCATGAGCCTCGACACCATCGCCCGCCTCATCCAGTCCGCTTCGCCCGCTGAACGAATCGAGGGGCTTCGCCTCGCGATCAAAGTGCCCGATGCGCAGGTCGTGGAGCTCAATGGCCTGCTCGATCAGCTCGGGCCTCCCGCAGATCCCGAAGGCGCCGAGGCGTTCTGGACTGCGTCGAACCTGCTGACGCGCCGCTGCTTCCTCGGCTCACCCCACCCCGCCCAGGCCCACGTCGATCAGCTCGATGACGACGCCGCGATCGCGGTGGCGACCATCTTCCTCAACACCGCCGACGGCTCGGAGCGCGAGGCCGAGTTCTTCGACGCGCTGCTGCCCGTCGCCCTTCCCGCGCTCGGGCTCGACGTGCTGTCGCGGCGCCTGCCGTCGACCGTTCGCGCGCGCGTTTTCGCCCACTTCGTCGAGCTGGAGTCGATGGAGGGCATCATGGGCGGCCCCGCGACGATGGCGTTGTCCGAGGAGCCGATGGACGTCGTGACGCTCGCGAACGAGCTCATTCAGCAGCGCGCGATGGCCGGGCTCGAGGAGCTCAGCGGGGCCGAAGGCTGATCAGCAGATCGCCGGCGAGGCCTTCGACCGACGTCACCGCGAAGCGAGGCGCTTCGGAGGGCGAGTCGAGCCCGAGCGCGCCGCTCCACGAGAGCCCTTCGTGGCCAAACACCGCCGGAGCCATGAACAGCTTCAGCTCGTCGAAGAGGCCGGCTTTCAGAAAGCTCGCCGTCGTCGCCGCGCCGCCCTCGACCATCACGTGCAGCACACCCTCTTTGGCCAGCGCGCGGAAGGCATCGTGCAGCTCGAGCGCGCCCTTGCGTGAGGGCACCGTGATGACGCGAACCCCACGTTTCGTGAACGCCTGCGCCGCGCTCGCTGGCCGTGACGTCAACATCACCGTCGCCGCGCCGCCGGCCTTGAAGACCTTCGCGGTCGGCTTCGTGCGCAAGGTCGGGTCGATCACGATTCGCATCGCGTCGCGCCCATTCGGAAGTCGCGTCGTCAACTGCGGATCATCGACCTCGACGGTTCCCGCGCCCACGACGATCGCGTCGACCCGGTTACGAAGCTCGTGCGCCTTCGCGCGTGAGGCCTCGTTCGTGATCCACTTCGACGCTCCAGCGCGGGTCGCGATCTTCCCATCGAGCGTGATGGCTGCCTTGAGCGTCACGAACGGAAGGCCCGTGCGCATGACCTTGAAGAACGGCTCGTTGAGCGCATCGCACTGGGCCGCCAGCACGCCGCCCTCGACGGTGAGGCCCGCCTTGCGCATGCGCTTGACGCCCTTGCCGTCGACGAGCGGGTTCGGGTCTGACGAGCCGAAGACGACGCGCGCGATGCCGCTGTCGAGAATCGCCTGCGTGCAGGGCGGCGTACGGCCGAAGTGATCGCACGGCTCGAGCGTCGAGTAGATCGTCGCGCCCTTCGCCTTCTTGCCTGCCAGCAGCAGCGCGTTGGCCTCGGCGTGCGCGGTGCCAGCCCTCGCGTGGTAGCCAGTGGCGATCAGCCTGTTGCCCTTGACGATCACGGCGCCGACGGCGGGGTTCGGGTGCGTGCGGCCCAGGCCCTTCCTCGCCTCGTCGAGCGCGAGCTGCATGAAGCGCTCGTCTTCAGGTCGGCGCGCCATGAGCGAGGCTCAGCCCTTCCCCTTCGAGCGGGGCGTGCCCTTCGTCTCGAGGATCTCCTTCAGCTCGTCCATGAACTCGGAGATGTCGCGGAAGCTGCGGTACACCGACGCGAAGCGCACGTAGGCGACCTCGTCGAGCGCGGGCAGGCGCTCCATGATCAACCCGCCGAGCACGGTCGAGGTGACCTCCTTCTCGCCCAGCTCCTGCAGCTTGCGCTCGAGCTCGGTGACGAACTGCTCGAGCTGATCGACCGAGACCGGGCGCTTCTCACAGGCCTTCTTCAGGCCGGCGATCAGCTTGTCGCGATCGAACGCCTCGCGGCGGCCGTCCTTCTTCACCACCAGCGGGTTCAGCTCTTCGACGCGCTCGTAGGTGGTGAAGCGGCGGCGGCAGCTCTCGCACTCACGCCGGCGACGAATGACGGCGCCGTCGCTGGCTTCGCGACTGTCCATCACCCGGGTGTCTTGCGTGGCGCAGAAGGGGCACCGCATGTCGGCTCAGCCCTTCTTCAGTCGCGAGGCGTAGAGCGGGAACGACTTCGTGAACTCGGCGACCTCGCCGCGCACCTTCGTGAGCACCGCGTCGTCGGTGGCGTGGTCGAGCGCTTTGCCGATGAGCGTCGCGACGGTGGCCATGTCGGCCTCCTTCATGCCGCGCGTGGTGAGCGCCGGAGCGCCGATGCGCACGCCCGAGCTGACGGTCGGCTTCTCGGGGTCGAAGGGGATCTGGTTCTTGTTGACGGTGATGCCCGCGTTGCCGAGCACCTCTTCGGCGATCTTGCCGGTGAGCTTCTTGGCGCGCAGGTCGACGAGCATGAGGTGGTTGTCGGTGCCGCCCGAGACGAGCCGCAGGCCCTGACCCTTGAGCCCCTCGGCGAGCGCCTGCGCGTTCTTCACGACCTGCTGCGCGTATTCCTTGAACGACGGCTGCAGCGCCTCGTGAAACGCGACCGCCTTCGCCGCGATGGTGTGCATCATCGGCCCGCCCTGAATGCCGGGGAACACGTTGCTGTTCACGCTCTTGGCGTACTGCTCTTTCATGAGAATGAGGCCCGAGCGCGGGCCGCGCAGCGTCTTGTGCGTCGTCGACGTGACGATGTCGGCGTGGGGCACGGGGTTCGGGTGCATGCCGCCGGCGACGAGGCCCGCGATGTGCGCCATGTCGACGAGCATCGACGCGCCCACCGAGTCGGCGATGGCCTTGAACCGCGGGAAGTCGAGCGTGCGCGGGTACGCCGAGGCGCCGACGATCAGCAGGCGAGGCTTGTGCTCCTTCGCAAGGCTCTCGACCTGCGCGAAGTCGATCGTCTCGGTCTCCTTCGAGAGGCCGTAGTGCGCGACCTTGTACGTCTTGCCCGAGAAGTTGAACGACGAGCCGTGGGTGAGATGGCCGCCCGAGTTGAGATCGAGCGTGAGCATCAGCTCGCCCGGCTTCATCAGCGCCATGAAGGCCGCCATGTTGGCCTGGCTGCCCGAGTGCGGCTGCACGTTGGCGGCCTGCGCTCCGAAGAGCTTCAGCACGCGATCGATGGCGAGCGCCTCGGCCTTGTCGACCTCTTCGCAGCCGCCGTAGTACCGCTTGCCGGGGTAGCCCTCGGCGTACTTGTTCGTGAGCACGCTGCCCGAGGCCTCGAGCACGGCGGGGCTGACGAAGTTCTCCGAGGCGATCAGCTCGAGCCCGTCTTCCTGGCGGCGGGTCTCGGCGTGGAGGATCTCGGCGATGGCGGGGTCGACCTGCGACAGCGTGGCGGTGTTCTCCATGGGGAGCGCTGGTAACGCAGCGAGCCCAGCGGAGCAACACCGCTTCACACCGACAGCCGAGGCGCCGACGGCCGTGGCGCGGCACGATCGATCGCACGATCGAGCTCGGCCCGGTGCACCACGTCGAGCACGCGCAGCACCCCAGTCTCGAGGGCGAACAGCATGCGGTGATGAATGCCGAGCCTGACGGTGAACACCGGAGCGCCGCGCATGCGCTTCACCTCGCGAAACGCCCCCGAGCGCCCTCCGCCCAGCTCCCCCGCCCGCTCGTACGCATGGCGAACGATCGCTTCGGGCAGCCGCTCGAGCGCGCCCCTCGCGCTCCCTTCGAAGTGCACGAACCGCGGCGGCCCGTCGACGTCATCACGGGCCGCCTCATCGCCCGGCTCGACCCACTCCTCGCGAACGGGAGCCTCGACGACCTGCGCCTCAGGCACCTCACGCGCCGCACGCAGGGCCTCCTTCGTCAGCGTGAGCTCGCCCTTCAGTTCGTCGATCTTCATCCGGAGCCGGGCCTCGCGAGCCTCTGCGCTCGAGGGGTCGAGCAGCTGCTCGCGAAGCGCCTTCACCTCGGTCTCGAGCTCCCTGACCCTCGCCTCGGCCCGATCGAGCTTCAGCACCGTGGGCTTCGAGTCTTCGATCGTGCGGCCCAGGGTCGTCACCATCGTCGCGGCCCGCTGCTCGGCGTCGAACAGGGCGTCGTGTTTCGCCGAGATGAGCCGTGTGCCGGGGTCGGGATCGCTCAGGCCGAGCTTCTGGCGAAAGTAGCGCAGGTGATCGCCGTGCAGCCTTCGGCGCTCGGGCGGGCAGTCGAGCAGCGCGGCGCGGCTCAACATCAGGCCCAGCGCCGGCCAACGTGTCGAGAAGAAGATGCCCGAGAGATCATCGTGTCGTCGCTGCACGATGCCCTCGCAGTGCTGCTCGAGCGCGTCGAAGGCGGGCCCGAACGCCTTGTGATTCTCGTAGAAGGCAGCCCAGCGCTCTCCCTGGCCCACAGCGAGCGGCAGCACCTCGTCGATCTTCGCCTCATCTCGCACGACCCACGCGCTGGCCAGCACCTCGAAGGCGATCGCTGGGGTCAACGACCGGCGGCGCTGCGTCTCGCGCAACACCCGCATCAGGAACTCCAGGTCGATTCCCAGGCGCGGAAGGTTGGCGAGCGCGAGGAGCGTCGCGTCAGGCACCTCCTCGAGGTTCAACGACCGCCAGTCCCATGCCTTCAGCCCCTCGACGTGGGTCGGCAACACCTCGCTCGATCGCTCGAAGAGCGTTCGCACCACCGGAGCCTCGGGCTTGCCAGCACAGCAACGCTTGTACTTCTGGCCCGAGCCGCACCCGCACGCATCGTTCGGCCGTTGCCGGGCCTCTCTGCGAACGGTGAATTGAGGCCCCGTCGGGCTCTCGGGCAGCAGCTTCAGAATGCACTCGCTCTCGAGAGAGAAGCGCTGCAGGCCGGCCCGCGCGCGCTCGTCGTGGGGGTGCTCGACGAGGCGCAAGGCATCGGCGACGAGTTCGAGCGCCCGCTCATCATGCGTCGGCGCGTTCACCCAGCCCGCCGCGGTGATGCGCATCCATCGCGGCACGCGTGGCTCCCGCCGCAGCAACTCCGCCCCGAGGAAGAGCGCGGTCTGAACGTCGAGCTTCTTCTCGAGCCGCTCGGCCAACGCCCACGGGTCGGCCGAACCTGCGATCAACGCGGCCTGCTTCGCCCCGGGCGGCACCGAGAACACAGCGTCTTCGATCAGCTCGTCTGGCAGGCGATGCCCGTCGGCCAGCGCGCCCACCAACTGCGCGAGCGCCCGCTTGAAGTCCGTGCGCTCGGCTTCCCGATAGCGCGTCGCCAGCGTCTCGAGTGGCTGGCCGCGCGCCGCCTCTGCCTGGGCCTTCGTCGTCATTCGCGCTCCCTCGACTGCAACCACCGGAACGGCTCTGGCAACCGTTGCAGAGCCACTGGCAACCGCCTCAGCCGTGCTGGCAACCGCTGCAGACGGGTTGGTCGAGCGGTACAGACGGATTGGTCGAGCGCTGCAGACGGGTCGGTCAGGCGCTGCAGGCCGTCGCGCAGCCGACGCAGGCGCTCGTCACGCCGGGGCGGGCTTCTCTTCAGCGTCCGCGAGGCGGAAGGCCTTCACGAGCGCCGGCCCGGGGACGAGGGCAGGCACGCGGCCGTCACGGTCTCGGGCGTCACGCAGGCTCTGCCACGCGAGGCGCAGCTCGCGAAGAATGCGGCCCTCGAGCCGATTCGTTTCGGCCGAGTCTCCAGCCGAGATCACCGCCGAGTTCGCGTCGCCCGCAGCGCCTCGCAGCTCGAGGAGCGCCTGATCAGCCTGGCTCACCAGCGCGGCCGTCAGCCCGCTCACCTTCGACGCAACAGGAGAGGCCGTCTGCTCCGCGCGCGCCACCGTGAGGAGCTCTGCGAGCGAGCCCAGCGTCGACGACGCAGTGCGCCCGTCTCCCGAGGCGGCCGAGATCTTCTTGCGCAGGGCGACGCGCCCTCCGGCGGTGCGGCTCAGTGCCTTGAGCAGTCTGCTCCGAACGCCCTGCGCGTGGAGCAGCGCCGCGTCACGCACCTCTCGCTGTGGCGCCGTCGCCGCCCCCGGCACTGGCGCGACCGTCGACGCCTCGAGGGCCAACACCAGCTCGGCGAGGAAGGCGAGCCGCGTTGCGTGGTACTCCACCGGAGACAGCTCGAGCACCACCGCCTTGAGCGTGCCCAGCCACTTATTGGTGTCACGGAGCGTGTCGGCAGCACGCGTTCGGTCGGCCCAGGCCTCACACTGCTCGTCGGTGAACTGTTGGAGCAGTTCGGCCCGCTCGGCCCCCGTGAGCAACGGGAGTGAGGCGATGACTTCTGCTGCCACGCTCGAGCTGCTCGTGCTCTTGCCCGCCGTCTTCTTGACGGGCTTCTTGCTCTTCTTCGCTGCCATGTGTGCACCCCCACCAGGTGAAGGCGCGATTCTGGCGATTCCGTCTGTCGAATCAAGCGCACTGGCGCTCGGGCTACTGCCGGGTGAACTCGACCATGTACGCCGCGCTCGTCGAGGCCGGTGAGCCTGGCCCAGCGTCGGGGCTGCTCACACGGCAGCAGTCGATGCGAATCGTCGTCGGCGTTGCCGTGAACGCGCGCGGCGTTCCGTTGAACAACACCGACTCGGGCGCACCGCCGTCGGGGTTGAGCGCAGTGCCCGCGTCGGTGCAGGTGACGGCCACGAACGCGAGGGACTGATCGTTGTCGTTGAGCACGAGGCTGCCTCGCTCGGAGCCGACGCCTTCCACGCCGCCATCGAACTGCACCCGTCCCCTCACCATCTCGAAGTCGAAGACCCGTGGGTTGGCGGTGGCCGCGAGTCGGAAGGACTGAACCAACGGGTCGGGCCTGCTGTTCGGCGTGCAGACGCCACCCACCTCAGCGCCATAGAGACTGCCGAAGACGATGCCGGTCGCCCGGTAGGTACCGGCAGTGATGGCTCCGCCGAAGTTCATGGGAAGGGTCGCCGGGCACGACAGCACCGGAGTGACCGCTGGCGGGACGGGCAGCGAGGAGCAGGCGCCGATCGGCTGAATCGCCGAACCACCGGCCGAGGCAGAACCTCCCGCCGAGGCAGAACCTCCCGCCGAGGCAGAACCTCCGGCCGAGGCAGAACCTCCGCCGCCGCCATCGGGCGTTCCTTCGGGTCCGAGACAACCACTCACCAGCACCAACCCAACGAGGCCAGCCCGAGTCATGTGAACCCACGGAGAGATCGGAGTGATGGATCAGGGCGCGATTGACGACTGATACAGCTTCGCCTCGCTCGCGGTCACCTTCACGGGGAAGAGCCCGGCCTGCACCGTCGTCGAGTTCTGTGTATTGAAGAAGAGCGACGCCGAGCCGGTGGGCAGTGACGCCAGCGCCGCGGCAGGAATCGTCGCTGTCCCCGCCGCCGCCGGGAACTCGCAGCTGACCTCATCCGAGCCACCGAGCACCTCGATCGCCACCGTGCCGACGCCGCCGGTCCACGTGAGGGTCAGACCTGCCGCCTTCGAGATCGCCGGGCACGTGCTCTGGGCGCACACGGGCATCGTCAGCGTGGCTCCGGTCGGAGCGTTCACCTGCGCAGTGAAGGCCGGCACGGTAGCGCCAGCGGCCGATACGCCGATCGCTCCTCCCGAGACGAAGAGCGGCCCCGAGATCACCTTCTGGTAGCCCATCGCGCCGGGCATCAACGTCACGCCACCATCGGCGAGTCCCGTGATGGTGAGATCACCCGCGCTGACCATTCCGCCATCTGGCGGAGTGCCCGCGTCAGCTGCGGCCGCGCAGTTCGAGATTCGGCAGGCGCCAACCGTCGAGGTGGTGCAGCCGGCGAACTCAGAGGGGATCTCGAAGAAGTTCGCCAGGACCATTCCCGAGCGGAATGACTGGCCCGCCACCTCGACCGTCGACTGCGAGAGGGTGACCGAGCCGATGCGCGTGGGGCCCGTCGAGGAGCCTCCACCCGACGCGGTGCCGCCTGCCGACGCGGTTCCACCCGCTGACGCGGCGCCGCCTGCCGACGAACCACCACCCGCCCCTGAAATACCTCCGGCCGAGCCACCGTCGACGGTCATCGTCACCGGGCTGCAGCCCACTGCCACCAGCGCCACCGCGATCAGCTTCTTCATTCGATGTGTCTCCCCGAGACCTGCGTTCGGGGCGGGCCCTGTGCGAGTTGTGCGCCAGCGAAATCACCTCGTGGTTTCGCGGAAGTTCACGAGGCTCGCGGGCACGCACGACAGCAACGCCATGGCGCCAGCGCCCGGGCTGCTCAGGGCACGAGCCACGCGTTCGCTTCGAGATGCACCGGAGGATCGGCCACGCTCGCGCCGGCCTCCCGAATCCACCGCATCTGCGAGAACGCGTTGCCGCCGGCCTTGCACACCGCCTCGCGCAGCGCCGCGAACGTCGCGTCGTCATTCTCGAGGCGATCGACCTTCACCCAGCCGATGTTCTTCGCGCCGGCCGGCACGTCGGTGCCCGCGGGATAATCGGTCGCCTCGCAGCCCTGATCGACGAGCCGCACCTTTGGCGCCGCGTCGGGCTTCTTCACGAACGGCGAGATCTCGGTGCGGCACCCGGCCAGAAACACCACCGCGAGGAGCAGCGCTCTCATCGTTTCGCCTCCAGCGCCTTCACCTTGTCGACGCGCGCCTGATGTCTTCCGCCTTCGAACGCGGTCGTGAGGAACACCTTCGCGATCTCGAGCGCGACGCCGGCGCCCGTCACCCGCTGGCCAAGACACAGCACGTTCGCGTCGTTGTGCTGCCGCGTCGCTCGCGCCTCGAACTCGGTTCTGCAGATCGCCGCGCGAATGCCGTGCACCTTGTTCGCCGCGATGCTCATGCCGATGCCGGTGCCGCAGATCAGAATGCCGAGCGCGGGCGTGCCCTTGACCACGAGGTCGGTCACCCGCGTGGCGAAGTCGGGGTAGTCGACCGACGCGGTGGAGTCGGGCCCGAGATCGTTCACCTCGTGCCCGAGCTTGCGCAGCTCGGCGACGAGCTCGGCTTTGAGAGCGACTCCTGCATGATCAGCGGCGATGGCGAGTGCGGTCACGGGGCCGCGTTGTAGCGCACTGGCGAAGTGGAGGAACGCTCGACGGGCCGCCAGGCGTCGAACCGTCATGGAACGCCGCGCCCTCGCCCTCGCCCTCGTCGTCAGCACCCTCATCGCCTCGGTCGCCTGGAGCGTCGTTCGCCTCTCGCGCCCCACCACCATCGACGTGCGCGGCTCGGCCAAGCGCCGCATCACGAGCGATCTCTCGGAGTGGTCCGCCTCGGTGAGTACGACGAAGAAAGACCGGGTCGAGGCGTACACGGCACTCAAGAAAGACGTCGAGGCGGTCGTCGCCTTCCTCGAGCAGGCCGGCTTCCCGCGCGATCAGGTGCGCATCTCGGCTGCGTCGCTCGATCAGCGCTCGCACGAAGAGGTGACCGAAGAGAACAACCGCGTCACCCGCAAGACGGTCTTCGACGGCTGGAGCGCCAGCCAGACCGTCAACGTCGTCTCGAAAGACGTGCAGCGCGTCGAGCGGGTGTCACGTGAAGCGACGCAGCTGCTCGAGAAGGGCGTCGACATCGCCTCGCAGTCACCGTCGTATTTGTTCACCGGCGTCAACGCGCTCAAGATCGAGATGCTGGCCGAGGCCTCGCGTGATGCCCGTCAGCGCGCCGAGCGCATGATCGAAGCGGCCGGCGGCGGCGCGAAGGTCGGCAGCGTCGTGGGCATCGACACCGGCGTCATCAACATCAACGCCGCGAACTCCACCGACACCTCGTGGGAGGGCAACTTCGACACGTCGTCCTTCGAGAAGGACATTCTCACGACGGTGCGGGTGCGCTTCGAAGTGAAGAACTGATCACTTCGCCTGCAGCACGTTGGCCGGCTCGGATTGGCGGAGCGGCTCGACGAGACGCCACTGGCTCTGCACCATCACGTACTCGACCGTGCGCCCACAGCCCGTCACCTTCACGTTCGAGGCGGCGAGCGTCTGCTTCACCTCTTCGAACTCGAGCTGCGAGCCCTTGCACTCGAGGTCTGCCTTCGCGCGGGGCGTGAGTTGATCACGAACCTGCGCGAGGTTCAGGCTGCAGCCAGCAAGGAGCAAAGCAAAGCCCGCGCGGCGCATGACTCAGTCGCGGTAACGACGAAGCACGAGCACCGCGTTGGTGCCGCCGAAGCCGAAGGAGTTCGACATGGCGGCCTCGACCCGAACTTCACGCGCCTTGTTCGGCACGTAGTCGAGCTCGCACTCGGGGTCCTTCGTGAACTGGTTGATGGTGGGCGGAATGATGCCGCGCTGAAGGGCGAGCGCCGTGAAGACGGCCTCGGCTCCACCAGCGGCGCCCAGCATGTGGCCCGTCATCGACTTGGTGCTCGAGACCATGACCTTCTTCGAGTGCTCTCCGAAGACGCGCTGAATCGCCTTCGACTCGTGCAGGTCGTTGAAGGGCGTCGAGGTGCCGTGCGCGTTGATGTAGCCGATGTCTTCGGCCTTGAGCCCGGCCGACTGCAGCGCGAGGCGCATGCAGCGCTGAGCGCCTTCGTGCTCGGGAGCCGGGGCGGTCTCGTGGTGCGCATCGCTGTTGGCCGCGTAGCCGACGAGCTCGGCGATGATCTTCGCGCCGCGGCGCTTGGCGTGCTCGAGCTCTTCGATCACGACGAGGCCTGCGCCTTCGCCCATCACGAAGCCGTCGCGGTCCTTGTCGAAGGGCCGACTGGCGGTCGCGGGGTCGTCGACGCGGGTCGAGAGCGCGTGCATCGACTCGAAGCCACCGATGCCCAGCGGCGTGATGGCGGCTTCAGAGCCACCGGCGATGGCAGCATCCATCTCGCCCCAGCGAATCGACTTCCACGCCTCACCGATCGCGTGCGCGCTCGTGGAGCACGCGGACACAGGCGACCAGTTCGGCCCGCGCGCGTTGTAGCGCATCGAGATTCGGCCCGGCGCCATGTTGACGATCATGCGCAGGATGAAGAACGGCGAGAGGCGATCGAAGCCCTTCTCGAGGCCACCCTTGTGGCTCTCTTCGAGCGACGCGAGCCCGCCGATGCCGCTGCCGACGATGACGCCGACGCGCTCGGGCTCGTAGCCGTTGGGCTTGTCGAGGCCGATGGGCAGACCCGACTCGGTCATCGCCATCTCGGCCGCGGCGAGCGCGAAGTGATTGAACCGGTCCATGCGGCGGGCTTCTTTGCGATCGAGGTAGTTCTCGACCTGAAAGTCCCGCGCCTCGCCGGCGATCGTCACCTTGAGCTTGGGGTCCTGGAAGTGGGTGATGCGGCCGATGCCAGACGTGCCGTTGATGGCCGCCTGCCAGGACTTCTCGGTCCCCGTGCCCAAGGCCGTGATCAGACCCGTGCCGGTGATGACGACGCGACGTGGAGCGCTCATGGTGACGGTTCCCGAAGGCCTCGACTACGAGGCCGTCAGCTCACTTCTTGTGCGTGTTGATGTAGTTGATCGCGTCACCGACGGCCTTGATGTTCTCGGCCTCTTCGTCGGGGATCTCGATCTCGAACTCTTCTTCCATCGCCATGACGAGCTCGACGATGTCGAGCGAGTCCGCGCCCAGGTCCTCGATGAAGGAGGACTCCATCTTGATCTCGTCCTCGCTGACGCCGAGCTGGTCGGCGATGATCGACTTGACCTTGGCTTCGATGTTCTGGGCCGTCATTTGCTTATGTCCTTGCGGTGATGGGAGAGGAAAAACGGTTGCGCCGCGCCCCTAGCACACAGGGAAGTGGCCAACCAACGGTGAAACTACATGTACATGCCGCCGTTCACCTTGAGGACTTCTCCGGTGATGTACGAGGCGGCGTCTGAGGCGAGGAAAGCGACCGCCCTGGCGATCTCTTCGGGGTTGCCGATGCGCCCGAGCGGAATGGCGTCGGCCATCTTGGCCTTGAGCTCGTCATTGAGCGCGGCGGTCATGTCGGTGGTGATGAAGCCGGGCGTGACGGCGTTGACGCGAATGTTGCGGGAGGCGAGCTCTTTGGCGACTGACTTGGTGAGGCCGATGAGGCCCGCCTTCGACGCCGCGTAGGCCGCCTGGCCGCCGTTGCCCATCTCTCCGACGATCGACGAGACGTTCACGATCGCCCCGCCCTTCTGCTTCATCATGGGCCGGCTGGCGGCGCGCATGAGCGAGAAGGCGCCCTTGAGGTTGGTGTCGAGGGTCTTGTCCCAGTCGTCGTCCTTGAAGCGCATCAGCAGCCCGTCGATGGCGACGCCGGCGTTGTTCACCAGCACGTCGAGGCGGCCGTGCTCGCGCATGACCTCGTCGACGCAGGCCGAACAGGCCGCCGGGTCGCTCACGTCGAACTTCTTGGCCTGGGCCTTCACGCCCGTGTCCGTCAGCAGCTTGATGGTCTCGACCGCGGCGGCTTCGTTGCCCGCGTAGGTGAAGACGACGGTGGCGCCACGGGTCGCGAACTCGAGCGCGATCGCGCGGCCGATGCCTCGGGAGCCGCCCGTCACCAGCACGATCTTGTTGTTGAAGTCCTTCATCTTGGGTCTCCCAGGCAGGCGCGCGCCCTGTGCAAGCAGAGGGCCCTTCACTGCGCGGCGTTTACGGAGTGATCAGGCCAATGTCGAGGACGGCAGGTGGCGAAGTTCGTTCGCACCAATGACCAACTGCACAAATGCTTTCGCACCTGAACTGCGGCTGATCAGGGCGCGGCGGCGAGCGCCTTCTCGAGGCTCGCGGGATCTTCGACGTTCACGCACTCGATGCCCTTCGAGATGCGCTTGACGAGTCCACACAGCACCTTGCCGGGGCCGAGCTCGACCACCTTCGTCACGCCGGCCTTCTCGAGCGCCTGCACGCACTCGATCCACCGCACCGAGCCGGTCACCTGACGCAGGAGCAGCTCCTTCACCTTCGAGGGATCGGCGTTCGGCGTCGCCTCGACGTTGGTCACCACCGGTGCGCTCGGCACCTTGAAGGCGACCTTCGAGAGCACCTCGTCGAGCCGCGGCACGACGGGCGACATGAGGGCGCAATGAAACGGAGCGCTCACGGGCAGCGGCAACACGCGCTTGGCACCGGCCGCCTTGATCAGCTCTCCCGCGCGCTCGACGGCCTTCGCGTGCCCGGCGATCACGGTCTGCGCGGGCTCGTTGAAGTTCGCGCACGAGACGATCTCGCCCTGCCCGGCCTGCTCGCACAGCTCCTTCACCTTCTCGGGAGCGAGCCCCAGCACGGCCGACATCGCGCCGACCCCGGCGGGAACGGCCTCCTGCATGAACGTGCCGCGTGCGCGCACCGAACGAACGCCATCAGCCAGCGACATCGCTCCCGCGGCGACGAGCGCCGAGTACTCACCCAGCGAATGACCAGCGACGAACGCCGGAGCCGTCGCGAAGCGCTTCGAGAACACCGCGTGCGCCGCGACCGACACCGTCAGAATCGCGGGCTGCGTGTTCGCCGTCAGCTTGAGCGCGTCTTCCGGGCCCTCGAAGCACAGCGTCGAGAGCTTCTCGCCGAGCGCGTCATCAGCCGCGTCGAACACCGCGCGCGCTTCGGGGAAGGCCTCGGCCAGCGCCTTGCCCATACCGACGTACTGACTGCCCTGCCCTGGAAACACGAACGCCACGGAACCCATGGTTCAAGCTCCTTCGAAGAGTCTGAGAGACACCGACTGCTACCAGCGAACGATGGCGCTGCCCCACGACATGCCGGCGCCGATGGCCATCATCAGGATCGTGTCGTTCGGCTTGAGCTTCCCGGCACGGTTGGCCTCGTCGAGCGTCATGGGCAGCGAGGCCGACGACGTATTGCCGTATTTGTCGATGTTGAGAAAGGCCTTCTCCTTCGGCACCTTCACGCGCTCGAGCACCGCGTCGATGATGCGCACGTTCGCCTGATGGGCGACCAGGTGCGTGACGTGATCGGCGGTGATGTTGTTGTGCGTGAAGGCCTCGTGCACCGCGTCGGTGAGCGCGCGCACGGCGAACTTGTACACGTCGCGGCCGTTCATCGAGACGAACTGCAGGCGCTGATCGACGGTCTCGTGCGACACCGGCGTCTTCGAGCCACCGCCGGGAATGCAGAGAATGCCCGTCTGCGCGCCGTCGGTGTGCAGGTGCGTCGAGATGATTCCGCGGCTCTCGTCGCTCGAGGGGCCGACCACCATCGCGCCGGCGGCGTCTCCGAAGAGCACGCAGGTGTTGCGATCTTTCCAGTCGACGATGCGGGTGAGCAGCTCGACGCCGATGACGAGCGCGCGCTTCGCCTTGCCCGTCTCGATGAACTGCGAGGCGACCGAGAGGCCGAAGAGTGAGCCGGCGCACGCAGCCGAGAGATCGAACGCGAACGCCTTCGTGGCGCCAAGCTTGTGCGCGACGAACGCAGCGCAGGCGGGCATCGGCATGTCGGGCGTGACGGTGCCCACGATGATCAAGTCGAGCTCGTCAGCGCGGGTCGAGGCCATCTCGAGCGCACGAATGGCCGCCTTCACCGCCATGTCCGAGGTGTTCTCGCCAGGCGCCGCGACGTGTCGTTCACGAATGCCAGTGCGCTCGACGATCCACTCGTCGGTGGTCTCGACGATCTTCTCGAGGTCGCGGTTCGTCAGCACCTTCTCGGGGACGTAGCTTCCGGTGCCGATGATGTGTGCGCGCATGGCGGGGCGCTCCTTACCCAAGAAACCAACTGCATGTCACTGCGTCGGTTTCTTCGCAGTGGGCAGTCGTCGCGAGGGGTTGGCCGACAAAGTCGAATGGAAACACGAAAACCCCTCGAGGCGCTGATGAGAGCGCTCCGAGAGGTCGGGCTGAATGGATTGGAAGAAGGTTTCAACCGCGAAGCGCGGCTGAACTCAGTCGCTGGTGCCGCGCGCGACCTTCTTGCCGTCGTAGTGACCACACGCCGGGCAGATGCGGTGAGGCATCGTCGGCGCAGCGCAGTTCGAGCACTT
>JBEOKA010000530.1:0-7364 GCA_040275325.1 Myxococcaceae bacterium | reverse complement strand
TGGCACACCGCCGTGGTGCATGGGTTGTTGTCTTCGGCACAGGTGACCGGCCGCCCCACGCACACCGAGTTCGCACAGGTGTCGCCAGTCGTGCAGGCCGAAAAGTCGTCGCACGGGGCCCCGTCGTTCGAGCCGTTGCAGGTCACCTGCGCCTCGACCTCGAACGACGACAGCACCACCACGGCGACGAGCAGCGAACGAGCGACCATGAACTCCCCCGGAAGAAGTCTGGTTTGCCACGCCAACACGTGGGGCGGAAGCGACCTGTCGAGCGTCAGCGGACGTGCCAGCCAGCGATCACATGGCAACACATGTCGGTGACGCGAGGGGCCGACGCTTTCACGAGAAGTTCACAGGAAGCGCGCGCAGAATTCACTGCCGAGCCCGAGAAATCGGCTCCGCAGCGATTCGACAGGAGGAAGCAATGCACGACGACGTGACGCTTCGCCAGCTGGGTATGCGTGTGGAGCAGTTCTTCGATTGGTATCGCCGACAGGAGCCCGAGGCCGTGCCCGACGCGGCCGCCGAAGTGGTGGCGTCGTTCACCTATCTCTCGACGCACCCCACGCGGGAGCAGGCTCGCAAGCTGCTGCCCGTGACCGAGTCGTTCAGCTTCGGCGCGCTGTGGGAAGAGATGCGGCTCGCCATCGCCGAGCTCGCGCGCGCCTGACGACGGTCTTCAGATTCCCAGCGTCAACCCGGCAGTGCCACCGAAGACGATGGCATTGCCGTAGCTGAACACGCGCCCGCCGAGCCGCAGGTGGAGCAGCTCGAAGACGGGCGCAATGAACGCTGCCTCGAGCGCGGCGTCGATGCCCGCAGGCCCAAACTGCAGCGAGGGCCGAAGCTCGAGGCCGACCATTCTCAAGTCATCGCGCCAGAAGGCGTAGCGGTGCGGCAGCCCCACGTCGAAGCCGTCACGCACCTGCCCGCTCACCACCATGCGCCGATAGCCGGCCGAGAGCGCGCCTTCGACGTGCTGCCTCGGGAAGATGCGCAAGAGCGCGTGGGCCGCGAACGTGCTCACCGCCGCGGGGCTGAAGTCGCCCTGCACGTCGGTGCCGAAGTAGCCGAAGGCCATCGTGAAGCGCGCCTGGCCGAAGGGCCGTGCTCCCGAGAACGTCACGCCCGTGTCTGCGCCGCCCTGCAGGTCGAGGTGAAAGCTCGGGCAGCCGAAGCGCTGCTGCACGATGGGCGTGGCGTCATCGTCGAACGCGTAGAGGACGATGGGCAGCGCGATGGCCACCAGCACCGCGATGACGAGAAACGCTTTTCCGTCGCCGCCACCACCGCCTGCGCTGCTCCCACCCGAGCCTGAGCTGCTGCTGCTGCCCGAGCTCCCCGCGCCGCTCCGTGACGTGGAACCAGCGACCGACAGCCCCGTCGACACGCGAGGGAGCGGAAGCAGGTACAGGCCCGAGGGGTAGCCGAAGCACTGCTGCGCGTACGTGGGCGCCAGCTGCACCGGCTGCGAGACCGGCGCGTATGACGGTTGTCGAACGGGCGCGTACGACGGCTCCACGGGTGCGTACGAGGGTTGCTGCACGGGCTCAGGCGTGGGCAGCGGCGGTGGGGAGGGCTCCTGCGCGCGGGCTGCCAGCGACATCACCAGACCCGCGAGCAGCAGTGGCCGTGCGTGCATCGACATGGGCCAACGTTGGAGCCCCGCAGCACCAGACGCAAGAGCGCACGCGGTTCGCGTTGTCAGCGCGTCGTCGACAGGGCACAAGGCGCTCCATGCGCTTGGTCTGCACATTCGTTGTCACAGCAATCATGGCCTGCGGAGCAAGTGTTGCGCCGCTGGACGCTGGCCCTTCGCCCCAGCCCAACCTGGCCCGCAATGGTTCGTTCGAAGCGCCAGATTCAGGGACTGAGTTCAAATCGTTGAATCAGAACGCCAGGGTGGGCTTGACCAGAGGACGCACTGGAAACGCTCTGAAGCTCACGACCGCAAGCGGGCTCTACGGCAACAGTTTCGGTTCGGAATGGAAGGTCGTCGCTCCTGCGGCAGGGACCTATTGCCTCATCACATGGATGACGAGCACCTCAACAGCAACCGTCGTGCGTCTCCTCAAGTTCTCGCCATCAACCGGCAACGGAGAAAACCTCGATTTCACCATGCCTGGTCCACTCACGATGTGGACCAAAGTTCCCCCGAACGTGAAGCACTCGGCCAGCCTTGCGACGGGTGACGAACTCAGTGTCGTCATCACCGACCGAACAGCGTCCGCCAGCACCGTGATCGAAGTCGACGATATCGACCTCTGGCTCAGCCCCGATGGCCGATGCGAGGACACGCGACCCTGATGCCTTCGACGACGCTGCAGGTGAAGGGCTTCGCGTGGCTCAACGTGCTCACGTGCGTGCGGGAGCAGTTCGGCGCCGAGACGCTGGACCGGCTCAAGGCGGCCTTCCCACAGCACGCGATGTTCTTCGACGAGTCCGCCGTGCTCCCCGTCGGCTGGGTGCCGGGTGAGCTGCACTGCGGCGCCATCGAGTGGGTGACGCGAGAGAAGTACGGCGGCTCGCTCGACGGCGCACAGACCATCGGCACCCTGCTCGCGTCTCGCAACCTCTCGAGCACCTTCCGCTCGCTGAGCCGCCTCGAAGACCTGCGCACTGCCCTCGCTTCGACCCAGCGTGCGTTCAGCCAGTTCTACTCACGCGGTGTGATGGCCTTCACCGTGAAGGATGTCGTGCTCGAGGCGCGGCTCACCGACTTCCCGGCCGCGTCTCCCATCATGGGCCATTGCCTCGGCGCCGGGCTGGTCGCCTTCCTGCGCGCTGGGCACCTCGACGCGAAGCTGCTCAAGGTCGACGTGGGTCCAGACTCCATCGCCTACGACGTGAAGCTGCGCTGAGCAGGCGACTTGCGCGGGCGTGGTGCTCGACTGCGCGAGTGAGCTGGAGCTTCCAGTCCATCGAGCGCACAGCAGGGTCACGGCGCGGCGAAGTCGTCGCGCGCACCGGCAATGCACCTGGGAGCGAGGGGTGGGGCCGTGAGCTCCGAAGCCTCGAGTGGCTCGAGTCCTGATGGAACGACGCGGCGCTCCGTGCCCTGGCACCTCCGACCCTGAAACGCCCTCGACCTCCGCGGCGAACCTGAAGCTGCACGGACGGCACGCCCGCGACACCTGACCGTCACACGGCCCTCCCAGACTTCGTTCATGGACCTCGACGCGACGCTGGTGGTGGCGATGCTGGTGGGTGGCTTCGTGAGCATCTGGCTGGTCGTGATGGCCGCCGTGCGCGTGCTTCGCTGGGCACGCAAGAACCGTGAAGAGGCCGCGGCAATGATGACCGGCACGTACCTCGACCAGGTCGCGGGCGGCGTCATCGCCCCTCCCGACCGTGACTTCGCCGACTGGCTCGGAGACGTCGTCGACTCCTTCAGCGAAGGGCCTGCGACCGATGGAGCCGACTCGACGCTCGGCGCAGACCACACGCTCTCGAGCTCGACCGATGGCGGCAGTTCGCCCGAGGGCTACAGCGCGCAGTGACGGGTGGACGTATACGCCCTGCATGGGCCACGTCCTCACCGAACACAGCAACCGCATCGGCACCCTCACGCTCAACCACCACGAGCGGCGCAACGCCCTCTCGGCTGCGCTCGTCGGCGACCTGCTCGACGGCCTCGACGTGATGGAGCAGGCGAAGACACGCGTGGTGATTCTGCGCGCAGCCCCTGGCGCGAAGGTCTGGTCGGCCGGCCATGACATTCACGAGCTGCCCGAAGGCGGAAGAGATCCCCTCGGGTTCGCCGACCCGCTGCGCACCGTCATTCGCCGCATCGAAGACTTCCCCGCGCCCGTCATCGCGATGGTCGAGGGCACCGTGTGGGGCGGCGCGTGCGAGCTGGCCATGAGCTGCGACCTCGTCTTCACCACGCCCGAGACGACCTTCGCCATCACGCCCGCGAAGCTGTCGGTGCCCTACAACGTGTCGGGCCTGCTCACGTTCTTGAACCGCATGCCGCTGAGCCTGCTCAACGAGATGGCGTTCTCGGGCGAGCCGATTCCCGCCACGCGCGCGCACGCCCTGGGCGCCATCAACCACCTCGTGCCCGCCGCCGAGCTCAGCGCCTTCACCATGGCCTTCGCGCTCAAGGTCGCCCGCAACGCACCGCTCTCGGTCACCGCCATGAAGCGCTCGGTGCACATCCTCACCGCCGCCAAGGCCCTGCCGCCCATCACCTTCGAGCAGATCCAGGGCGAGCGTCGAAAGGTCTGGGACAGCCACGACTACAAAGAGGGCATCGCGGCCTTCAAGCAGCGGCGGGAGCCTGACTATCGCGGCGAATGACGCTATAACCAGCCGTCATTCTTGTGAATTTGGCGGTGGCGTGAAGTGTCTCACGTGATGTCGCTTCTTATCCCACCTCGGGCCGACAACCCGTCATCTGCACGCTGTCGGGGAGCCCGGTGACATGCCCACGAACGAACTCGAGCTGCTGCTCAAGAAGACGCGCCGCACGCTGACGCCCGAAGCCACGCCCATCGCGCGCTCGCTCGAGCTGTACCAGCGCTTCGGCCCGATTCTCTTTTCGCACTTCTACCGGGCGACGGGCGACGAGCAGAAGGCGATGACGGCGACCCGCGAGGCGTTCGAGCGGCTGCTGATGACGGGCCTCACCGAAGACCGCGACGTCGTCTCGTGGGTGCGCGCGCTCGACACCGAGTCAGTGCACTGAGAGCGACAGCGCTCCCAGCAGCGCGAGCTGAAACAGCACCAGCGGCGTGTTGCACGCGAAGGTGATGCGGTTGATGCGCTTGAAGCGCTCGGACTCGGGGTCGGCGAACCAGATGCCGTCGTCGCCCGTCGTCTTGCCTTCGACCGCCTTGAAGAAGAGCGCCGCGTAGAGCAGCTCGACGCCCAGGCTGAAGAGCAGCATCACCACCAGCGCGGGCGCCCACCAACTCCAGGCTCCAAAGGTCGTCAGCTCGGAGCCCGACCACACCGCCAGCCCGAGAATCGTCGCGATGCAGATGGCGTCGTGGCCGATGCCGATGGGCGGCCGCCAGTTCTTCGTCACGTGCAGCATGAACATCTCGATGGCGCCCCGCAGCCACATCGAGAGCGCGTGGGCTCCGACGATGAGGCGATAGGCCGGGGGCAACGCCGGCTCGAACGCCAGCACCGCGCACTCGACGAACCAGAACCAGATGGCGAAGAACAGCCACAGCACCTTGGGGTTCGAGATCTTCCCACCCCGCGCGCCATGGCCGGCGTTCTGCTTCGCGCGAAACCGCAGGCCCATCACGACGGCGATGAGCACGCCCGCCCACAGCAGGCCCACCGTTCGCAGCGAGGCCATCACTTCGTCGGAGCGTCGCTCTTCGGCGCGGGCGTCTTGGCAGGCGACTTCTTCGACGAGTTGTACGTGCGGATCAGCTCGTTGGTGAGGTCCAAGTACGGCGGCGCCCACGCGAGGCCCGAGCTCGAGCGGTCGAACACCATCGACAGGCCTTCACGCTGGGCGATGTCGGCGAGAATGAGCTCGAACTTGGGGAGGATGGTGGACATCTCTTTCCGCTCGGCCTCGGCGATTTCGTACTGCGCCTTCTGCACCTTCTCGGCGAGCTCGTTCTGCTTCTTCATGATGCCGTCGAAGCGCTCGCGGCGGGCCTTGTCGTCCATCGTCGCTTCCTGCTTCTTGAAGACCTCGGCCTCCTTCTCGAGCATGACCTTGTCGTTCTCGAGCTCCTTCTTCTTCGCGTCGGCCCTGGTCTGCAGGCGCTGCTTGGCGGCGCGGCCTTCATCGACCTCGACGAGGGCGCGCTGGAAGTCGACGAAGGCGGCCTTGAACTCGGCGTGGGCGACGGTGGCGACGAGGAGCGAGGCGAGGACGATGCGGTTCATGTGAGGTCCTTCACGAGGAAAGTGACGACGGGCGCCTGTAGCACGGCCGGCCCCTGCGTCACTTGCATCGAGCGGACAGGCTCACCTCAGAGACGGCGCTTGCGCGGGAACGAGATGCTCGTGTCGAGGCGCGAGGCGAGCAGGTCGACGAACGCGCGCACTCGCGGCGCCAGGTGCGGCCCGGGCGGGAACACGGCGTGCAGCGGAGAGAGTGGCGGCTCGAACTCCGACAGCACCCGCACCAGTGAGCCGTCAGCCTCGAGGGCGGCCGAGAAGCCTCCGGGCATGCGCGCGATGCCCAGGCCCGCCACCGCGAAGTCACGCGCCAGCATGAAGCTGTTCACCGCCACGCGCGGCCGCACCGGCATCGCCGTCACCTTGCGTTTGACGAGCAGCGGCCACTTCGCGCTGCGCTCGTGGTTCGCGTACACGATGCAGTCGTGGTCGAGCAGGTCGGCCGGCGTCTGCGGCGTGCCGTGCCGCGCGAGGTACTTCGGGCTGGCGACGATGACGATGGGGTTGGTGCCCAGCAGCCGCGCCTTGAGCGACGAGTCGGCCAGCGGGCCTGCACGCAGCGCGAGGTCGTAGCCCTCGGCCACCAGGTCGACGTAGCGGTCGGTGAGGTCGAGCGTCACGCGCACGTCGGGGTTGGCCACCATGAACTCGGTGAGGATGTCGCCGAGGAAGTGCTCGGCGAAGGTGACGGGCGCGGTCATGCGCAGCACGCCACGCGGAGACGAATCGCTCTGCTGCACCTCGCGCGCGGCGTCAGTGATGGTGCCGAGCGCCTGGCTGCACCGCTGATGAAACGCCTCGCCGATGTCGGTGAGCGTGACGGTGCGCGTGGTGCGCTGAAGCAACTGCACGCCGAGCTGTTCCTCGAGCAACGCCACGCGCCGACTCACGGTCGACTTGGGCACGTTGAGGCTGCGCGCGGCGGCGCGGAAGGAGCGGTGCTCCACCACCGCCACGAAGGCCGTCACCGCGTTGAGGTCGAGTTGGCTGATGTCCATGCGATGGGCCAGTTTGTTTCAGGAACGCCGATTGTCCAAGTGCATCTTCAGGCGCCCTGACGGCAGCTGACGAGCATGGCAGCGAATGATCAGGCGGCTCCTGCAGTTTCAGCCAGGCGCGCTCTGGCAGCTCGCGGGCAAGTGACCCGTCAGCGGAAGGCGCCCTCGTTGCGGTCGTCGACGTGGGCGTCGAAGTCGGCCCAGTCATCGCCCTGCTTCAGCTTCGTCGGAACCCGGCCGTCGAGAGAGACCAGCGCTCCCTCGGGCGAATACGTGACGAAGAGCGGGTCGACGACGAGCGCCACGAACGCTCTTTGCGGCCATCCGAATGCGGGGCTCTCCATTCGCTCCATCGACGCGTGAGAGCTCGAAGGGAATCGTCTCGAGCCGGCTGGTGACGGCGAACCGAAGCGTCAGCGCTTCTCCCTTCAGCAGCTGCTCACGATGCCGCGCGATGAAGCCGAACAACGTCGGGCCGACGACGACGGGCTC
>JBEOKA010000529.1:0-16409 GCA_040275325.1 Myxococcaceae bacterium | reverse complement strand
TTCGGCGGTCGCTTCCGCGCTCACCTTCGCTTTGCCTTCACGACACACCATGGGCACACTCTACCCGCAGGGGCCGATTGACGGTCGACTCCCTGCGGGCTCGAGCTTGCTTCAGTCGACCCAGAGCACACCCTCGGGCTGGGAGGCCTCGGTGTTGCCGAAGGTGCGGCGCCAGGTGCGGAGGAACAGCGTGGCGTGGTCGGGGTGCTTCACGTGCCCGCGCACGTAGATGCGGCCCTTGATGACGACGACCTCATCGGCCTCGTGGGGTCGGCCGACACGGCGCAGCTGTGCGGCCTGCGCGATGCCGACGTGTCGCGCGATGACGGCCGGGCTGCTGCGCACGAGCTGCTCGACCTCGGCCAGCTCGTCGTCGGTCGGGTGAAGGAAGAACCACTCGCCCTGGCGCACCGTCTTCCCTGCGCTTCGGCGCTCGGCCTGCACGACGTCGTCACCCTTGAGCGCGACGTGGGCCGCCCACACCGTCGGCGCCGCGCGAGGCAGCTGCGCGATGAACAGGTGCTGCTCGTCCATGCCGGCGAGGAAGTGGCGCTTGCGGTCGTCGGTGAAGCGCTCGTACACGCGCGTGCCCCACTTCGTGGTGCGAAGCAGGCGCGAGCCATCACGCGGTGCGCTGACGTGCTTGCCGAGCTCGAACTCGAAGCGTCGACGCGGCTCGTGCACCATCACGATGAGCTGCTGGCGCGGCTTGTCGACGGTGGTGACGACGACGCGGTTCTCGTCAGCGCCCTGCCAGAGGCGAAAGCTCTCGGCCACGCCCACGCGCGGCCGGCGAACGATGTCGAGCTGCACGATGTCGCGACCCTGGCCGCGACCACCGAAGAGCGGCGCGTCGAGCACCAGCAGCGGCAGCCCGGCCTGACTGAAGCGCGCGACGAGAGGAGCTGCACCCATGACGAACCCGCCGGCTCGAGGCTCCAGAAGTGGAGCGCTCGCGCCGACGCGTCACGGGCAGGGCGTCTGACTTCTCAGCCGACCTTCTTGAGGTCTTGCGGCTTCGCGGTCTTCAGCCAGGCGAGCGCCTCGGTGGGGTTCGAGAAGATGCGCACCTCGACGCCGCCCATCATCTCGAACTGCTTCGCCGTCTGTTTCATCTGCATCTGGCCGACCGCGCGCTCGGGTCGAGGCCCACTTCGAGTCGGCTTCGTCGAGCACCGTGTTCTTCCGGTCGTCAGACAGCCACTTCTTCGCGCCCGTCTTCTTCATGTGCTCGAGCCCACGCTCGAGCAGTACGTGAAAGTCCTTCCCCACGATGCGACAGAGGCACTCATGATGAATGATGCCTTCGGAGTGGTACCGCAGAACTGCGCTGTCATTCTTGAACACGACGGTTTCGGCCATGTGTGGGCCCTCCGCGCCAGACGCCGATTCAAGCCGCTTGCCGCAGAGAAGCGGTTGATCACCCTCGACGGGGGCTGGGGTGTTCTCGACCGGCTGGGTCTTTTCCCGCCTCGACTCGTCAGAACCAGTCGCGGTGTTTCTTGCAGCGCTTCTTCGCCTGCTCGGTCGCCGTGTTCCCGAAGTCGCTGAGCTGGCGCAGGTAGCTGTTCGCGTTGGCGAGGTCGCCGCGCTGGCAGGCAATTTCGACCATGCGCACGAAGAACTCGCGCCGCCCCTCGTTCGAGGTCAAGCGGGAGCCCTGCGAGCCACGGCGTGCCCACGCGTCTTCCCACGCGCCGGCTTTGATTTGTTCGTCGAGCGCCTTGAGCTCGACGAGGTCGGCGGCGTTCGGTGGCGGCAGGCCCTTTGCGGGGACCCTCACGACGCCCGCGTCCACCACCTCGGCGACGCCAGCATCGACTCCGGCATCGACCTCGACGGCGACGACGGTTGGAGCGCCCGCATCGATGACGACTGGAGGCGGTGGGACGACCACGGCCGCGCCCGCGTCGACCTCGACCGTCTTCGTCGCGCCGCTGTCGACCTTCGACGCGATGACGAAGGTGGCGCCGGCGATGGCGAGCACGATGGCTCCAGCACCCACCAGCAGCATCGGCGAGCGCGTGGGCGCGGCAGGCGCGCTGGCCTCGACGGGTTTTGGAGGCGTGCGCTCGACGAGGGGAGATTTCACCGAGCCCGGGCCGGGCGTCGCCAGCACCGGCGACTTGGGCAAAATGTTCGACTGCGGCGCGACGGTGGCGTCGGCCATCATGTTCTCGTCGACGGCCGCCCCCGGCTTCAGCACACCTGCGGGCCCGCTCGGTGCCGTCGACGGCTGAAACGCCTGATGCTGGCCGGTGCTCGACAACACCTGGCCCGTGAGCTCGAGCACGAAGGCCGCGACGTTGATGGTGCGGTTCGCGCGGTCTTTCTGCAGCGCGTGCTCGACGCCCTTCGCCATCTCGTCAGGCACGTGCGGCGCGAGCTCGAGCAGCGGCCGGTGCGGCTCGTACGCGATGCGGAAGACGACCTTCGCGATGTTGTCGGCCTCGAAGGGCGCCTTGCCGGTGAGGCACTCGTACGCGATGGAGCCGAGCGAGAAGACGTCGCTCTGCGGCGTGACGTCGCGGTTGTGGCCCAGCGCCTGCTCGGGCGACATGTACAGCGGCGTGCCCATGAGCACCGAGTCGGTGGTCTGCATGGTGCCGCCGTCGGAGAGCTTCGAGATGCCGAAGTCGAGCACCTTCACCTGGTCGCCCAGGCCCGTCGGCACGAGGAAGATGTTCTCGGGCTTCAAGTCGCGGTGCACCACGCCGGCCGAGTGCGCTGCGTGCAACGCGCTGCCGACCTGCCGCATCACCAGCGACGTCTCTTCGGGCGACATCGGCCCACGCTTGAGGCGCGCGGCCAGGCTCTCGCCCTTGAGCAGCTCCATGACGATGAAGGGCTGACCCGACTCGAGGCTGTTGAAGTCGAGCACCTGCACGATGTTCGGGTGCTCGAGCCGCACCGCGATTTCAGCCTCGCGACGAAACCGCGCGAGCGCCTCGGCCGGCAGCGCGCCCTGCGTGTGCAGCACCTTGATGGCCACCTGCTTGCCCGAGAGCCGCTGGTGCCTCCCGAGCCACACCTCACCCATGCCGCCCCGGCCGAGCAGTCGCTCGACCTCGAACGTGCCCGCCACCACCACTCCCGGGCTCAACGCGTCAGCCATCGCGGGCGCACTCTGACACACCACATGAAGAACAGAACGGACTTGAGGGGTTACACGGCCGTCGCCGACGAGCGTGAAGAGCCGACTGAATGGCGCGCACGGCTCCGCGTCCGGGTGCATCGGTCACCACGACACGCTGGATCAGCCACTTTTCGAGGTAGAACGCCGCCATGCACGCCATCGTCATCGCTCTCGCCGTCCTCGCGCAGACCGGGCCGGACAAGAAGGTCGACCTCACCGACAAGAAGGACTCGATGGGCGCCGTCACCGACGGCAAGGGCCACTACGTCATCTACAACGCGAAGGAGCCGCTCTCGGGCCCGACGCTGTACGGCGACGGCAAGGTCTTTCACCTGATGCGCACCATCGGCGGCGGCGCGAGCGGCACCGAGTCGTTCAGCCTGAGCTACTGGGACCCGCGCGTGTACCGCGCAGAGAACAGCTACGCGTCGTTCAACATGAAGGACGAGGGCCGCGCCTTCGACATCAGCTGCGCCGACATCACCACCAAGTTGACGAAGGTGCCGAAGGACGAGCTGGCGAAGATGCTGGGCACCGCCGAGTTCCGTGGCTCGAAGTGGACGCGTCGCCCCTCCAGCCTCTTCCGTGACGACACCGGCACCTATTACCTCGTCGACCGGTTGCGCACCGATGACGACTCCGACCGCCGCGACTGGCGGGTCTTCGTGGGCCCGCGCGGCAAGATGAAGCTGGCGGCGCTGAAGGACGTGGTCGACGACGACCAGGGCCAGATTTTCGCGACGAAGGACGGCTCGCTGCGCCTCGTCACCGGCACCGGCGAGCGCAAGTGGGTGAAGGGCAAGGTCGAGCTGAAGCTGACCGAAGTCGACCTCGACACGTTCCGCAACGCGCGCATGGTGTACGTCGAGCTCGGGCCGTACTCGGGCGAGAAGCTCGGCACGCCCTGCGACGACCTGATGTGACAAGCGCAGAGAATCGCTGAAGAAGACCGGCACGGCAGATCGCCAGGCGAGGTGGTGCGTTGAAGGGCCACCATGCCCAGCACGCTCTTTCTCGCGATGGCGACGTTGTTGACGGCGGCTCCTGCGCTGACGACTGCTCCGACGCCAGCGAAGCCCGAAGCGCCGAAGTCGAAGCAGCTCTACACGACGTATTTCTACACGGCCGGAGAGGCCATCGTGCAGGGCTACGAGTCAGACACGCACGTGCGCATCATCAGCCTCACGGGCAAGAAGGGCACGCTGTGGGAAGGCACCGTGCATCGCGGCGACGCGACGGTGGTGAAGACGGGGCAGGGTACCTTCGGGTTTCTCTCTGACAAGAAGGCCGCGATTCTGGTCGGCACGCCGCAGAGCTGCACCTGCGTCGGCTACTTCGGCAAAGACGAGACGGGCTCGTTCCGCAGCAACCACATGTTCCTGCAGACGCCGCCCGTGGCGAGCAGCGGCAAGGAGCGCGTCGTCATCTGGGCGATGGACGACCTCTCGCTCGAGGTGCGCGCGCCGAAGCAGGAGAAGCTCATCAAGAAGGCGACGCTGAAGAAGGGCGAGGCGCTCACGCTGATTCGTGAGCTCGACGTGGCTGTCGGCGCGACGCTCGAGCTCGTGGCGTCTAAGGGCACGTTCACGGCGCAGGCGTACTGGGACGAGGGCTTCACGGTGCCGGCCGACAACGGCTCGGCGGGCGGCAAGTCGTTTCACACCTTCGTTGGGAGTGTCACCAACGGCGTGAACGACCTCAACGTGCTCGCGCCGCGCCTCGACGCGAAGGTCGTCGTCACCGACCTCGTCGAGAAGAAGGTGTTGTTCCAGGGCGTGGTGAAGGGTGGCGGCGCGAAGACGCTGACGCTGACGGACAAGTACGTGAGCGTGGAGTCGGACGTGCCGGTGAACGTCGTGGTCGCCGCGCTCGAGCACTACAAGACGGGCTACGCCGAGCATCACTTCGCGGCCGGGCTCGAGGGCACGCAGATCGACAACGAGTTCCTCGTCACGACCTCGGGCGAGTTGTGGATGTTCAGCTACTACGACGGCAACGACATCACCGTGAAGGACGCGACGACGGGCAAGGTGGTGTTCGAGGGCCGGCTCGAGGCGGGCGCGGTGAAGGGGCTGACGCCGGGGCACGGGCTGTTCTCGGTGCGTGGGTCTCGTGGGCTCTCGACGATGGGCGGGGCGAGCTCGTGTGGCGCCGACTACTCACCGGCGGGTGGGCTGTTCGCCATCGACGACGCGGTGCTCGAGGTGGTGGCGCAGATTCGTGAGGAGCGCCTTCGCGAGGCGACGGCTCAGGGCCGCACGTTGACCGAGCAGGAGCTGAAGGCTCCCGTGAATCAGCAGGAGTGGTCGAAGCACCAGAAGACGTTCCAGGACTCGTACTCGGCGAAGGCGAAGCCCAGGGGCGCGTCGGCTGCAGAGGCCGCACCGGCTCCCACTTCGCTGTCACTCGATGAGTTCAACCAGCGGTCAGCGGCGCACTGATCAGCGTGTGTCTTCGAACCCAGCGGGCGCTGCTGTCAGCAGACCGAGGAAGCGCAGCTCAGAACGACATCGAGAACGAGCTCATCACGCCACCCTGCACCGGTACCACGACAGCCGACGCTGCGGGCGCTTCACCACCCGGGTTGATCAAGAACACCACCGCGCCCGCCGCCAGCGCGACACCACCCGCCACCGACAACGCCACGCCCAGGTTCTGTGATTGCGCCGCCTGGTTGTACGTCGTGAACGCCTCGGGGTTCGTGCACTGCGCGTCAGGGCACAGCATTTTCACCTTCGCTGCACCGGCAGACGCCTGCGCTCCGAACACGCCGCCGACGACGAGCGCTGCGGCCCCCGCGCCCGCGACCGCCACACCTGCGATGCGACCAGGCGTGAAGAAGGGCTTCGCTTCGGCGACCACGACGGGCGTCACGGGAGCAGGCACGACCTCGGGCTTCGGCTCCGGCGGCGGCGCCGTCACCATCGGCACCACGGGCGGCGGCTCGACCTTCGGCTGCGGAGGCGGCGTCAGGCCCAGCGTGGTGCGCAACGTGGTCGAGAACTCTCCTGCCAGCTTCGGCTCGGCCTTCGCGACCAGCCCCGCGAGCGGGCTGTCAGCCTCGATGACCCCGAGTGACTTGCCGTCTTCGTCGATGGAGAGGCCCTCGACCCGCAGCGTCGCGTCGTCGAGCACCGCACCCACCTCGACCGTCACCAGCACCGCGGCGTGCTTCTTTCGAGCGGCCTCGACGAGACACACCCGCTTCGCTTTGCAGCTGCTCAGGTCTTCCAGCGCGGCCGCCATCGGCACACCTTGCAGCTTCGAAGCGACCTCCGTCGCGACGGCCATCGCCTTGGGGCTCGTGATGCCGGTGCGACGGCTCAAGACGACCCAGGCCTGAGGCGCTGCGGCGTGACTGGTCGAGACGACGGCGCAGAGCGCGAGTGAGATCATTCGTGTTCTCCTACAGCGACGACGTGTCTTCTTCGAGCCGAAGCAAAGTCACCTCGAGACTCTCGAGGTCGGCCTTCGACAAGGTCTCGGGCTGACTCAGCTTCGATTTCACGGCCCTGAGTGTCTTGCGCAACAGCGCGACGTTCTCTCCGGCCTGCTCTGCGGCGGCGATCTTCGCCTCGAGCTTCCGAACCATCACGTCGAGCCGAGCAGTGGGACTCTTCGGAGCGACTGGCTTCGAAGTGACAGGCTTTGGCGCTGGCTGAACGGGCGTCGCCGCCGGCTGTACTGCGATTGGCTGCACGGGTGCCGGTTCGACGCGAGCTGGCTCGATAGGAGTTGGCTGCACAGCAAGCGGCTCGACAGGCACGGGCTCGAGTGGCGCGACGGGGCTGGCCTCGACGGGCTTTGGCGGTGCGACCGGTGTTGGGAGCGGCTGCGCGACGGGCTCCGTCGGCGCGGGAGTGCTCGAAGAGCCGCCGCCCATCACCACCGCGACGCCAATGGCCCCCACGAGGGCGAGCGCGCCCAAGACGATGAAGGGTGTCTTCGAGCGGCCGACAGTCAGCGGCTCCTCGGGAACGCGCACGGGCTCGAGGCTCTGCGCGGTGGGCGCGCGCTGCTCGGGTGAGTTGAACTCCTTCGTCTTGGCCACCACGGCGGTGCTGAGCAGCGCGTTCGGCGGCACCTCCTGCGTCGTCGCAAGGTCCAGGCGGGCAGGCTCGACCGTCGCCGGCTTCACCTCGATGGAGAGCGCCTCCGAAATGGGCTCCACCTTGGCCTTCACGTCGAGCGGCACGACGTTGCGCGGCGCCGCGTCAGTGCCGAACATCTTCTTCAACTTCACGATGCGCTGGCGCACGGCGTCGGCCGACTCGGGGCGAAGCTCGGGCTTCTTCTCGAGCAGCTGCGCGACGAGCGCGTCGAGCGTGTCTGGCACCGCGCGGTTCAAGGTCGAGACACGCGGAGCCGGCTGCTGTGCGTGTTTGAGCAGCATCTCCATCACCGAGTCGGCGGTGAAGGGTTGCTGGCCGGTGAGCAATTCGAACGCGAGCACGCCGATGGCGTAGAGGTCCATCGCGGGGCCGACGATGCCGCCGTTTGCCTGCTCGGGGGCCATGTACGCGGGCGTACCCAGCATGATGCTCGCGCGCGTCGCAGGCGTGTGACCGAGCACGCCGAGCTTCGCGATGCCGAAGTCGAGCAGCTTCACGTAGCGCGACCCATCACGCTGACGGCACAGGAAGATGTTCGAGGGTTTCAGGTCGCGATGAATGACGCCCGCCGTGTGGGCCGATGACAAGGCAGAGAGCACCTCGTCGAGAATTACCAGCACGTCTTTGAGCGGCAGACGGTTGTTCTGCTTCTTGTACGTCGCGAGCACGGCCTCGAGCGGTTCGCCGTCGAGGTACTCCATGACGATGCACTGGCGGCCGTCGGGCAGCTGGCCAAACCCAAACACGTCGACGATGCCGCGGTGACCGACCTTGTTCACGGCACGGGCTTCAGAGACGAGTCGCTCGACGACCTCGGGGTTGTCGGCGACCTCGTGGCGCAGCACCTTGATGGCGACGCGCTTGCCGATGACGTCCTGCTGGCCCTCGTAGACGATGCCCATGCCGCCGACGCCGAGGCGGCTCGTCACGCGGTACCCCGACACCTCGGAGCCGATGACCGGGTCTCTCAGGGACGTCGGCTCGAGGCCGGATCCGTTGTCGTCGTCGTCGGTCATCTTGAGACTTCAGGGCACGGGGCGAACGTAGATGTCACTGAACGTATTCTGGTCTGCCGCCGAGAGCGCGTCCTGCATGTCGAGCACGGCATGTTGCCCGCCGCGGGAAAGCCGAACGTAGTTGCATCCGTTCGTCTGACCGAGCGCTCGAACGACAGGCTGCGAGACGTTGATGATGGTGTTGGGCGAGCGCCACACGAAGCAGTCTCGCGCCGCACCGTTCGCGCCTGCTGGAACGCCGGGCAGGTTCGTGGCCGTCGAGATGAATGAGAGCGCGAGCCCGTCTTCGCTGAGGAACGTGTTCGAGCTGTCGCCGTTGCCCGAGGCGACCAGCGTCGAAGCGCCGTTGATCGCGCTGCGGCGGTAGATGAAGCGTGCGCCACGGACGGCGCCAGTGACGGGGTCGTCGCGGGTGTCGAAGAAGAATGAAGTGCGAGCGTTGTCCGCCATCAGGCCGCCCGCGCTGTCGGTTCGAACAGCGCAGGTCAACAGGCCCGCGTTGTTGTCACGCGCAAGGCGTGTTGGGACTGCTGTATTCATATCAACGAAATAGCCGTGTGAGCAGTCGTCGAAGAGAGCGCCAATGACATAGCCAAACGAGCTGTAACCGACCCAACGTCCTTGGCCCGAGAAGAAGCTGGCTGCTGCGTTGTATCCATTCGTCACCCCGCCAACGACGATGCTGTTGGCGGAGCTGAGCGAAGCCATGCGCATCAGCGGAATCTGCCGGTCGAAGACGTAGATGTCGCCCTCATTCTGGACGGCGTCTCCGGGGTACAGCCCGGTCGCGCGTGTCGACCACATCACGTACCGCGCATCACGTGAGAGCACCGCGCCACCGAAGGCCTCGGTATTGCCTTGTGGCTGGCCTCCGGTGTTCGAGGTGATTCCGAAGCTGCGCGTGTTGTTCGTCAGGTCGATGACGATGACGTCATTTCCGAGGCGATTCGAGTGACCCTCGAGCGACGGCTGAGAACGGAGTGATGGAGATTGGCCAGGAAGTCGGTTTGCGCGCGCTGCGGAGTAGCGTGTCGCCCGATGCGTTCGACTGCGCTCCTTCTCGTCGTGCTCGCTGGCTGCGGGGAGCAGGCTGATCAGCCCAGTCAGCTGCGGCAGGCGCTCTCGTCGAGCGTGGTGATCAGCGAAATCTACGGCGGCGGCGGCTCGACCAACGCGCCGTTCGACTCCGACTTCATCGAGCTGTTCAACCGCGGCAGCGCGACCGTCACCCTCGATGGGTGGACGCTGCAGGTCGCGACGGAGGCGAGCCCGACGTTCACGGCCGTTCCGCTCACGGGCTCCATCGAGGCGGGCCGCTCGTACCTGGTGCGCATGGGCGCTGCGGGGTCGTTCGGTGCACCCCTGCCAGCCGTCGACGCCACCGCTGCGGTGCCCATCGGCTTCACGGGCGGCAAGGTGCTGCTCGTCTCTTCCGCGACCGTGATGAACGGCGTCTGTCCGACCTCTTCGCTCATCGTCGACCTCGTCGGCTACGGGCCGAACACGACGTGCTTCGAGGGCGTGCGGGCTTCTTCACCGTCGGCCACGGAGTCGCTGCAGCGGCGCGACGATGGCTGTGTCGAACGAGACAACAACGCGGCTGACTTCGTGCTCGCTGGCCCGACGCCGACGCCCCTCGCGACGGACGCGAGAGCCTGCGCCCGCGATGGAGGGGTCACTCCCGCCGATGGTGGGCTCGTCGAAACTGACGGCGGCTTCATCGAGCCCGATGGCGGCTGCACGGTCATCGACAGGTTTCCCTCCGTCGCCACGCGCGGTGGCTACGACCCGGTGAACCAACGCGTCTTCGCCCGGCTCTTCACGCAAGAGCCCACCACCTCGAATGGAGAGATGGAGCGCTTCTCGCTCGAGGCCGCCTTCTTCAGTGGCCTCACGCTGCCTGCGACGCGGGTGCTCGGAGGAACCGCGCAGGCGTGCGAGCTGTGCGTCAGCTACGGCCGCCGCTGCACCCGCACCGTCTGCTTCGAGGAGTTCTTCGCCCAGTCGGGTGAGGCCAGGGTCCTTCAGGCTGATCAACGCCGCGACGCTGGCGGGCTCGTTGGCTCCATCGTGAACGTCCGGCTCGTGCGCTGGGACTTCGCCAATGACCGGCCGGTGCCCGGTGGGCAGTGTGTGGTGTTCCCTTCGCTCGGCGTCGACGTCACCTGGCCCGATGTCGTGCCGATGGCTGCCGGAGACGCTGGCGCCGATGGTGGGGCAATCGATGGTGGATCAGTCGACGGCGGATCAGTCGATGGCGGGTCAGCTGATGGTGGGGTCGGTGGCGCTCAGGCTCCGGGCTGTGGCTGCTCGACGGGTGAGGGCGCGCTGCTGCTCGTCGTGGCCGCCGTGCTGGTCACTCGCCGCCGTTCGCGCCAATGCTGAAGAAGGTCGCGCTCGTGGTGTTGGTGCTCGCCGCGCTGGCGTTCTTCGCGACGCGTACGCCAGAGGTACCGCCGGGCTTCGTGTCGTTGCGCGAGAGCCCGACGTTTCAGAGTGCGGCGTTGCTCGAGAAGGCGTGGGCGTTGCCCGTGGCAGCGAAGTACCCGAGGCCGTTGCTCTCGCAGACGAACCCGACCTCATGCGGCCCCACGAGCGTGGCGAACGTGCTGCGCTCGGGTGGTGAGCCGACGACTCCTTCAGAGCTGGCGGCGCACGGCCCGGGCTGCGTGAACGGCTTCTGCTTCGGCGGTCTCACGCTCGATGACCTCGCCGAGGCTTCGCAAGAGTCGAGCTCTGTGTGGAAGGTGACCGTGGTTCGACCCGAGACCGTCGAGGCGCTGCGCGATGAACTGCGCCACGCGAACGACCCGAGCGTGCGCCTCGTGGCGAACTTTCACCGCGGGCCGCTCTTCGGCACCGGAGGCGGGCACCACTCGCCCATTGGCGGCTTCCTGGAAGAAGAGGACCTGGTCTTCGTGCTCGACGTCAACGAGAGCTACGGCCCGTGGCTGGTGCCGACGCCGCGGTTGTTCGAAGCGATGAACACGGTCGACTCGTCCAGCGGGAGCAAACGCGGGCTGATCATCTTCCGGCGCTGACGCAGCTACGGCTCGTTGGCCGGGGTCCACGTCGAGAGCGTCGCCTGGTCTCCAACGACGGCTTCGAAACGCCACGTCGCCGTCGCGTCGTACTGGCTCGCGAAGTCACGGTCGAACACGTACCGGCCCGAGACGTGCCAGCCGTCGTCACGCCGCGCGGCGCTCTCGAACACCAGCGCTTCGTCTTGTGAGAGCCCGGGGCGCTCGGCCTGCTTCTCGCACACCAGCTCGAACACGCGCGCCACGACGTCGGAGGGCAGGTCGCCGGGGCGGTCGACGCTCCACGAGACCCGCAGCTTCTTCGAGGAGAGCGCCTCGTCGAACGTCACTCCACGTCCTCTTCGTAGTGCGGCGTCGGCCGCGGGCCCGGAATCGCCTGCTTGCCCTGTGACGGCGTGCCCTGCTTCGAGATGGCCTGCGAGAGGCGCTCGGCGAACTCCTGTGCCGAGTGGTGGCCGCGCAGCTTGAGCAGGTGGTTGCGGGCGGCGACCTCGACGATGGTGGTCATGTTGCGGCCCGGGCGAACCGGCACCACCGCGTGCGGCAGCTCGGCGCCCAGAATGTTCATCGACTCCTGCTCGAGGCCCAGGCGGTCGTACTCGGCGCCCGAGGTCCACTCGACCAGCTCGATGACGAGCTCGATCTTCTTGCGGTCGCGCACCGACGCCACGCCGAACAGGTCTTTGATGTTGAGAATGCCGAGCCCACGAATCTCCATGTGGTGCTGAATCATCTCGTTGCCGTGGCCGTACACGTCACCGCCGCGGCGGATCAGGTTCACGATGTCGTCGGCCACCAGCCGGTGCCCGCGCATCACGAGGTCGAGCGCAATCTCGCTCTTGCCGATGCCCGACTTGCCCAGCAGCAGCACGCCCACGCCGAAGACGTCGACGAGCACGCCGTGCAGGCTGCCCGACGCGGTGAGCGTCTCTTCGAGGAACGACTGCACCTGCGAGATGAACGCCGACGAGATGAGCGGCGTGCGCATGAGCGAGAGGCCCGTGCGCTCGCAGCCCTCGAGCAGCGGCGTTGGCACCTCGAGGCCCTTCGTCACCACCACGCAGGCCAGGTTCGACTCGAAGACCTTCTGCAGCACGGCGACCTGTTCATCGAGGGTCAGCCGCTTGAGGTAGCTGATCTCGGTGTTGCCGAAGACCTGCAGGCGCTCGGGGTGCAGGTGCTCGGTGAAGCCGGTGAGCGCGAGGCCGGGCTTCTGAATGCGTGAGCTCGAGATGCGGCGGTCGAGACCCGCCTGGCCGGCGACGAGCTCGAGCTTCAAGTCGTACTGCGTGTCGTCGAGCAGCTGCTGAATCGTGCACGACGGCGTCGTCGAGGTCGTGATCATCCCGTGAACTCGTCTTCGCGGGCCTGCAGTCGCTTGGCGAGCGCGCGCACGAGCTGCAGCGACATCGACCGGTTCGAGCGAAGCGCGTCGCGAAAGTCCTGCTCCGAGAGCACGAGCAGGTCGCAGTTCTCGAGGGCGACGACGGTGGCCGAGCGGGGCGCGGGGTTGATGATGGAGAGCTCTCCGAAGCAGTCGCCGCGCTTGAGCACGTTGACGCGCTTCGAGCCGCGGCGGCCTTCACGCCGAACTTCGCAGGTGCCGGTGACCACGAAGTACGCCGCCGCGCCGCTCGCGCCCTCTTTGATGACGACGCTGCCGGTGCGGTGCTGCTCGACGGTGAGGCGCGAGGCCAGCTTCTCGAGCTCACCGTGCGGAACGTCGGCGAGCAGCGGCATGGCCTTCAGCGCGTTGGTGCGTTGCGTGAGTTCGTCCATGGCGCCGAAGTATCACGCTCCGGTGCCTTGGAGTGCGGCTCCCAGTCAGAAGCGCCCGACCGGAATCGTCGGGCTCGAGCGGTCAGCCGCTTCACGACATTCGTGTCGCCTCAGCGGCCAGGAGCCTGGGCAGCCATCACGCCGACGTACTCCTCGGCCGAGATGCTGTTCTGGAACTTCGTCGAGTGCACCATGGCGTGCTGCGGGTTCACCACGCGCGGCGCGAGCTCCTTCGCGACGTCGAGCTGGGTGATGCCGTGGTCGGCGAAGGCGTCGATGACGAGCCCGAGCTGCGCGGCCGTGACGTAGTGCCGCGCGAACATCTTCTGCGCCATCTCCTCGCGAGTAATCGTGTTGCGCTGGGCGCGAAGGGTCTGCAGCACGCCCGCGAAGGTCGCACCGTCCATCGGCAGCTGGCCTTGTTTCGTCATCACGCAGCCCGGGTCGCTGGGGCCGGTCCCGCAGTCGCGCGCGGCCTGCTGCACGTACACCGGCTGCTGCTGCACGACGACGCGCTCACGCACCATCACCGGCTGCTGCTGCACGATGACGCGCTCGCGCACGACCACCGGTTGCTCGACGACGACGGTGCTCGTCTGCACCACACCACCCACGCGCACGTTCGCCTGAACGCCAGGCATCACCACAGACGCGCCGAGCGGGCCGACCTGCACCGAGGCGCCGACGTTGCCGACCTGCACGGCCGCGCCCGTCACCTCGACCTCTTCGACCTCGTCGACCTGCGCGAAGGCCATCGACGACAGACACGACACGAAAACGAGCGCTGCACGCAGCATGACCTGCTCCTGTTGTTTGAGACCCGAGCGCGTCGTTCGCGCCGGCCTGTGCTCTGTGTTGGGCGCGGCGGAGCGCCTTTATGAAGAAATCGACGAGGCCCTTCGGCACGCCGGTTGCCCTGCGGCCGCGCCATGCGTTGGCTCTTCGTGGTGCTGGTGGTGACGGCCTGTGCTGATCCGCTCGTGGTTTCGACCGGTTCGGGCGAGGTCGAGGCAGCTGCTGCGGTCGACTTCCCACCGACCGCCCTCGGATTTTCGAGGCTTCGGCCGCTGACGGTGACGAACCGTTCCCGGGTCGCGAAGACACTGACGCTCGGCACCCACGCGCCCTTCTCGGTCGCGCCAACCATCGAGGTGCCAGGCGGCGCCGAGGTCGACGTCGAGGTGACGTTCACGCCCTCGTCGGTCGGCATGGCGAACGGTGTGCTGCTGCTCGATGGCGTCGAGGTTTCGCTGCACGGAGAAGGCGTCGCTCCCCTCGACTGCGGAGCCGCCGGCGTCTGTGACACCACGCGCTTCGACCCCGACACGCTCAGCTGTGTGCGAACTCCCAAAGCCGACGGCACCGCCTGCGAAGACGTGCTGGCCTGCATCGAAGCGGGCACCTGTCAGGCCGGAGCCTGCGTTGGTCGCGCCGCGCGCTGTGACGACGCCAACTCGTGCACCACCGACTCCTGCGCCGTCGGGAGTGGCTGCCAACACGTCGCCGTCGAGTGCGCTGCGCCAGCCAACCCGTGTCAGGCCGCGCTCTGCGACCCGCTGAGAGGCTGCGGCTCCGCGCCCGTGGTGGATGGGACGCCCTGCGGTGCGGTGAGCTGTGAGCTCGCGAACGTGTGCCTCGCCGGCCAGTGCCGAGCCGTCGTTCCACCCGAGGGCTTCACCTGTTCTCCCGCGTCGGCCTGCCGCGCCGAGGGCGTGTGTCGCAACAAGGTCTGCGAGCAGGCGCCCGAGCACACGCTCGCGCCGCGGTGGACGTACACGTCGAACACCTCTGACTTCCGCTTCGACGGCGTCACCGACGAGCAGGGCAACTGGTACTGGGTCGAGTGCACGAACACGTACGTCCGCATGGGCACGCCGCGAGAAGTGCCGAAGCAGCCGAACCATCGCTGCGTCGTCAGCTCGCGCACCAACGAGGGCCTCGAGCGCTTCGCCACCGAGGTGCTCGGCGTGGGCCTCACCGGCCCGAACCTGCCCGGGCTGCAGCTCGTCTCGGGCGGGCTCTTCATCTTCGCCGACGCCGACGGCGCGCTGGCGGCGGTCGACGTCACCACTGGCGTCGTTCGATGGCAGCGCGCGCTCCTGGCGCCTTCGCCCCACCTGCTCGCGCTCGCCGATGACGGCCACGGCGCGCTGTGGAGTCTCGTGCGCTCCGACGGCGAGAGTGAGGCGTGGTCGCTCGTTCGGGTCTCCGTCGCGACGGGGCAGGTGCTGGGCTCGGTCGAGCGGCCGTCACGCCTCACCGGCCTGGTCACTTCGGAGCGAGGTGCCGCGTTCGTGCTGCGCGACCAGGCGAACGTCGTCTTGCCCATCGACCCGTTCCCCGCGCCGGTGGCGCTGCTCGAGCGAATCGAGGCCGACGGCGGGGTGGCGTTCTCGGTCGACCTGCTGCGGTCGAGCCCGCCAGTGATGGTGGTCGCCGACCGCGTCATCATGGCCGACGACGCCGTGTTCGACGCGACCAACGGCCGGCAGCTGGAAGCTCCGTCTGCTGCGGAGTGGGACACGCTGTCGTGGAAGGGCACGTCGAATGGCACCACGCGCGCACGGCTCGCGGCGTCCACCGCCCCCGTGCCTCCGCTGCCGCCTTCGATTCCACCGCCCGTCATCGCGTTGCAGTCGGTCGACGCACGCGGCGCGCGCACGCGCCCGTTCTCGATGGTGGCTGACGTCGCGAGCGAGACCTTCCTCACCACCAGCGGCGACACGCTCTTCGTCAGCTCGAGGGTCGAGCGGCTGCGCTCTCCGACGGGGCTCGACGAGACGCGCGTGCGCCAGGTGCACCCGCTGGGCCTCGAGGTGATGAGCTGCGCCCTCGTCGACCGACCGCCCGGCGCCACCGTCGACCTGCCGCTCGCGGCGTCGAGGAGCGTGGGCTTCAACGGCCGCTCCATCGCGGTGCTCGCGGCGGAGCCCGACTGCCCGACCTGCGACCGTGACTTCTGGGCGCCTCCGCGAGTCACCGTCTACGACCTCGGCCGTCCTGCGCCGGGTACCGCCAGCCGAGGCTGGGTCGCACCCCGCGGCACGACGCAAGGCGGTGCACGTCAGCGCTGATTGGCGACTTGCGAGTGATTGCAATGGCTATACAGCCGCCTCGGGTCACGCGCGTCGTCGAAAGGGTGGAGGACTTGTCTCCGTCGACTCCGGGGCTTTAAGTGCGACCCGTGCGGATCCGCTCCCTCGTCGTGGTCGTGGTGCTCGCGAGCGCCGCCCTCACGTGTGGCCGCACCGAGGTCGTCAGCTACGACTTCCCGACGCCCACCGTCGACGCTGGCCGTGACGCAGGCACCATGGCCGACGCGGGG
>JBEOKA010000528.1:0-26477 GCA_040275325.1 Myxococcaceae bacterium | reverse complement strand
GTCAAAAGCGGGCGGACGCTACGTCAGCGTCCAACCCGGCGACCAGAACGATCTCAATGACACGCGGCTGATCAGAACGAAGTGATGCTCACGTGGCGAGCGCCGGCTTCGAGCCGCGCCATTCTCCTGTCGTAGAAGTCGACGCTCAGAGCGTCGTCGTGTCCGCACGGACCAAGCTCAACCGAGGTCTGCGCGATTGGGTCGAACGACACCAGCCGCTCATCGTCGGCACAGATCAACTCGAGCTTGAGGTGATTGCTGTCGAGCAATGGAATGGGGACGGAGGGTAGTGGCGTCAACCCTGCCCTGCTCCACCGTTCCACTCGCCCCGTTCGGGAGACGGCAAGGAATCCGTCAGGACACTCCAACAACGAAAAAGGTTGTTCGTGCAGCTGCGAGGCTCCGATCAATGTGCCGTCCAGAGAGCGGACAGTCAATTCAGGCCCCGAGAGCGCGCCGACCAGTTCATTCGAGAGCGCCATACGCCAAGCGGTGGCGGCGACCTCAAAGAGCGTACGTCGCGAATCCAAGTCGATGACCGAGATCTGCTCTTCGACCTGCCATCCAATCCAGCGGCCGTTCGGTGATGCAGCAGCGACGGTGAGCTCGCCGCGTCCGAGTTCTTCCCAGATTCCCGTTCGAACGTTGAGACACGCGAGAACGCCATCGCCCCGTCTCGAAAGCTGCGGGTTGGCCGCAGCGTGAACCACGACCAATGGACCACGAAGCGCAATGGGCCGAAAACGCGAGGTGAAGTCCCACGCAAAGTCGACACCGAACCTGAACGAGCTCGTTTGAGCTGAAGACACGCTCCCCAAGACGAGTTCGTACGACTCGAGATCGTCGCGAAGGTTCCCGACCGCAACCGAGTCACCGGCCAACAGCAACGATGGCCGGTCAAGCTCCGAGTTCGAGACGCGTACGCGCCGCTTGTTCACTTCTCGGCGTAACCCTTCTTCGTCTTCTCAGCGACGAGCTTCGCCGCCTCGGCCTGCGCCTTCGCCTCGCTGTCGTAGTCCTTCTGGGTCACCTGACCGTCGGTGCCGATCTTCCCGTAGCGGGTGAAGAACGTGCTGCCCTCGACACGAATCTCCCAGAACTTCGCCGACGTTCCTTCGATGAACTCGAAGTATCGCGCGCCAGCCTCGCCGCCCTTCGACGACTTGCCGCTCGCTGCGGGGGCCGCTGCTGCCGGAGCCGCCGCTGCCGGCTTCTTCTTCGGCGCGTCATCTTCTTCGTCATCGAACGGGCTCTTCTTCTTCCCCGCAGCAGGAGCGCCACCAACTTCCTTGAAGCCCTTGCCCACCTTCTCGGCGATCTTCTTCTCGGCGTTCTCGCGTGCCTCGTCGTCGTCTTCGAAGACCTTCTCCTTCTCTTCGAACGTGCCGAACCGCACCTTCTGCTTCGACCCGGTCGTGTCGATCTCCCAGAAGTAGTTGGTGTCACCATCGGTCATTTCGAAGCGGCGAAGCGGCATGTTCCCTCTCGGTTTCGGTGGTTGGTGAATGGGCTGCGGTGTTGGTGCAACGACAGTGATAGGCGAAGCCGACGACGGCTTCGAGTGAATCGCCTCGACGCGACGAACCGAGCCGGCCGCGGGCAACTTCCCGTCGATGCGCTCGCCGACGTAGCTGGGAAAACGCGGCACGCCGGTGTTCGACAGCTCCTGGTAGCGGAACGTGATGATGGAGCCGATCTTCGGCGGGCTCTCACGCTCAGCGTCACTGAAGCCGGTGCCGACGTTGAATTTGGTGCCGTCGGGCAGCTCGACGAGCAGCGCGCCGAGGCGGCCCTTGTGTTTGCCCATGCCCGGCAGGTGATCGATGACGCGCGCCTCGGTGTCGTGAAACGACTTCACCTTGAGCAGCGTGTTCGAGCGCCCGGCCTCGTAGCGTGAGCGCGGCTGCCGCAGCATCAGGCCTTCACCGCCAAGCCCTTCGACGCGCGCGAGCTCTCGTTTGAGGTGTTCGGTGTTCTCGCAGGCCACGTGTTCGCACGCGTGCAGGAACTCGTGCTTCAGCGCGCGAATCGTCTCTTCGATGAAGGCGACGCGCTCTTCGAAGACGCCGCCGTGTTTCGGAGCGTCGAAGACGACGTACTTCAACTCTTTCCACAGCGGCGTCTCGTCTTGCCGCTTCACGATGCCGACGGTGCGCTGGAAGAGCTTGCGCCCGCCCCACAGCTCTCCGTCGAGCGGCACCTTCGGCAAATTCGCGGTGAACCACTTCGGCGCGAAGAACTCGTTGCCGAGGCGCGAGATGAAACGCTCTCCGTCCCAGTACGCGCGCACGCCGTCGAGCTTCTCGCTGATCCACCAGCCGGTGAGGTCGACGTCGTTCTCCCACTTGTGCGCGAGGAGAATCGGCGGGCCTTCGTCGTCACCATCGTCGGTCGCAGCCTCGCCCGGAGCCTTCGGCGTCTTCGGGCGCGACGGTCTGCCCGAGAGCGGAGCCGAGCCAAGCCGCGCGGTCTCGGCTTCGTCGCCGCGATACGCGCGCAGGTGTTTACAGGTGCGGCGCTCGATGGCGAGGCCCTGGTGCATCCACGCGGGGCAGGTGCACGAGTACACGCCGCCGTTGTTCTTCAGCGTGTAGATGGAAGAGCCCGAGCCCTTCACCTGAACCGTCTGCCCATCGGCGAGATCCGCGCTCACGGGGAGCGGGTTGTAGCAGAGCACCGCCGCTGCACCACGTGATCAGCCACCGAGCGCGCGGAGCACTTGAGCCGTGGCAACTCCAAGCCAGGTGCCGAGCGCGATTCCCGCGAGGCCCATCGTGAGCCCAGGCCCGACGAGCGCGCGGTTCTTGAGTGACGCCGCGACGGGGCCGATGAACGCCGGCCCATAGATGGTGGCGGTGGAGCTGATCAGCGCGGTGTCGACGTCGATGCGGAACACCCAGCAGAGGAACATGTGCAGCACGATGGCCGTCAGCATCACCGCGACCACGAACGCGAAGAGCACCGCGCTGCCACCCGCGACCTGCCGCACGTCGGCGAGCGACCCGACCGCGACACAGAAGACGAGCAGAATGTACTCCCCGAGCTCGTAGGGCCCTTTGAGCGCGCGCACCTGCGGGAGCAGCGACGCGAGAATGCCGAGCGCCGTGAGCGTGAGCAGCACCACCATCACGTCCATCTTTCCCTTCATGCCCAGCGACAGGCCGACCGAGACGAGCACCATCGCCATGGCGAGCGCGAAGCCGGTCACCATCGAAGGAATGTGCTTCTTCGTCCACACGCTCAGGCTCTCGCCGGGGTGCTCGATGAGCTCGTGATGCGCCTCGAGGGTGAAGGGCTTCAGCACCTTTCCCAGCACGCGCTGCGCGACGGTCAGCAGCACCAGCAACCACGCTCCACCGGCCACGACATCGGCGGCGCTCAGCAGCACGAACGTCTCGGTCTTCGTCTCGAGCGCGAGGCCGACGGCGCTCATGTTGGCGGTGCCTCCGACGTAGACGCCGACGAGCATGCCGGCCACCTTCCACCACTCGTCGGTCTGGTGACGGAACAGCCACGCGACGCCACCTGCAGCGACGACGGCCGACACGCACGCGAGCGCGAACGAGAGCAGCAGCTTCCACCCCAACGACAGCCACTTCTTCAACTCGGTCGAGAAGAGCAGCAGTGGAATCGCCAGCGCCACCGAGCCCTCGTTGAGGTTCATCGCGACCTTCTGGTCGACCTGCACGCCAGGAACGTTCGCCGCGATGATGCCGGCCGCGTAACAGAGCACCACCGGCCCGAGCAGCTTGAAGAGCTTCACCCGCTCGGCCGCCCACATCGCGAGCGCAGGCACCAGAAGGCACGCCGCCGCCTGAATCATGCGCGGCTCACCGAGCCGGCGAGCAGCACGCCACCTGCCACCATGAGCAACGCCGCGACCGCGACCCGAAACTTCCGCTCGTCGAGCGCCGAGTGCACCCGCTCACCGAGCAGCGTTCCGAGCGAGAGCGGCAGCAACATGAGCGCGCTCGTCTTCAACGAATCGAGGGTCACCACCCCATCCTGCACCAGGCGCGGCACCACGAGGGCGTTCATCACCACCCACAACGCCGAGAGCGTCGCGCGGAACGCGTGTTTGTCGGCGAGCTCACGTGCCGAGACGAAGACTGCGAGCGGGCCGCCGGTCGCGAAGATGCCGTGAATGACACCGGCCCCCAGCAACCCGCCGATGCGCGCGACCTCGGGCAGCGGCTTCGGCGCGCTCTGAACCGAGAGCGCCTGTTTCAGTTGCGTCGCCGCGACGACGACGACGAACACCGCGAACACGGGCTTGAACACCGACGCATCGACGACGCGGGTGAGCAGCGTTCCACCAACGAGCCCCAGCGCCATGAGCGGAACCACGCGGCGTACGAGGAAGCGCCAGTCGACGAAGCGCAGCCCGCGCGCGACGAGGTACACCGAGAGCACGAGGTTCACCGGCACCAGCAAGCCGAGCAGAGCGTCGACGGGCATGAAGAGGGCTCCGACGGTGAGCGCGACGACCATGCTGCCGAAGCCCGCGGCCGCCTCGACGAAGAAGCTCACCAGCACGAGCGCAGACAACGCGAGAACGCCCACGACTCAGACGCGCTCGAACAGACCGTCGAGAAAATCGAGCAGGAACTCGTTCACCTGCGAGCGGTCTCCGATGGCGCCGACCATGCCGTACATCGCCGCGCTGCCCTCGGGAGCCGCATGCCCGGCCGCGAGGCTCGCCGCGCACTCCTTCAGGTCCTTCACGAAGACGTCGGCGACCTTCTCGTGGGCCGGCGTCACCATGCAGTGAAGCGCTGGCGGGTCCATCTGGCGGTCGAGCTTCCACCCGTGCGCGTCCATCGCGTCACCGAGCTCGTAGACGTTGAGCGAGTCGGACCCGAACGAGAACACCCCGGCGTGCGGCTCTCCCAACACGCGCAGCCCCGGCGTCGAGTTGATGCCGGCCTTCAACTTCTCGGTGCTCGCGAGCACCGACTTCGCGCGCGCGAGATAACCGGCTTCTCCCAGGTGATGCATCACGGCCCACGCCGCGGCGATGGCCCCACCCGGCCGCGTTCCGCAGAACGACGGCGACGCATAGAGCCCACCGTTCCACCCGCCCCACGTGAAGAACTGGTTCCGGCGCAGCCCAGCGTTCCGGTACAGCACCACCGAGGCGCCCTTCGCCGCGTAGCCGTACTTGTGCAGGTCAGCCGAGATGCTGTGCACGCCCGGCACGCGAAAGTCCCACGGAGGAATCGGCCGGCCCAGCTTCTCGGCGAAGGGCAGGAAGAAGCCACCGAGGCACGCGTCGACGTGACACCACACGCCCTTCTTCGTCGCGAGCGCGGCGAGGTCGCTGATGGGGTCGATGACGCCGTGCGGGTATGGCGGCGCGCTGCCGACGATGAGCGCGGTGTTCGGCGTGATGAGCCGCTCCAGGTCTTCGAGGTCGACGCGAAAGTCGGGCCGCGTCTTCGCGTGAAGAATCTTCACGCCGAAGTAGTGCGCCGCTTTGTCGAAGGCCGGGTGAATGGTGCAGGGCACCACCATCTCTGGAGCCGTGATGCCTCGCGTCTTCTTCGCGAAGTCACGCGCGGCCTTCACGGCCATCATGATGCTCTCGGTGCCACCGCTCGTCATCGTGCCGGCGACGTCTTCGTCTCCATGAAAGAGCGACGCGGCCATCGACACCACCTCGCACTCCATCTTCCGCAGCGAGGGGAACGCGACCGGTGACAACCCGTTCTCGGCGATGAACTCGCCGTAGGCGTCTTTGAGCAACTGCGAGACCTCGTCGCCCGCGAAGTACACGAGGCTGAACGTCTTGCCGTCTTTCCACTTCGCGTCTTCGCCGTGCATCGCGCGCAGATCGGCGAGCACGTCGGCCGAGGGCTTTCCGGTCGTGGGCAGGGTCTTGGGCATGGTCGGCTTCCTACGCTCGGGTTTACAGCTGAGGCGAGCGCGGCTTACGCGAAAAACCAGTCGCCTCGGGATGGAGTCTCAGCGTGCATACCCGGCCAGGAACGCGGCGAGCGCGCGCGTTCGCTGCAGCAACGTCTCGAACTCGATCTGCTCGTCGTGCGTGTGAAAGCCCTTCCCTCGCGGGCCCAGGCCATCGAGCGTGGGAATGCCCATGGCCGCAGCGGTATTGCCGTCGCTGCCACCGCCCTGTCGGGGCGCTTCGTCGTCAGAGAGCCCCACGGCGCGGGCGTGCTTCCCGTATCGGCGGCGCAGCTCGTCGACGCCGTCGGCCTTGTTCATCGGCGGCCGCATCGAGCCCTGCTCGACGTCGAGACGCGAACCGGGAACGGCCGCGGCCGCCTTCGCCGCGAGGTCTTTGAGCGTCGTCACCAGCCGCTCGCCATCGGCCGGAGTCTGGAAGCGCAGGTCGACGCCAGCCGTCGCTTCGGCCGGCACGGTATTCTTCGACGTGCCGCCGCCGATGGTGCCGACGTTCACGATGGTGCCAGTCTTTCTGTCGCTCACCGCCTCGGCCGCATCGACGAACTTCGAGAGCGCGCGAATGGCGCTCACCCCGTCCCAATAGTTGTTGCCCGAGTGCGCGGCCTTGCCGTGCGCGTGGCAGAACACCGAGCCCGTGCCCTGCCGCTCGGTGACGATGGCGTCGTTGCTGCGCCCCGGCTCGAAGACGAGACACGCCTGCGCGCCCGAGATGAAGGCGCGAATCAACGGCGCGCCCTCGGGAGAGCCCACCTCTTCATCGGCGACGATGACGATGCGGAGTGGGGGCAGCGTGTCGAGCGACTGCTTCTCGGCGATGGCTTTCAGCGCGAACGCGATGCTGACGAGGCCGCCCTTCATGTCGAAGACGCCGGGCCCGCGGCGCAGGGCTCCATCGGCGCGATAGCCCTCGAAGGTGCCCGGTGGAAAGACGGTGTCGGAGTGGCCGAGCAGCGCGATGGGCGCCTCGCCGCGCTGTCCCTTCGTGCGGAAGATGAGGTGATCGGCGAACCGACCCGAGGGCATGCGCTGCGCGGTGACCCCGGGAATCGTGAACAGCTCCACCAGGCGCGCGACCAGCGCGTTGCCGCCTTCGCGGTTGCCCGAGAACGAGTTCACCTCGACGAGGCGGCCGAGCGCGGTGTCGAGGTCACCAGCGCGCTGGGCGAGCCACGAATCGAAAGCCATGGCCCGTCATACCACGCGACCTCTCAGTGCCCGTGCTCCTCCGAGGGAGCGGCTGCGTGCTCGGCCGGAGCGTCGGCGTGCTCGACGAGGTGCTCGTTCGCGGTGTCGATGTCGAGCTGCTTCACGATGAGCGTCCCCGACGCGATGCGCTCGGCGATGGCGGGCCGGGCGAGGAACTCGGCGGTCTTCTGGTCACGCTCGTCGACCGCGGCCACCAGCGCCGGGTACTTCGCGCGCGCCTCGGGGTTCTTCGCTGCCTTCTCGGCCGCGCAGTCGGTGTGCCGCGTCAGCACGATGAGCTTCACGCCGTTGTTCACCGCCAGCTCGAGCATCTCTTCTTCCTTCGCGCTCATCGCCGAGCCCGCGGTTCGAACGACGTAGTAGTTGCGCCGGGTGTCGCCGACGAGCTCGTTGGTGTCGATGCGAGCGTCCATGCACACCAGCATCGCGACGACGGGGTGGTACGCGGTTCGCGGAAACGTCTCGCGCACCTTCGCGGCCATCTCGTTCTGCGACTTGAACTCGGTCCACACCTGCTCGGGCGTCGCGTCTTTGTGCTCGAGGTCGTACTCGTGCAAGTGGTCCTGCATGCGGTACGCGGCGTTCGCCATCGCGCCGCCCGCGAGGAACTGGGCCTTGGGGCTCAGGGCGAGGGCAGCAGCTCCGACCACCAGGCCGCCGGTGAAGGCCATCGTCATTCGTTTCATGCTCGCTCCCCAATGCGAATCGTCAGCCGTCAGGCAACCCTGCGGATGAGGAGGCTCCGGGGCGGGCGACCCCGCGCAGGTTCTGCGCCGCGCTTCTCGCGTACGCATCAATCGCGCCAACGTTCTGACTCACCTCAGTCGAAATCGAAGTGACAGGCCCTGACAGGGTTCGAGCAGGTCGGCGTCGCGAAGATGGGCCAGCCGGGTGTGACGCCCATTCACCTCGAGCTGCGCGCCGCGAACCCCGGCGCGGCCCGCGACGTCTTCGATGAACCAGCGGCCGTTGTCGCGGTCGATGCGCAGGGCGAGGCGCGAGGCCTCATGCTCGTCGTCGGCCGAGAGCTGCACGGCGCACTCGTCGAGCTGGCCGATGAAGTTCGGCTCTCCCAGCACCAGCCCCACCGTCGACCCCGGCTTCGGCCGAACCTGAACGCCGCTCGGTGCCGAGACGACCTCGAGCGACGCATTGCCCGAGCTGAAGAAGAGCCGCTCGATGGGCGTCGCGATGCGCGGGTTGTGCTTCAGCACGCGCGCCCAGGCGGCGCGATGCACGGCGCTCACCTCGAACTCCGGCACCGGCCCGATTCGAAGGCCCTCGAGCGCAGGAGGCGCGGCAACCCGCGTGAGCACCTCGAGCAAACCGTCGACCTCTTCTGCCAGCCGGGCGCCGCTGCCGAAGCTGAACGGGTCGACCTCGAGCGCCCGCAAGAAACGAAACGAGGGCTCTTCGAACAGTCGCTCGACGAGCGCACCGGGCGTCTCGTTCGCCAATCGAAACGGCCCTGGCGCACGAATCACGGCGCGACGGGGCAGGCCGCGCGCCCACTCCACGTCGAGCCAGCCGGTGCGAAACCGTCGCGCCATCGTGCGCAGGAACCGCGCGTCACCCGTGCCCTGGCCGCGAAGCCGCGCACCGAGGGGCACGCCCTGCTCCAGAAGCCAGTCGGCCCACACGTTCCACAGCGCGTCGTCATCGGGCTGCGCGAGCACGGCGTTCTCGAGCGGGGGGTTCGAGACGTCCCGCTCCTCGTCGAGGTGCACGAGAAAGCAGTGACCATCAGGCAGCTCGAGCACGTCACCGTCGACGAGCTCGGCGTCGCTCAAGAAGTCGCCGTTGTGCAGCGACCCGTTCTCGGAGCCGAGGTCCTGCGCCCACCAGCGTGCGTGGCGATACTCGAGCTGCAGGTGGCGCGGTGAGATGGCGGGCGAAGGCACCGTCACGTCGTTGCCCGCCGCGCGCCCGATGACGAGCCGTGGAGAGAGCGGCCACCTTCGGCCACGCACGAGCGTCGAGCCGCCCCCGAGGGGAAGCGCCACCAGCTCGAGCGAGGGAAAGTCGTTCACGCCGGGCGCAAGCCTCGCACACCTCGTGTAGACACCAAGCCATGTGGAGCTTCGTGAAGGAGCGCTGGGGCACGCTCGACACCCGCACGCTGGGGTTGTTCCGCGTCGCGTTCGGGCTGCTCCTCATCGGCAACCTGCTCGACCGCACCGGCTTCTTCGGCGACGACCTCGTCAGCTTCTATTCGAACGAGGGCCTCTGGCCGAACCACTACGCGCTCTTCCTGCCGCCCACGCCCGGCTACTGGTCACTGCTCTCGGGCTTCAGCACGCCGAACGAAGTGCGCGTGGCGATGGCCGTCATCGTCGTCATCTACGTGCTGTACACGCTCGGGTGGAAGACGCGGCTGATGCAGGTGCTGGCGCTGCTCTGCGTCGAGTCGGTGAACTTCCGCTTCCTGCTGCCGCAGCACGGCGGCACCGTGGTGATGAACATTCTCGCCGTGTGGACGGTGTTTCTGCCGCTCGGCGACCGCTTCTCACTCGACGCACTGCTCGCCAGTCTTCGGCATCACCCGAGCGCGACTCCTGCCGAGCTCTCGGCGCGCGCGTGGACGAACGACCAGGTCTCGACCCGCACGGGCCTCGCCGTCTTCGGCGTCTTCTTCAACTACGCGGCCATCTACTTCTTCAACACCGTGCACAAGCAGGGCGCCTCCTGGCAGGACGGCACGGCGGTGCACTACCTGCTCTGGCAGAACCGCATGGCGACCTCGCTCGCCGAGTGGGTGCGGCTGCACGAGCCGGGGTTTCTGAGCCCTGCGCTGACGTGGGGCACGCTCTTCGTCGAGGGCTCGCTGGTGGTGTTGCTGCTCTCTCCGTTTCTGCAGGCGAAGCTGCGGCCCCTCGCGCTGGTCTTCATCTGGGGCCTGCACGGCAGCATCGCGTTGCTCAGCACCATCGGGCCGTTCTCGTACTCGATGATGACGTTCGGCCTGCTGTGCGTGACGCCGGGGCTGTGGCGGTGGCTCGAGCGGCGGTGGAGTGTGAGGCCGCGCGTGAAGGTGACGTACGACGACGCGAGTGAGCTGCATCGGCTGGGAGTTCGTGTGGCGGCGCGGCTCGACCTCGGGCGGGTGCTCGACTTCGAGGCGGTGCCTGGTGCGCGACTGGGGCCGCTCGACGTGAAACGAGTCGCCGAGGTGTTGCCGGGCTGGCGGTGGCTGTCGTGGTTGGTGGCGATGCCGGCGGGCTTCTCGCTCGCGCGCTCCACGTTGCTGGGTCTCGCGCCCTCGGTGTTGCCAACGCCGAAGCCGCCGCCGAGGCCGCTGCTCGCGCAGGTGAGTGGAGCCCTCGAGCTGGTGGGGCCGGCGCTCGTGCTCGCGGCCGTCATCAGCCAGAACCTGATGGAGAACTGGGCCGTGCCGCCCTCGCTCAAGCCCGCCTCACGCCCGGAGTGGATGACCGACCTCATCAACTCCTGGCAGGTGCCGCAGGGCTGGTCGATGTTCGCGCCCGACGTGCCGAGGCAGAACACGCGGCTGGTCGTCGACGCCATGCTCGCCGATGGCACGCACGTCGACCCGCTGACCGGAGCCCCGCCCGACTTCGAGCCCTTCGACCGCGCGTGGTTCATGAACCAGCACTGGTGCGAGGTGCATGCGCGCATGCCGAACTGGCGGCACCACTGGCGCAACTTCAAGGACTACCTCTACCGGCGGCCGAACGCGCTCGGCTGGGGCCCGCAGCGGCAGATCGTTCGTCTCGAGGTGTACCAGGTGACGGCCGACATGCCGCTGCCGGGCATGCTGAACGGCACCAACCCGCAGCGCGTGAGGCTGTTCGGCGACGAGGTGCAGTGACCGCTCACTTGCGGCGTGAGGGCGCGAGCAGCCCGTCGAGCAAGGCGCGCGAAAGCACGGCCCAGATGTCGGCGGCTCCGGCGGTGTCGTCAGCGGAAGGAACGGGGCCGGCCTTCCACGCGATGTCGGGGCGACCGGCCTTGAGCGACACCCACGCGTCGGGCTGATTCGTCTCGTCGAGCCCCGCGGGAAACTGCGTGCCGAACACCAGCACCCGCGCGCGCTGCCGCCACGTCTCTTTCGCCTCACGACACGCCTGCGCCGTCGTCTCGGCTTCGCGCAGGTCGACCTGCCCACGCTCTTTGAACTCGCGCAGCACCAGCGAGGCGACGCCGAGCTCTTCCGACAAGACGGCGTCTTTGCCCTTCACGAACACGAGCTCGAAGGTGAGCGCCTCGGTGTCGAACCAATCGGCCATCTTCCGCACCAGCGCCGTCACCGCGCCGAGCAGCCAGACGAGCCGCTGGTACGTCGCCTTCGGGTCGAGCACGCGCGCGGCGTTCAGCGACGGGTCGAAGACGAACACCACGCGGCGCTTCTTGCGCACGGCCACCGACTCGTCGCGCGCGAAGTAGAGCAGCTCGCCCTCGACGAAGCGCACGTCGAACAGGTCGGGCCGCGGCGCGCCGTCATCGTCCATGTAGATGAGCTCGCTCGTCATCAGGTTCTCGAGGCTGCCCGACGTCGAGATGCTCGAGAACCCACCGACGGGGTACGCGCTGTCTTCTTCGAGTGAGGTGGGCGCGTCACCGTCTTCGAAGACATGGCCACGCAGGCGAGCCGGAAGGCGCTCTTCGACGAGTTGTGCGGCGGTGGCGAGCTGGGTCAACGCCACGCGGGCGCCGAGCGTCTTGAGCGACCCGATGTTCTCGACGACGAAGACCTCGGCGTCGCTGAGCACCTCACGGGCACGACGCGCGGCTTTCGCCAGCACGTGCAGCCCCTCGGCGACGCGCGCGGCGGTCTCGGGGTCCTCCAACGCGACCCGGCCGGCCTCGAGCAAGTCGGTGACGGGCTGGGAGGCGAGCCTGCGCACGACGGCCTGGCTCACGCCGCTCCCGCCGTCGACGCCGAGGCGAGCCAGCACCTGCGTCACCACCATCGCGACGGCTGCGGCCTTGAGCTCCTTCGGCGCGGCGACGATGCCCTCTGACACCCGCATCCACCGGCGGTCGGCGGTGAGCCTGGCGAGCACGTGGTCTTCGTACGCGCGCAGTGCATCACGCACGGGCTGCGGTGCGTCGGGGTGCACGGGCGCCAGCCGTTCGCCCTGCAGCAGCACCGTCAGGTCGAGCACCAGCGTGGGCGCGTGCAGCAGCGGCCGCTCTCCGTACGTCGTCTCGAGCGTCTCGAGCGCCAGCTGAGCCCAGGTGCTCGTGTGCACCGGAGCGCGGGCGAGCCCGAGGCAGGCCGACAGAAAAGCGCTGGCGCGTTGAGAGTCGAGACGGTCGTCCGAAGCCACGGCGAGAGTCTGTCACGGGGCGTCGAGCGTTTGGGCGCGAAACGCGGCTACACTTCGTGCCCGAATGGTCTGCGGCGCCTGTGGCTCAGCCTCGGAGAACGAGACCTTCTGCCCGGGCTGCGGCGTCGACCTGGGCGTGCTCGAAGACCACCGCGAGGCGGCCTCCTCCAGCCAGGACGCGCTGCCCGTCGTCGACGCCTCGGCGCCGAAGTGCCCACGACACCCGGCCATGGGCGCAGGCGCCACCTGTCGCCGCTGCGGGCGCTTCGTGTGTTCACGCTGCACCGAGGCCGCGCTGCGCACCGAGCAGCTCACCTGCCCCGAGTGCGCCCTCGTCGAGTCGCAGCAACAGCTGCCCGAGCGTCTTCGCAGCTACGGCACCCAGCTCATCGCGTCGTGGCTGCTCGTCTCGGGCAGCCTCGCCGTCGTGGTGGCTGGCCTCGCGCTCATCGTCGATCGTGACGCGTCGACCCGGCTCGGCGTGGTGCTGCTGGTCGGCCCCGCGCTGGTGTTGCTGCTGCTCGCCACCCTGCTCTTCGCGCTCACGCGGAAGCTCGCCTTCGGGTGGACGGCCACCGTCATGGAGTCGCTCATGCTCATTCCCCTGTGGGTGACGAGCCCGAGCTGGTGCACGGCCGTGCTGGCCGCAGCGCCAGTCTTCGCGGCCGTGCGGCTGTTGCAGATGCGCGAGCTGGCGCAGGGCGGCTGACCTCAACGGGGCGAGAATGCGCCCTGGTACAGCTCGACACAGTCTCGCGCGGCCGTCGTGCTGGTGAAGTCGAGCTCGCCGCCCGGGTAATAGACGCGCGTACCGCCGGTGACGGCGCAGGTGCCAAGCCGGCGCTCGGGCGGGCAGTGCGCCGGGCTCCAGCGGCCGCGCAGCTCGAGACAGCCCGTCTTCGCGAGCGACGTGCCGAAGGCATCGCCGGCGTACTCGGTGCAGACGCCCATCGACGGTGTCGCGCAGCTCGCACGAAACGCAGCAGCCGGCCGTACGGGCGCGGCGACGTCAGCGGGCTTGCCGGTGTCGCACGCGGCCACGACGACGAGCAGCACGCCTCGGGCGAGCCTCGTCACCTCGACGCTGACGGTCGGCGGAGTCACGCTCGATGACGCGGGGGCCCGGCGGCGTTTTGCGTGGTGTCAGCGCGCCTGGTCGAGGGCCTGCTTCGTCTTCTGCAGCAGCCCGTCATCGAGCTTCGAGGTGTCGAGCGACTTCACCGCCCGCGTGAGCGTCGCCACGGCGAGGGTCCTTTGCCCAACGCCCAGCTGCGCGCGGCCGAGCCCGCTGAGCGAGGTGGCGTTCCACGGGTCGTCGGGGCCCGCGCTCGCCTCACGGGCCTTCAGGGTCTGCTCGAACAGCGGCAGTGCGTCGGCGGGTCGGTGCTGCTCGAGCAAGCACGCGCCGAGCGCCTCGTCGGTGGCGAGCACCTCTTCGTGCGTCGGCCCGTACGTCTCGACGAAGTGACGGCGCGCGGCGTCGAACGAGGTGAGCGCGTCATCGAGGCGGCCCGCCGCGCAGGCCGTCACGCCCATGGAGCGCGTGGTGACACCCACCATCAGCGCCACCTTCGCGCCTTCGAAGACGGCCAGGGCCCGCCGCTGCAGGGCGAGCGCCTCGTCGAACCGGCGCAGCTCGGTGGCGGCGTTCGACTGCACCATCAACAAGCGCCCGACGTGGGGGTTCGACGCACCGAGCGCCTTCTCCTGGTCGGGCAGAATGCCGGCGACGACGTCGAACGCCTCGCGCGCGCGATGCAGCGCCATCAACTGTTCGGCCACGCCGTAGTGCGCCTGCCCGACCTTGTAGTGCGAGCGGCCGAGTGACTGCTCGAGCTGCACCGCCACGCCGCGGAGCACCTGCACCGCCTCTTCGTAGTGCCCCTGGCCACCGGCGCTCATGCCAACGTTCGCCCACATGAGCACGGTCTTCGGGTGGGCTTCGCCCTGGTTGATCTTGCGAAGCTCCCACGCGCGCCGGTACCTCGCCTCGGCGCCGCGATAGTCACCGTTCGTCGAGAGCAGGTGCCCTTCTTGATTGGCGACGCGCGCCTCGAGATCGAAGTCGTCGCCGACGCGATCGCGCAGCGTCGCGGCCTGCCAGCTCCACTCCTGCGCCTCCTTCATGCGGCCGAGCTCTTCGAGCAGGAACGAGAGGCTGACGGCCGCGATGACGGCGGTGCGGTCGGCCCTCGCCACCAACGCCCGGGCCCACGAGTCACGCAGCATCGGCTCGGCGTTCGTCAGCTCGCCAGCGCCCTGCGTCAGCGTGCCCAGCACCAGCAGCGCTTCGGCCTCGAGCGGCGCCCAACCGACGGAATGCGCCTCGAGCGCGGCCGTCGTCGCGATGGGCACGCCCTCTTTGAAGCGACCCGCCTCGTTGAGGGCCTGCGCGCGCGCGAGCTCCTGCTCGATGCGCGAGACCCGCTCCACGACCTGTGGTTGCTCGGCGCGTGGCGTCGGCGCCAGCAGGGCGTTCGCGTTGGCGCAGACCGACAGCGGCGTGAGCGCGTTCACGGCATCACTCGCACGCGCGAGCGTGGTGGCGTCGGTCGTCGCGAGCACGCCCAGCACGCCTTCGACCTCGACGAGGCGTCGGTCGAGACAGGCCATGCGCGCGGTGAGCAGCTGATCAGACTGCTCGCCCTTCACGCGCGTCGCTTCACACGCTTCACGGTGCATCGCCGCCCAGCCGGCGCCGTACGCATCGAGCCCACGCTTCGCCGACTCGAAGAGGGGCGTTCCACCGAGGCTCGCGAAGTGCGCGGCGAGCGAGACCTTGCGGCGCTCGGGCCAGACGGCCTCGAGCCGGGCGGGCCCAGAGCTGCACAGCGCGTCGGAGCGGCGCAGCGTCACCCCGAGCCCGAGCGCGATGACGACCACCGCCGCGGCGACCGGCACCGGCCACAGCCTGCGGGGCACCGGCTGAATCGCCGTGACCAGCTCGTCGAGTGACGAGAACCGCGCCGAGGGCTCTGCCGCCAGCGCGCGCGAGAGCGCCTGCGCGACCACTGCCGAACCGACGGGCCGAGCGCCCGCCTTCACGACGTCGGCGCCGTTGCGGGTGAAGGGCCGCTGCCCCGAGAGGCCCTCGTAGAGCGCCACCGCGAACGAGAACTGATCGGCCCTCGCGTCGGCGCGGCGACCCGCGAGCTGCTCTGGGGCCATGTAGGCAGGCGTTCCGACGAGCGCGCCGGTCTGCGTCTCGAGCATCAACGCGCCGGGCGCGAGCTCGGGGGTTCGTTGAGCCTCGGTGACGTCGCGGGCGAGCCCGAAGTCAGAGACGCGAACCCGCCCATCGCTGCCGACGAGCACGTTCTCGGGCTTGAAGTCGCGGTGCACGAGGCCCGCTGCGTGCGCCGCCGCGAGCCCACGACCGGCCTGGACGAAGGCGTCGAGCACCTCGGCCTGACTCCGGCTTCGGGGCTGCAACCAGGCGCGCAGCGTCTGGCCTTCGACGAACTCCATCGCGATGAAGACAGAGTCGCGAAAGGCGCCAGCGTCGTGAACGCCGACCAGGTTCGGGTGCGCGACGCGCGCGAGTGACTTGGCCTCGCGCAGCAGCCGCTCCTGCGCCTCGGCGCCTTCGACGAGCGGGTGCAGCAGCTTGATGGCGACCTTGCGGTCGAGCACCGGGTCGTAGGCCGCATAGACCTGGCCCATGGCGCCTTCACCCACGAGGTCGAGCACGACGTAGCGGCCGACCTCGGCGCCACGAACGAGCCTTCCTTCAGCGCGGGTCGGCGCAGCGCTTCGACTGACGAGCCCCGCGACGGCCACCCGGCAGCGCTCGCACTCCACGAGGTGCGCCTCGACGGTCGCGCGATCGGGGCCGTGCCCGGCCACGAACGCCATCAGCGTGCTCTCGGAGGGGCAGGGCGAAGTCACGGCGGCGCACTCCACCATGCCGACCTCAGCGGAGCGAGAATGCCCCCTGGTGCAGCTCGACACAGTCCTTCTCGGCCGTCGCGCTCGTGAAGTCGAGCTCACCGCCCGAGTAGTAGACGCGCCGCACACCGCTCAGCTGGCAGTGGCCCAACCGTCGCTCGGGCGGGCACCGCGCCGGGCTCCACGCGCCACGACCTTCGACACAGCCGGCCTTCAGCGACGACTCGCCCAGCCCGAACGCCTCGTCGGTGTACTCGGTGCAGACCCCGAGCGACGTCGTGATGCAGCTCGCGCGAAAGACGGGAGGTGGGCGTGTCAACGAGGCCGTCACCTCGACGGGGCGCGAGACGTCGCAGCCAGCCATCAGCAGGAGCAGGGCGCAGGAGTGGAGCGTTCGGGTCAGCACACCGCACCGACGGCCTGGGCCACGACCATTTTGCGTGCACTCGAGCGCCCGGTCGTGGGTTCCTCTTCGCATGCAGACCGATCTCGAGCTCGCTGCCGCAGCACTCTCCGGAGAGATCAAGGCGTTGGAGGCTTTCGACGCCCTCGTGCGCTCCTTGTCGGTGAGCGACGAAGCCCGCCAGGCGGTGCGTCAACGCGCGCTCGTGGAAGGCAAGCTGCGCGAGTTCGACGGCCGTGGCTCGTTGCGCTCGTGGCTGAAGACGGTGGCCATGCGCCTCGAGGTCGACCTGAAGCGCGCCGTTCGCGAAGACGCGGTGGAAGATCGAGTGCTCGACGCGTTGCTCCCGCCGTCGACGCACCTCGAGGCCGAGCTCGTCGTCTCGGAGTCGCGAAAGCTGCTCCGTGAAGGCATGCGTCAGGCGCTGCTGGCGCTGAGCGAGCGCGAGCGCCTCTGGGTGCAGCACCACTACCTCGACGGCATGACGCTGACGGCCATCGGCCAGCTCTACGCGGTGGCGCCGTCGACCGTGATGCGCGCCATCGACAAGTCGGTGACGCGGCTGCGCGAGCTCGTTCAGACACACCTGCGAGAGACCCACCAGCTGGGCCTCACCTCACTCGACAGTCTGGTGCGGGCCGGCGTGGCCTAAGCTGCCGCGCCGTGACGTGCCCCTCCGAGAACGACCTGCTCGCCTTCGTCGCGGGGGCCACCGAGAACCGCGGAGACGTCGAGTCGCACCTGGTCGGCTGTGAGCGCTGCCGCGTCGCCGTCGCCAACCTCGTCTCGCAGACCGCCGCGCCGTCTCGGCCCTCGGGCCTGCAGCAGCGGGGTGACTCGGTCGGGCGCTACGTGGTGCTCGAGTTGGTCGGCGAAGGCGCGATGGGGCGCGTGTACGCAGCGTACGACCCGGTGCTCGACCGCAAGGTGGCGCTCAAGCTGTTGCACCCGCTCGTCGATGGTCCCGAGGGCCAACAACGGCTGCTGCGCGAAGCGAAGGCGCTCGCGAAGGTGGCGCACCCGAACCTGGTCGGCGTGCACGACGCAGGCGCGTTTCGAGACTCCGTCTTCATCGCCATGGAGTTCGTCGAGGGCACCACCCTGCGCGCGTGGCTCAAGGCCGAGCGCCGCGGTGAAGCGATGCTGCTCGACGCGTTTCGACAGGCCGCGCGCGGGCTGGCGGCGGCGCATGACGCCGGGCTCGTGCATCGCGACTTCAAGCCCGAGAACGTGCTGGTGGGCACAGACGGGCGGGTTCGTGTCTCTGACTTCGGGCTCGCGCGCGAGACCGGCGCGCCGCTCTCCGTCACCTCCCTCGAGGCGCCGGCGCTGACCGACCCCTCGTCCCTTCAGACCGCGACGGGCGCGCTGGTGGGAACGCCCGCGTACATGGCGCCGGAGCAGCTGCTCGGGCACCGCGCCGACGCGAAGGCCGATCAGTTCGCGTTCTGTGTGGCGCTCGCCGAGGCGCTCACCGGCGCGAGGCCGTTCACGAAGAACACGCTCGACGTCGTGACCGCCGGCGCGAAGTTGACCGGCCCTGCGCGGGTGGTGAGGGCGCTGACGAAGGGCCTCTCGGCCGCGCCCGGCGAGCGCTTCGATTCGATGCACGCGCTGCTCTCGGCGCTCGAGCCACGGAGCGTTCGGCCGCTCGCCATCGCGCTGCCGCTGCTCGCGCTCCTCGCCATCGCGGCCGGGGTCTTCGCGTCGGTGCGGCAGCGCAACGAGCTGTGTGCCTCCGGACCCGTGCGGGTCGCCTCGGTGTGGACGCCCGAGCGTCGCGGCGCGCTCGAGCAGCACTTCTCGACCCTCGGCGGCCCCAGCACGTTCACGCGCATCGCCGATGAGCTCGACCGCTGGGGCACGCAGTGGGCGCAGGTGCATCGCGAGGCGTGTGAGGCGACGAGGCTTCGCGGTGAGCAGTCCGACCAGCTCCTCACCGTGCGCATGGCCTGTCTCGAGCGACGGCTCGTCGAGGTCGAAGGCGCGCTCGGTGTGTTGGCGACGACCGACTCGAGCACCCTGCCCCGCGCGCAAGATGCGGTGCTCTCGTTGACGCCGCTCTCGGTCTGCTCGAACGCGACTGCTCTGCTCTCCCCTTCGCCGCGACCGGAGCAGCCCGCGGTGCTCGCACGTGTCGAACACGTCGAGCGCGAGCTGGCCCGCGCCCAGGCCCTCAAAGACTCGGGGCGCTTCAAAGAAGGGCTGCCCATCGCCACCTCGGCCGCGCTCGAGGCCCACGCGATTGGCTGGGCGCCGCTCGAGGCCGAAGCGCTGCTCGTGCGCGGACAGCTCCTCGACGGTGGGGGTGACTACGCGACCGCCGAGCCGACGCTGCGTGATGCCTGGGCGCGCGCGCACGCCGCGAAGGACGACCGCCTCGCGATGCTGGCCGCCATCGAGCTCTCGTTCGTGCTCAACGAGCTCGCCCGCATGAAGGACGCCGAGGAGTGGGTCTGGCAGGCCGAGGCGCTGCGGCCCCGAATCGGCAACGACTGGGAGATGGACTCGAGGGTCGCGACCCAGCAGGGCCACCTGCTCTTCACCCGCACCGACTTCCCCGGGGCCGAGGTGCGTTACCGCACGGCCTGGGAGCTGCGCCGCGATCATCAGGGCCCCTCGCACCCGAAGACGGTGACGATGCTCGCGAACCTCGCCAACGCCATCGGTGGCCAGGGCCGGTACGAAGAGGCGGTGACGTTGATGATTCAGGCCGCCACGCTGCTCGAGCAGTCGCTCGGGCGCTCGCATCACAAGGTCGGTCAGGCCATCAACGGCGTGGCCGAGAAGCTGGTGGCGCTGCATCGGCCGGGCGAAGCCCTCGAGCGCATCGACGCCATCTTCCCCGAGCAGGAGCAGGTGCTGGGCCCGAAGAACCAGTACGTGGCCCGGCTCCACCTGGGCCGCGCCGAGGCCCTGCGCGCGCTCGAGCGGAACGACGAAGCCCTCGTCGCCTACCAGAAGGCGCTGCCCATCTTCGAAGCGGCGGCGATGCCGTTGATGGTGGGGGTGACGCTCTCGGCCATCGCGGCCACGCACTGCGCGACGCATCGCCTCGACGACGGGCTCGCGGCGGCGCACCAGGCGAGGAAGCTCTTCGTCGACACCTTCGGGCCCGAGCATGAAGAGGCCACCGTCGCGCTCGAGGTCGAGGGCGAGTGTCTGTTGTCGAACGGCCAGCCGAAGGCCGCGCTGCCCGTCTTCACACAGGCGCTCTCGGAGCGAGAGAAGGCGCAGGACGCTCCGTGGGAGGCGATGGCCGTGAGCGGGCTCGGTCGCACGCAGCTCGCGCTCGGCCAGAAGGCGCTCGCAGTGCAGACGCTCCAGCGCGCCGTGACGTCGCTCGAGGCGTCGAAGCTCGATGACGCGCTGCTCGAGAAGACCCGCAAGGCGCTGACCGAGGCTCGCTGAGCCAGACGCAGCATGGGAGCCATGTGCGCTCGCACGCGCGCAACGAGTGGCAGACGACCGGGTTTGCTCGCGCACCACTGGGAGGTCTGCACGTGAAGGCGACTCGAACGATGGTGGCGGTGCTGTGTGTGGCAGTGAGCGCATGTGGTGGCCGCAACGGCGGGGGCAGTGGTGGCGGTTCGGCTTCCGCGGGCGGCTCCGCTTCCGCGGGTGGTTCCGCTTCGGCTGGCGGCTCCGCTTCAGCGGGCGGCGCTGCAGTCGACGCAGGCGTCGCAACCCTTGGCTCTGTCGTCTGCAACCCGACGCCTCCGTTCGGGCCCGGCAATTCGAACGAGCTTCAACGCTTCGTCATCGACACCACCGTCTTCCCCGACGCGCTCTGCAACGATGGCACTCCGGCCGTCATCTACTTCCGGCCCGCGGCCGACCTCGCCAATCGCAACAAGTGGCTCATCAACTTCCATGGCGGTGGTGGGTGCGGCAGCGCCGCGACGTGTCTGGCCCGCTGGTGCTCGTGCGACACGCGCGCGAAGTGCCCCTTCGTGGAAGAGCCCACCAACTTCCATCGGCTCACGATGACGAACCTGGGGCCCGACTCCATTCGGGGTGAGGGCATCTTCGAGCGCCCGACCCTGGCAACGCCGAACCCGGTGGGCGACTCGAATCAGGTGATCATGGAGTACTGCAGCTCTGACGGGTGGAACGGGCGGCGGCGCGCGGTCGCGTTCTCTGGCGTCAACCCGAAGACGAACGCCCCCGAGAACTTCACGATGCACTTCCTCGGAGCGTCCATCGTCGACGCGGTGATGGCGACGCTGCGCAAAGACGGCGTTCCGGCGCTCAGCTACGGCTTCTCGACGCCCGCGACGCCAATGCCCGACCTCGACGACGCAACCGAGGTGCTCTTCAACGGAGACTCGGCCGGCGGCAGCGGCATGATTCAGAACCTCGACGCCGTGGCGAGCCTGCTGCGCTCGAACAACACGGCCTGCCAGGGAGCCTCGTGCCCGCTGAAGGTGTACGGCCTCATCGACGCCGTGGTGGGCCCCAACCGAGCGACGCTGGACTACGGCGACTACACGCCGTCGCAGATCCGTTCGTACGATCAGTGGGTCGCTGGCAGCGCGGCGAACGCGATGGAGCTCGGCTCACGGCGCGACTCGAGCTGCGAGACCTGGCACCGCACCAACCTGCCCGGCAGCGAGTCGATCTGCGTCGACGAGTCGCACGTCATTCGCAACCACATCACCACGCCCTTCTTCGTCCGCATGGCGCTGGCCGACACCCTCATCTCGAACAACTACCTTCAGCCAGGGCTGCGGGAGCCTGGCGCCGACGCAGGCCTCACGGTGCCGGCCTTCGCGAGAATTCTGCAACGGGAGCTGTCGGCCTTCGAGCGGCTGGGCACGACCGCAGAAGAGGGCAGCGCGTTCACGCGGCAGCCGGGCGTGTTCGCTCCGCTCTGTACGAAGCACGACACGCTCCACTCCACCGCCGACACCTTCGGCACCAGCATCACCACCGACGCCGGGGTGAGCGTGAAGCTCTTCGACGTCTATTGGAACTGGGTCGACGGCGGCACGCCATCGAACGTGCTGACCCAGACGCCGAACGGGTCAGACACGGTGTGCCCTCCGTGAGGGCTACTCGCTGACGTAGAGAATGCCGAGGCACATCTCGTCGCCCGTACCCTCGCCCCAGTTCACGTCACGGGGTTCGGCGCGCTTGCCGTCGATGACGGGCTGGAACTCGGCCGAGTTGTTCCACGAGCACGACAGCTTCAGGGAGTCGCCCACGCGCAGCAGCTTCGGCGTCGCGAGCCGGTAGGAGCGCTGCCAGTGGAAGTCCCAGCGCGGCAGGTTGATGAGGCACTCGTTGGTGCCGTCTGCCTTGTTGAGCTCGAGGCGACCGCCGGTGCCGAGCATGTGCTGGTGAAAGCCCGCGGCGTGCACGCGCACCGCGGCGTTGTTCTGAAGCACCCCACCCGAGATGGTGTTCAAGAAGCCCGTCGGGTCGAACGAGAAGCTGTGCTTCGTGTCTGGGCTGCCGGCGGGAATCGTCATCTTGTGGTCGCGCAGCCAGCGCGGGTCGGCCCACGGCATGATGAACGCCTTGCGCTTCACCGAGTCGGCGAGTGCCAATTCGAGGCTCGTCTGATCGACGCGCTCGGCCGCGTTGGGCGCCGCGGCGGTGTTGTAGTGCATCTGCAACACGATCTTGCTGCCGGGCTTGATGAGCAGCCCGGTGTCGGTCGGGTACATGTTCGGCGCGACGCCGGGGGCCCACGAGCCGACCCACGAGACCGTCGACTGATTGCCGCCGGGGCCGCCGTAGCAGGTGTAGCCGGGGCCGGGCTCGGCGTCGTCGAGCGCGGTGATGGTCGAGAGGCGCTCGGGCGGAATGAGGAACGCGATGGCGTGGTGCACGACCTTCGCGTTGCCGGGCTTCACGTTGAAGCCGGTGACGTACTTGTCGGTCTGGTGCGGCCAGTCGATGACGAAGCAGTGGTAGTCGTCGGGCTCCTTCGTCGGCGTCCACGCGGCGGGCATGCCGAGCGTGAGGTCGACCTGCGGCAGTGACGTCTCGAGCGCGGTCTGCTTCGTCGCGGTCGACGTCGGCGTGCCTCGCACCGCGCCCTGTTTCGCCCAGCCGTCGAGCATGGCGATTTGCTCGTCGGTCAGGTTCTGATCATCGGCGTACTCGGTGCAGCCCGGCGCCGCGAGGTAGGGAGGCATGGTGCGGTTCTTCACCGCGACCGCGATGGCGTCTTTCACTGCCGAGACCTGCTCGTACGTGGTGAGCGGGAACGGCGCGATACCGCCCTCGATGTGACACGAGGTGCAGCGGCTCTCCATGAGCGGGCGCACGTCTTTCTCGTACGTCGCCTGCGAAGAACCGCACGCCGAGAGAATGATCAGCAGAAACACGGGGGTGACACGCATGGGAGATCTCTATCTGCCACCCGTCAGCCGGACAAGGCAGCCGCGGGAAGGAAAGGTGGCAGCCATGGAATCAACCAACATGAACCACGCGACCGCCTGCATGCGCGCCCACGCTCCCCGGCCAACGCGGGCTCGGCCGCCTCCTGGCCTGACGTCGACCTCACGCACGCTGTTCGCGATCGGCTCGGCGATGATGGGACAGCTGGCGGCGCGTGCGGTTGGCCCTGCCCGAAGAACCCTGTGCGTCGGAGCGCCCGCGAGGACGACGGCAGGCGGCGTGCGCACGAAGCAGCTGCTGACGCTCTCGACGGCCCGCAGCGAACTGCCGTGCGGCTGGCTCGACCTCGTGAACGCCCGCTGCGTCATCAGCGAGTACCGGTGCCTCATCTCCTCCCAGTCACGGCGGGGCGAGACGCTCGAGTTCTCGCGCGAAGACTACGCAGCGTTCGTGCAGTGGCTGTCGGCCGCGCTCGCGCCGCTGCAGGTTCGCGTCTTCATCGGTGGCTGATCAGCGGCGCTGATCGATGTTCGGCGGCGCCGAGGTCAGCGCGCTCAGCACCAGAATCGCGCCTCCAATCGTCATCGCCGCGGGCAGCGGCAGGAACGGGCGCAACGAGCCGAAGAAGAACGAGGTGATCGACTCGAGCGCCGGCGGCGCCATCTTCGTCACCCGAAGCAGCAACAGCAGGCCCGGCCCAAGCAGGCCGAAGCCGATGAGGAGTTTCAGGGCCGAGTTCATCCGAGGCCGAGCAGGCGCGGCACCTTCTCTTCGAGCAGGTCGATCTCTTCGCGCGTCTCCCCGAGGTACGCGAGCAGCTGCAGGTCTTCGCGCTCGACTGCGCCACCGTGAACGATCCACGCGCGGGTGCGCAGCAGCCGGTACAGCTTGATGAGCTTGCGATCGGAGACGAACACCTCGTCTTCGCGCACGAGCGTTCGAATCACGCGGCGGAACTCGCGCATCACCTCTTCGCGGAAGAACACCTCGCGGTCGCGCGGCTCCTTCTTCGCCATGAGCAGCGTGAGGTAGCGGTGCGCCTTCATCACGTCTTCGAGTGACGAGTGGCCCTCGACCCACGGCTTGCGGTTGAGGTCCTTGTTCACCATCGAGTCGATGCCGGCGTCGAGCAGCTCGACGAAGTGCGTCTCCTGCACCGAGCGGCACGCGGCCTTGAGCGCGAAGCGGTCTTTGAGCGCGCCCAGCTCGCTGTGCTCGGGGATCTCGTTGGTCGCGGCGAAGAGCACCTTGAGGCGCACCGGCACCGGCACGCCGTCCTGGTAGAACTTGCGCTCGTTGATGACGGTGAGCAGCGCGTTGAGAATCGCCGAGCTCGCCTTGAAGATCTCGTCGAGGAACACGAGGCGCGCGGTCGGCAGCTTGCCCTTCTCGCGACGCAGGTACTTGCCCGAGCGCAGCTCGTTGATGTCGATGGGGCCGAGCACTTCGCTGGGCTCGGTGAAGCGCGTGAGCAGGTACTCGAAGTAGTCGAGGCCGCTGAGGCCCAGCGCGTCCTTGAACTTGATGACGAGGTCCGACTTCGCGGTGCCGGGCGGGCCGACGAGCAGCAGGGGCTCCTGCGCGACGGCGGCGACGAGCATCAGATCGACCAGTGCCTGCTTGTCGACGAAGTGACGGCCGAGCGCGACGCGAAACCGGTTGAGGCGCTCACGCAGCGGCTGGGCCTCGGCCGACAGCTGCTCGAGCGTGAGGTCCTGAATCGCGTCGAGTGGATCTTTGACGGGCAACGAACTCATCGAGGTGACTCTCCCAGAGGCTTCAGGTGACGGCGCCGACGTCGCGGTGCACGCGCCGGCGGACCAGGTATTCGTCTTCTTCGAGGAAGCGGCGGGTGGCCTCGTTCAGCGTGAGGTCGTCACCGACGTGCCCGAGCACCAGCGCGTCGGCGAAGTCCACCAGCGACAGACAGAAGTGGCTGTTGGTGTTGAAGGCATCGGTGACCCACGGCAGCTGCTGCGCGAGGCGGAGCAGGCCGGGGAGCGCCGTCTCGGTCGGAAGATGACCGAGCGCACGGCCGGTGAAGCGGGTGAGCTTGAGGCGGTCGACCGGAATCAGCCCCGACTCGCTGCGCGACAGCCGCGTCTGCGCGTCGTCGATGATGGGCTGCGCCTGCGCCGTCTGACCGAGGTACGCGAGCCCGCCCGCCAGGCCCAGCCGCGCGATGAGCGTCTTGGTGTCTTCACCTTTGAGCACCGCCGACGCGCGCTGCAGCAGCTCACCGGCTTCTTCTCGCAGACCCACGCGCCGCAGCGACCGCACGCCCGCGACCAGCGTGGCGCCAAGCTCTGACATGCCCTCGGCGCCGAGCTCTGAGAAGAGCCGCCCGAGCGACGCGACCAACTGCTTCACCAGCGCCGTGCGGCCGAAGTGACCCGCCACCTTGAGCGCGTCTTCGTAGAGCAGCGCGCGCAGCTTCGCCGGCATCGCGTCGGACAAGGTGACGAAGCGCTGGAGCAGCGGCAACGCCTGTGACTCGGGAACGCTGGGCAGGAAGTCGAGCAGGCCGTCGATGAGGCGGGCGCGCTCCTCGACCGCGAGCTGACCATCGGCCGCGACGCGGGCGCGCTCTTCGATGCCCTTGAGCAGCTCGGCCGGGTCTTTCATGCCGCGCAGCGCGGCGAGCTCTTCGGCGCCGTGGTTCTGGTGCGCGCGGAAGAAGTCGGTGGTCGCGTCGAGGCGCTCCTGGGGCTCGAGCACGTGCGAGAACTGGCGCAGGCGGTCGACCTTGTAGCGCTGAAACGGCTCGAGGTTCGGCAGCTGCCCGTTGATCTCGGGGCCCAGCGGCGTCTCAGGCGACACGCCCTCGAGCGCTTGATCGATGCGCGCCGAGTACGCCCGCATGAGGTAGCGGTGCACCGGAGCGTTCTGATCTTTCGCGTCGGTGGTGCCCGCGACCTTCTCGAGCACGCCCATCGATTGATCACGAATCGCGCGCGCGCGATCAGCCGAGCCCAGCCGCGCGAAGCCCCACGCGAACTCGAAGCCTACGTAGGCCCGCGTGAGGTGCGGCGGCGCCTCGACGGGAGAGCGTTTGCGCGGCGTCTCGTCGAAGGCCTTGAGCAACCCCTCGAGCTGCTGCGCGACGCGCAAGGCACGTTCGGTGCCGACACCACCCGCGCCGGTCGTTCCCGTCACGCGCATCAGGCGCGGTACGTCGCGGTCGAGCGAGAGTCCTCGTTGCAGCCGCCCGAGCACCCGATCTCTCGCGCGCGCGAGGCCCAGCGCGTCGCCACCCGCGAGCCGAGAGAGGGCGTAGCGCGCGAGCCAGAAGCTGCGCACGTCGAGGTCGTCGTCGAAGCGATCGAAGAAGGCCGACCACTCGGCGAGCTTCGAGACGGTCGCGCCGGCTGAAGCTTGAGCGAGCAGATGCGCCGTCGCCGCTCGGGTCT
>JBEOKA010000527.1:0-2776 GCA_040275325.1 Myxococcaceae bacterium | reverse complement strand
AGATCGGTGGCGTGAAGCTGCTCTTCCTCGACCCCTCCGAGGTGCGCGAGACGCCCGTCGTGTTGCCTTCCGAGAGTCAGGAGACCGAGGGCACCGTCAGCGTCGCCGAAGAGCCCCAGGCCGAGCCCGAGCCCGAACCGCCAGAGCCCGAACCGCCAGCGCCCGAACCAGAGCCTGAACCTGAGCCCGTCGAGGGCGGCGCCGAGGAGCCTCAGCCCGACGTGCCCGTCGATGGCGAGCCTTCACCTGAGGGCGACGACAACCCATCGAACACGACCGAAGATCCACCCCCGGAGGACGAAGAGCCGGGCTCAGGCAAGCTGATCGACTTCTCGAACAAGCAGACCCTCATCGCGTTGGGCGCGATTGGGCTGTTCGTGCTGATCGCGATTCTGCTGGTCGTGCTCGTCTTCGTCGCCTGAGCCGCTCAGCGGGTGCTGATGCGGGCGACCGGCTGAATGTTCAGCTCGGGTGAGAGCTCCTGGTAGCTCACCACCGAGAACGGCGGGTTGAACTCGTACTCGAGCAGCTTTCGCACGTACCGCCGAATGTCCATCGAGGTGAGGATCACGGGGCGCTGCGCGGTGGGCGGCAGGTGGCCGCACTCGTTCTTCACGGCCTGCACGATCTCCTGCGCGATGTCGGGCTCGAGCGCCAGGTGCGTGCCTGCAGAGGTGCGCTTGATCGAGCTGCGAATCGCGTCTTCGATCTGCGGGTCGAGCAGGTAGACGATGAGCGTGTTCGTGCCGCGCGCGTACTTGTGCGAGACGTACCGCTTCTGCGACGAGCGAACGTGCTCGGTGAGCATGACGCTGTCGGCCTCGGTCTGACCGTGCTCGGCGATGGCCTGCAGAATGCCGCGCATGTCGCGAATCGAGATCTCCTCTTCGACGAGGCGCCCCAGAACGTCCGTCAGCTTCAAGACGTTCACGACCTTCGGCACGACCTCTTTCACGATCGCCGGGAAGGCCTTCTCGAGCTGATCGAGCATCGACTGAACTTCCTGAACGCCCAGGAACTCACGCGCCTGCCGGCGGAGCACGCTCGCGAGGTGCAGAATGATGTAGCCCGGCACGTCCCACGTCGTGAGGCCCGCGGCCTCGAGCATCTCTTTGTTCTGCTCGGGCACCCACGCGGCGGGTTGACGGGTCGCGGGGTTCACCGCCTCGAAGCCTTCGATGTTCATCAGCTTGAGACGATCGACTGTGTCGTTGACGAGAATGTGGCCCAGCGTCGCCTGGCCCGTGACAACGGGCACCTCGTTGATCTGAATCTGGTACGCGCCTGGCGGAAGGCCGGGGTTTCCACGAGCACGTACACCGGGGAAACGAACGCCGAGCTCGACGAACAGACCGTCACGCATGAACGGAATCAGCTCGTAGAGGAACTTGCCGCCGTCTTGCCGTGAGTCGACGAAGGGCACCAGCGCGTCAGAGACCTCGAGCACGATGGGGGTCACGACGGGGATGAAGAGCTCGGAGTCGGGGTTGATTGGCTCCTTTGGCTGCGGCTCTGCGGCGGCGGGAGTCTCTCCGTTCTCTCCGTTCTCACCGCCCTCACCCTCCACAGCCCCTTCCGCCTTCTTCTTGTCCTTGTTCATCAACTTGTAGGCGCCGAGGCCGGCAAGCCCACCCATCACGAAGAAGGGCAACTTCGGAAGGCCAGGGATGAGCCCGAGCGCGATGAGCATTCCCGCGGCGATCGCGATGGCGCGGGGGAAGGCGATCAGCTGACCGCCGACGTCCTTGCCGAGGTGAGCGCCCTCTTCTTCACCGCCGACGCGAGTGACGATGATGCCTGCCGCGGTCGAGATCAGAATCGCGGGGATCATGCCGACGAGACCGTCACCGATGGTCAGCAGTGAGTACTTCTTGGCTGCGTCTCCGACCGCCAGGCCCTTCTGCATCACGCCGATGGCGAGGCCACCCACGACGTTGACGACGGTGATGATGATGCCGGCGATCGCGTCGCCTTTGACGAACTTCATGGCGCCGTCCATGGCGCCGAAGAGCTGACTCTCTCGCTCCAGGTCGCGGCGCTTGCGCTTGCCTTCGTCCATGTCGATGGAGCCGGCGCGAAGGTCGGCGTCGATCGACATCTGCTTGCCGGGCATGGCGTCGAGGGTGAAGCGCGCGGCGACCTCTGAGACGCGCTCCGAGCCCTTCGCGATCACGATGAAGTTCACGATCACGAGGATGACGAAGATGATGCCGCCGACGACGAAGTTGCCGCGCGCCACGAAGTTGCCGAACGAGTAGACGACCTCGCCAGCGTCTCCGGTGGACAGAATGAGTCGGGTCGTCGAGACCGTCAGCGCCAACCGGTACATCGTGGTGATCAGCAGCAGCGTCGGAAACACGCTGAACTGCAGCGCTCCCGGAATGTAGATGGTCATCAGCAGAATGATGACCGAGAGGCTGATGTTGATCGTCAGGAGCACGTCCAACACGATCGTCGGCAGCGGCACGATCATCATGCCGATGATGGCGATGACGATGATGGCGAGCGCGATGTCGGAGTACTTGTTGAGGAAGCCTGTCTTGGGTGCCGAAGCGTCCATCGGGCGGCGAGCCTAACTCAAAGGCCTGCGCCGCGAAGCGCCGGTCAGCGCTTGACTGCCCGTCTGGCCATCTGCAGCAGGCGCCGCGCTCGATCGACGAACGGCTCACTCGACGAGCCAAGGCCGATGGCCTTCTGCAGATCATCGATCGCCTGGCGAACCCGCTTCTTCTGAAGCCGAATCTCGGCGCGGTAGACCAGCGCCGCGAGATCTTCT